>JBMNNX010000116.1:0-19572 GCA_050942745.1 Myxococcales bacterium
GTGTTGTCCCCGGTCCCTGATTTTCGTCACCAGTCGCCGACAGGCCATGGTGTCGAGCGCAGCAAGCGGCACGTTGCCGAGGACCGGGACGATCTGATTGTCGAGCACCCACTTTGCGTCCTCGGGACGCTTGCGGTGCTTGGCGATTTCTTCCTCGTAGAACAGCGCGCACAGCTGCTTGATGGTCCGCGGGCGCTCCTCGCCCTCGAAGCCCTCGGGGTCTATGCCCGCCTTAACGCGAGCCCGGTACTGGTCAAGTCGCCGATGGGCTTCGGCGAGAGTGATCGTTCCCTGGGAACCATCGCCGAAGGTGCCGAGCGTGAAGACGCGATTGAGCGAGCGGCACGGCCAGCGAAAGGTCTTGGTTCCCGAGGGATGCACCCGCAGGCGCAGTCCCGAGCCTCGGCTGTCCTCGCCTCCTGCTTCTCGCACCTCGTAAACTTCCGCTCCCGGCTTGAGTGCCAGCAGGGATCGGGTTATGAATGCCATCTTTCGGGCCATGGGATTCCTCGCTGAGGTAGCAACTGAGGTAGCAACGAGCTTGAGTTAGGCGGAAACAGCCTGAGACAAACTGAAGCATAGGACGGCGGCTAACTCGGCGACAACGCAAAGGAAAGTGACACGCTCTGATACGGTGCGAGATAGCCTGAAATGCCCACTATTTTTGCCTTGGGCGCAGGTGGTCGGAGGTTCAAATCCTCTCGCCCCGACAGTACGACCCAGCGCCAGTAGCTCACCGGGATAGAGCAACGGCCTTCTAAGCCGTAGGTAGGGGGTTCGAGTCCCTCCTGGCGCGACGAAAAAGTCCTCGCGCTCCGAGGGCTGTTCGAGTATAGAGAGCGCGCCTTGCGGCGCCGAAGCGAAGAGGTGAGGCGAAAGGCAAGGCTTGCAGGACAGAAGTTGCGGTGAGTGTAGCTCAATCGGCAGAGCACAGGACTGTGGCTCCTGGGGTTGAGGGTTCGATCCCCTTCACTCACCCTCGAAAAGGCTCGGATGGCCGCGAGACTTCCGAGCCTTCTCGCATGCGCCTGTAGCTCAATTGGATAGAGCGTCGGACTTCGAATCCGAAGGCCGCAGGTTCGACTCCTGCCAGGCGCGCAGATTTTGAGGCCGGGTCTCTTGGGATCCGGCCTCTCGCGATTTCTGCCCCCCATTCTCTCGGAGCGTGCTTCGCCGCCTGTCAGGCATGTCGTCGCTCGCCGGTTCGATCCGCCGTCGGCGCTCGCCGGGGCCAGCGCTCTGGGCCCGAGAACAGAAAGCCCCGACCGGTTTCCCGGCCGGGGCTCGTCCTTCCCAGCGATCTTAGGCGCTCGCTACTCAGTCGTCTCGATCATCGTGCTGTTGACCGTGGCGCTGCTGATGGAGGTGGTGCAGCCGTCGCCGGCCGGGCTCGACTCGAGGGTCGAGGCGTCGATGATCACGGACTGGAACGTCACGTTGCTCAAGGTGGCCTGGAACTGACCGCTCACCGAGCTGATGGTGACGGTTCCGCCAGTCTGGAAGTACAGGTCGGTCGCGTAGCCGTCTTCGCCGATGTCGCTGAAGCCCAGGATGCAGATGCCGCAGGTCGCGTAGTTCAGCTCGTCGCCGGTCAGCGGGTAGGTCCCTGGGGCGATGCCCGAGGCGAAGATGCCATAGCCACTGTAAAGGGTGATGTCGAGCGCGTCAGGCGCTTCATCCTCGTTGAGCAGGGTCTGAACCTGGATGGCGCCGATCTCCGTGCTCCCATCTTCGAACGCGTAGTAGGCGTCATCGGTGATGGTCAGCGAGCCGAGGCTCGAATCCATCGTGCAGTTGCTCGAACCGCCCTCGCACACGAAGGTCGTCTGGTTGCAGGTCTGACCGCCTGGGCAGCCTCCGACGCACGGGTCGCCGCAGTCGTCGTCCGCGCCGCACGCTTTGCCGTTGCAGTTCGGCGCGCAGGCGCCGCCCTCGCACTGCCAGCTCGTCTGGTTGCAGGTCTGACCGCTCGGGCAGCTCACGCACTTGCCGCCGCAGCCGTCGTCCTGGCCACAGGTCTTGCCCGCGCAGTTCGGGGTGCAGGTGCCGCTCTGGCACTGCCAGGTCGTCTGGTTGCAGGTCTGGCCGCTCGGGCAGTCGGTGCACTTGCCGCCGCAACCGTCGCTCTGGCCGCAGGTCTTACCGGCGCAGTTCGGGGTGCAAGTGGCCGGCTTGCACTGCCAGGTCGCCGTGTCGCAGGTCTGACCGCCAGGGCAGCCGGTGCACCTGCCGCCACAGGTGTCGGGATCACCGCAGTACCTGCCCGTGCACTGCGGAGTACACATGCTCGGGTAATTGCACATCTGCAGGACGGGGTCGCAGACCATTCCGGGCTGGCAGCATTCGCCGTTGCACATCTCGGTCTGGCAGACGGTCCCGGAGTCCTTCTTGCCGGCGTCCGCCTTCACGCCCGCGTCAGCAGGCTCATCCGTCTCCTCGACGCCACAGCCATAGGCCGTGAGCACGAAAACGAAAATCAATCCAACTCGCAGCAGGTTCTTCATGTTTGCATTCCTCCGCGCCAAAGCCGACTACGGGCGCGCAACCTACCACGGTCCCGGTTTTCATTGCTTGGTCGAGCGCCCGGAGGACTGGCTTGGCGAGCGACAGTGGTCTGTCCGAGGCGGCGGTCCGAGGTATTGGTGCGCCGCGGAGCAGCCCTCCGTGGTTTTCGCGCCGCGAACGAACGGTAGTCAGCTTGTCCGCCTGACCGTTTGGCATCCGGTTTCTGGCCGGGCGGTAGGGGTAGTGCGTTCGCCTTCTGCAAGTTTGTGCGGGCATATGGATGCAAAGCTCCGCGCCCCAGGCGCGCGCGCGTCGGTCTGCGAGTGAGCGCCTCGATCCCGGAGCCCCGCCACGAGCGATCTCTCCGCAAACGTCGACAGCCCGCGTGGTGGAAGCCTTCGACTGCGAACCCCGCTCCCTGCTGGTCGCGATTCCAACACCAGCTTCGCGACTGCACTCGGGGAGCCAGCGGTCTCGCGCAAGGCAGGCGCGCGCTGTCAGCAAGACTCTCGGGCATTCGAGGCGAGTGACGGCGTGGAGGTGCGCCGGGGGCGGCGTCTATGATGCCCGCGCCCTCCCACGACTGGAGCGCCGAATGCTGCTTATCGATTCGCACACCCACACCTTCCTGCGCGGTCCCGAAGACCTCGAGGCGATGGCCATCGCCGGCATCGAGGCGGTCGCGGTCTGTGCCTTCCTGCCAGTCACGCCCTCGGGGCCTGCGACCTTGCTCGACCACTTCCGCTGGCTCGATGAGGTGGAGAGGGCGCGGCTCGCCGAGCTGGGCCTGGCGATGCGGCTTGCGGTCGGAGTCCACCCCCGCTGCATTCCCGATTCGGGCCTCGATCTCGTGCTCGCCCGGGTCGAGGCGTTGCTCAACAGTCGGGCGGCGGTGGCGGTCGGCGAGGTCGGGCTCGAGACCGGGTCCGAGCGGGAGCGAGAGGTGCTCGCCGCGCAGCTTCGCCTTGCCCAGGCGGCCGGGGTGCGCGCTATCGTCCACACGCCGCGAAAGAACAAGGCCGAGGCGCTCGCAGCCACCATCCGGTTGATCGAGGCCGAGGGCATCGATCCTTCGAGAGTCGTCCTCGACCACCTCACGCCGGATCTCGTCGCCGAGGCCGAGCGCATCGGCGTCTGGATCGGTTTGACCGTGCAGCCTGGCAAGCTGACCTACGAGTCGCTCTCCCAGCTCGTCTTCGAGCGTGGCCCCGAACGGCTCCTCGTCAACAGCGACCTGAGCCATGCACCCTCGGATCCTCTCACCGTGGCGCGCGTCGCCCGCTTCCTGTGGCGGGCAGGCCATCCGGCCGAGAGCATCGAGAAGGTCACGCACCGAAACGCCGCCAAGGTCTTGCGGCTCCACGAGTCCGCGGCCAACGGTAGGTAGCTGGTTGTTGAGGGCGAATGCGAGAGGTCTGCTGCAGAAAGACAACTGCTCGGGACATCGAGGAGCCGAGGCGGGCCTGAATCGGCGCTCGCGAAAGGCGGCGTTCTCCTCGATCGCCTTGGGCGCTCAGGTGCGCTGTCGAGCCGCCCTCAATCCTGACAAACCACGAAGTGGAGGGCATCGAAATGAACTACCAATGCCAGATCGAGAGGCGCGAGGCTAAGCCGACTCTCGTCATGCAGACGCGCGTCTCGGTACAGCAGTTGCCGCAGTTCCTCGCCCGAGCCTTCGCGGCCGTCATCGGGCATCTCGGAATGATTGGCGAGGCCCCGGCAGGAGCGCCGTTCGTCGCCTACCACAACATGGACATGGCGAACCTGGAGATAGAAGCAGGCTTCCCGGTCGCGCGCAAGATCGCGGGAGCGGGCGAGATCAAGCCTGGCTTCATCCCGGGCGGCGACGCGGCGACCTGCCTCCACGTCGGTCCCTACGATCAATTGAGAGCCGTCTACGAGGCGCTCACCGAGTTCATCGCCGCCAACGGCCGCAAGGCGAAGGGCGTCGCGTACGAGCTCTACCTGAACGACCCGACGACGGTGGAGCCAGGAAAGCTCGAGACGAAGGTCGTCTTCCCGCTGGAGTAGGGCTGCCGTCGATGTTCGCACCCCGCTGGCCGAGTCGCCCGTCGGTTCGGGACGTGTGTGACCGCGCCCGCCGATTGCCGAGTGAGGCGCGGTCCGCCCACGAGCGGCGAGGACGCCCGCGCCTTCGCTGGCAGCGTGGCCTACCGGGTGCTCTCCGAGAGCCGCAGGAACTGACCCCGTTCGTAGGCGGCCGGGTTCGAGCTGGCCGCCTGCCGCAGCTTGCCGCGGAAATCGCTCAGGCGCTCGAAGCCGTGCCGCTCCATCCAGGCCTTGATGTCGGCGAGCATCACCTGAAGCAACTCGGGGCCGTTGAGGTAGAGCGCCGAGGCGAGCTGGACCGTCGTCGCGCCCGCGAGCAGCATCTTGATGGCGGTCTTGCCGTCGTGCACGCCGGTCGAGGCCGCGAGGTCGCAGCCCGCCAAGCCCGAGGCGATGGAGATCCAGCGCAAGGTGAGCCCATGCTCCTCGGGGCTCGAGAGCCGTTTGCTGGCGGTCAGCTCCAGCGTCTCGATGTCGAAGTCCAGGGAGAGGGAGCGGTTGAAGAGGGTCAGCCCCTGAATCCCGGTGCGGCTCAGGCGTGACAGCAGGTTCGCCAGGCCGGAGTGCTGGGAGCCGAGCTTCAAGGCCACGGGGATGCGGACCGCCTTTCGCACCTCGGTGGCGATGTCGAAGTGGAGCTGCTCCATCTCCGCGCCCGAAAGCCGGGTGTCCGACGTGAGGACGTGGACGTTCAGCTCCAGCGCGTCGGCGCCGGCCTTCTCCATGCGCTGCGCGAAGTCGAGCCAGGTGCCCGCGCTCGTGCAGTGCAGGCTGGCGATGACCGGGATGGACACGGCCGCCTTCGCCTCGCGGATAAGCTCGAGCGCCTTTTCGACCGAGTGCTCCTGGCCATGCCGCTTCAGATAGTCGGCGGCCTCCGGGTGGACGAAGTGCCCGTCGCTCCCGACGAGTTGGTCGGTTTCGGAGAGCACCTGCTCCTCGAAGAGCGACTTGAGGACGACGGCACCCGCACCGGCCTCCGTGCAGCGGACGACGCCCTCTTTGCTGCTGGTCAGTCCGGACGAGGCGACTACGAGCGGGTTCGACAGGGGAAGGCCGAGATAGCGGGTAGCGAGGTCCATCGGCACTCCAGGCAGTTGGTGTGTCGGGATGTCGCGCCGGCGGCAGCTCCGGCAGCGGCCATTTTGTCGGATGCGCGCCCTGGCAGGAAGGTTCGGATCAAGTTGAGAGCCGGGAGGTCGAGGCCTGCGAGATCGCGTTTTTCGGCGCTCGCTTGACCCTGGCCCCGAGTGTCCGGTAGCACGCTTGTTCTTCAACCCGATGGTCAGCGGAGGTCTTCGATGCGTCGTTCGCTGGTGGCCCTGTCCCTGGTGGCCTTGACCGTGGCAGCGATCTCGTGCGGCAAGGATCCCGAACCGGTCGATCCGACTGTTCAGGACGCCGGTGTGGTCGTTGACGCGGCGGTCCAGGAAGACGCTTCAGTCCAAGAGGACGCCTCGGTCCAAGAAGACGCTTCAGTCCAAGAAGACGCGGGCGATGCTACCGATGCCGGAACGGAACCGGACGCCGGCGACCTGCTGGACGCAGGGCTTGCCGACGCAGGAGAATCTTTGCCCACGATCTGGGAGCCGGTCGCGAGTGGGACTGCCGAATGGCTGATGGAGGTGTGGGGTAGCTCCGCCGACGACCTGTGGGCGGTCGGCAAGGGAACCATCCTTCACTGGGACGGCGCAACGTGGACCTCGGCCTCCTCGCCGACGACGAGCATGTTGCTCAACGTCTGGGGTGCCTCCGCAGACGAGATCTGGGTGACGGGCTTCAGCGGCTCGCTGCTGCGCTACGACGGCACCGACTGGCAATCGGCTGACAACCCGGCCGGCTCGAGCCTCTACGGCCTGTGGGGCTCCGGCGCCGACGATGTCTGGGCAGTCGGCCAGAACGGCGAAGCGATCCACTTCGATGGCAACGCCTGGGCCAAGGTGACGACCGGGGTCAGCACCTGGCTTTGGAGCGTCTGGGGCTCGAGCCCGGCCGATGTCTGGGCGGTTGGCCGCGGCGGAACGATCCTGCGCTGGCAGGGGGCCTCGTTCGAGGCGGTGACCGAGTTGACGACCGCGGACCTCTTCGATGTCTGGGGAGCGTCGGCGGGCGAGGTCTGGGCGGTCGGCGCCAACGGCACCATCCTGCACTGGAACGGATCGGCCTGGAGCACGCAGGAAAGCGGGACGACCGAGACTCTGCACGCGGTCTGGGGCCGGTCGTCAGACGACGTCTGGGCCGTCGGCAAGGCAGGGACGATCCTCCACTGGAACGGCGAGATCTGGGCGCCCGAGACGAGCGGCGTCACGGTCTCGCTCTGGGACGTGTGGGGAATCGGCGACTCGACGTGGGCGGTCGGCGACGACGGCGTCATCCTGCGCGGAGAGGCGGCCCCGTAGTGACCGCGGCGCGATGAGCCCCTTCGGTCATCCCGAGCGAGAGACCGGCCCGTTGGCGTGGCCTTGAACTAACAGGGGGAGCTGTTAGTTAGGAGCTTGCTACCGGCCTCTTGGCCGGCTGTGGCGTTGAACGAACAGCGGATTGCCCTGAAGGCACCGCGTGCGAGCAGTCCCCTCTCCCGCTCCGCGGGGAGAGGGCTTAGTCGGGGCTCGCGCGCCCGGTCGAGGAAGCGGGGCGAGCTGTTGGTCTGGAGCAAGTCGGCGCGTAGGCGGTGTCCGTGCCCGCGCCCACGATGGTGTGGCTACCCGAGCGGCGGAGCGCCCGCTCCGCCGCCGGGGGCGCCCACACCTGCTCGAGGAGGACTCGATGCCGTCCCGAAAGAAGCCCGTGTCGAAGAGGCCCGCCAAGCGCGGAGCCGGCAGCTCTGTCATCGTCAGCGCGACCTCGCGCGGCCGCGACCCGTTGCCTGAGCTGAAGCTGAAGAAGGCCGAAAGAAAGAGACCGGCGCAAGAGAAGCCGGTCGCCGCCAAGGCGAAGGCGGATCGCCTCGTCGTGGTCAGCGCGACGTGGTGCGGATTCTGCCAGATGCTCGAGCCGGAGCTGGAGAGGCTGGAGAAGAAGCACGGAATCCCGTTCGAAGTGGTCGAGTACGACGACGACAAGCACAGGAGCCTCGAGCTCGTCGAGGCCGAGTCGGCCGACGATTTGGCCTTCCCGACCATCGTCGGCTTCCGCAACGGGCGGAAGGTCTTCATTGAGGAGGGCTACATGAGCTGCTTGCAGCTCGAGCGGTTCCTCGGCCTGCGTCCGGCCCCGGCGCGCAGGTAGGCGCGCTGGCCGCGCATGCGCCCAGCCGGTGCTCTCGACCGGTCGTCAGGCCGATTCCCCGGCGCGCTACTGCGGCATTCGACCTGTGCGGACCCGGCGCCAAAGAAGCGCGCGGCCGGGCTCCTCGTGGGAGCCCGGCCGTGGATGGGATTCGCACTTCGGTTTCGTGTCGTCCGCTATTCCGTCATCTGAGGCTCGGCCTTGACGCGGCGGCGCGACATGAACTCGGTGATCGGCTCCGGTGCACTTCTCGCTCGACAGCGGCGCTCTGGCGTTCCTACTCCCGCTCGAACGCTGCGTAGCCGATGCGCCCGGCACGCTGCCTGCTCAACTGCAGCTTGACCGCCGCCACAAACTCGCGAAGCCGAGCAGCCAGGGACTCGAGCTCTTCGGGCGCGTCGAGCACTATCTGCGGCAAGGTGCATGGGTGGGAGCCACTCCCCATTGGTTCCTACGCGGCCTTGCTCTCGATGCCGCTGCGGTCGATCTCGTCGAGCTTGTCGAAGTGCTCGTACGGATGCTCCATCCACTCGCGCAGCACCCGCGACATCACCGCGGCGTGGAACCCATCGATGAGCCGGTGATCGAAGGTGACGTTGACCGACATCATCTGCCGGATGACCACCTTGCCGTTCTCGGCGACGGGCCGCTCGCGCACCGCTCCGGTGGCGATGAGCAGCGGCACGCGCGAGTAGGGCACCAGCGGCACGTACGCCTGATCGAGGCCGAGTGAGCCGATGTTGGTGATCATCGCGCTGCCGAAGGCGTCCTTCGGCGCCCCGAACCGGCGCAGGTCGAAGTTGAAGGTGTAGAGCAGCATCGAGAGCAGCTTCAGCACCAGGTTGAGCGCCAGGTAGGGCACCTTCAGGAAGGTCGCCCGCGTCTTCTCGAGCGACTCGTCCTGGCGGGCGCGCACCTTGGCGACCTTGGCTTCGAACTCGTCGCAGATATCCACCAGCGACTTCTTCTCGAGGTCGAAGAGCGTCGCGCCCGACAGGTCAACCTTGTCGGCGCCCTGGTCGGTCATCGCCACCTGGAAGAAGACCCCGATGCGCTTGCGCAGGTAGATGCGGTTGAAGCGCAGGATCGCGTTGGCGTCCGGGCACTCGCGCAGCACCATGGCGACCGCCTTGGCCATCAAGTGCGAGACGGTGATGCGCCGGCCGGTGCGCTCGCGCAGCTCGGCGATGTAGCGCATCGCCTCGTCCATCCGCAGCTCCAGTGTGCCGTAGACCGACGGGTCACCCGGCGCATGCCAGGTGCCGATGGCCAGCTTCCGGAAGCTGCTGATGTCGTCTTTTCGGGCGAGATCGACGTTGGGCATGGGCGGACTCCGACGCAGGGGTCGGCTGGAGGATAGCGTTTTCTGGTCGACAACTCTTTACGCGTTGCGGCGAAAGGGAGGGCAAGCCCTGGCCTGCTCGGACAGACGCCGCCCCTGACCCCGGCCCGACCGCTTGCCGACGGCGGGTGCCGAGTAGCCTTCTCGACCGCCCGACCAGCGGCCGACTTCGCCCGGGCGCGCGGTGCGCCTGGCCCCTCGACGCCCGCGCGGATGGACCGAGCGACGGCCTTCGCGGGCGGCGAATGGCTGCCTGCCGGAGCCGAGCCTCAGAGCGCCGGCTTGACGAAACGCTCGACGCCGCAGGCGCGCGCGTGCCGCGAGAGCGCTGCGTCGAGCGCCTCTTCGTCCAGCTCGACTCCGGGCTCTTGCCATATTCGATCAATGCGGAGGGCGCCTTCGGCGAGCCGTCCCTCGAGCCGGCCGGCGAAGCGGCCTCGATGCAGCAGCGGCACGACGTACCAACCCCAGCGCCGCTGTGACGCGGGCTTGTAGACCTCCCACACGTAGTCGAAGCCGAAGACCTCGGCGACGAGCTTTCTGTCCCAGAGGAGCGGGTCGAGCGGGCCGAGTAGGCGCATTCGCGCGTCCGGCCGCGGGAATCGGCGCTCGCGGAAGGCGGCGGGGGCGAGGTAGCGGCGCGCCGAGCCTTCGAGCACGACCTCTTCGAGCGCGCCCTCTTCGATCAGGCGGTCGGGCAGATCGGGAGGTGCGCACCGCGTGCAGCATCGACCAGAGCGGGCCTCCCGCGCGGCAGAGCAGCCCCGCGGCCTCGACCCGCTCGAGCAGCGCCCAGCGCGCGAAGTCGGTCTCCGGCTCCACGTCCGCCCAGTCGGGCAGCGCGCGGGCCGGGACGTCGTAGCGCTTCGGATCGCGGCCGCAGACGACCACCTGGCAGCGGGTCCAGAGCACCTCGAGCGCCATCGAGGTCGCCTTCGGCGTGCCCTTCCAGCCGTCCCAGTCGAGAGGCTCGACCCGCCCGTGATCGGCGAGCGCCGCCGCGCTGACCGGTCCGCAGGCGGCGACCTCTTCGAGCACGCGCTCGAGCACCCGCGGCGGCAGTCGCTCGAGCCGATCGCCAAGGCGCCACCACGGTGTCTCGGCTGCCTGGCGCCGGTAGTAGGGGGAAGGCGCTCGCCGGCAGCAGGCAGCGCTCCTTGGCGAAGTGCTCGAACGCGTGCCCCGGCAGCAGGTGGCGGTAGACCTCGCCCTTCGCGAGCCCGTCCACGCGCGCGAGGGCGACCAGGTCGGCGTTCGTGCCGACGGTGTCGAGCGGGTCGAGCTGGATGCAGCGCAGGTGGGCGAGCAGGGCGCGAACGCCCGCGGCGCCCTTCTTCGGCTGCGGTCGGTTCAGCGCGAGCTGGCCGAGCAGGTAGGTGCGCGCCTCGTCGCGCGAGAGCACGACGGGCTCGGGGCGCGAGCGTCGCGCCTTGCGCTCGGGGGAGAGGGAAGCTAGCTGGCTCGTGGTGGTCACGTCGTCGCCGCCGCAGGCGCGGGGTTCATCCGCCGCTGGCGCTCCTCGGGCCAGAACCCGCGGGCCATTGCCGGGATTTCGCCGTCGAGGACGCAACGCGCGCCCGCTTTGCCTCGGGGCTCGTGGGCTTTCGAGCTGCGGCGGTCGGGCCACCAGGCTGCTCGGTCGCGAGCCGCTCACTTTCTCGCCCGCGAGGCGCCGAGCTCCGAGGCGATCCATCCGACCGCGAGCAGCGCGATGGCGGCCAGCAGCGGCAGGAGCGGGACAGCAGCGCCCGTTTCGGCTCCGAGCCGGCCGACGATGACGGCGAGCGGCACCAGGCCGGCGAAGCCGACCGCCGGGATAGCTCTCATAGCCCACAGCTCGCCGCGACGCAGCGGGACGAGCGCGAGCACGGAGAGGGCGAGCGCGCACGCGAGGACCGCCACGCCGCTGCCGCGCTGGAAGGCGAGGATCAACCGCTGGAAGCCCGTGGGGACCGCCTCCCAATCGGCGCCGACGACCTGCGCGTGGTAGGGCATGAAGCGGGGCGAAAACAGGTAGACGAGCCCCATCGCGGCGGCGCCCAGGGCGACGGCGAGGTGGCAGCCGACAGCAAGCTTCAGCGGTCGTGACATGGTGCGGCTCACGTTACACCGACTCTTCGTCACTGCCCCGAGCGAGATGTTTGTCGCAAGCACAGCGAGTGGCTCGTAAACGCACCAGAGGCGTCCGAGAGCCCTCTTCCCCGGCGGCCGTCCCAAGGCAACGCGCTTTGATCGCGCCCCGCTCGCTCGCACCTCCGGCCGGGGTCTGCCCGCAGTGCTCAGATTGAATGCCGCGCGCTCCAATCGTGTGCGCAGGAGACCGGCATGAGAGCTATCCGCGTCCACAGCTTCGGCGGCCCCGACAAGGTCGAGCTCGACGACATCCCCATCCCGAAGATCGAAAAGGGCAAGGCGCTCGTGCGCATCCGGGCCGCCGCCGTGAACCCGGTCGACTGGATGGTGCGCGAGCGCATCTACACCCCCGCGGGCGCCGACAGGCTGCCCATTACGCTCGGCCAGGACTTCGCGGGCGTTATCGAAAAGATCGGCCCTGGCTCGGACACCAGCTTTCGCGAGGGCGAAGAGGTCTTCGGCGAGGTCTGGGGCAGCTTCGTCGAGTACGCGCTCGTGCCCCTTGAGGACCTGGTCCGCAAGCCTCGGTCGATAAGCTTCGAGGCGGCCGCGAGCATCCCGATGGCGGGCCTGACCGCTTGGCAGGCAATCATCGACACCGCCGAGCCGCGCCCCGGGATGCGCTTCCTCATCCACGGCGCGAGCGGCGGGGTGGGCTCCTTCGCCGTGCAGTTCGCCAAGTGGAGGGGTGCCGAGGTCATCGCCACCGCAGGGCCGGAGAGCTTCGAGTTCCTGACCGACGTGGGCGTAGACCAGATCATCGACTACCACCGCGAGCGCTTCGAGCAGCTCGTCCGAGACGTCGACGTGGTCCTCGACCCAATAGGCGGCGACGTGCAGGCGCGCTCGTGGCCCACGCTCAAGCGCGGGGGCATGCTCATCAACCTTATCGGCGAGCTCAACGAGTCGGCCGCCAGGAGGGCCGGCGTGCGCGGCGTCGAGTTCGCGATGGAGTACGACACCGAGGATCTCGCGGAGATCGCCGACCTCGTCGCCCGCGGGATCGTCAAGCCGCACATCGTCAAGGTGATGCGCCTCGATCAGGCCAGGCGGGCGCTCGACTTGAACCAGAGGAACGAGTCGCACGGGAAGATAGTTCTAATGGTATAGTTGTGAGTTGTGAGTTTTGAGTTGGGAGGGGCGGCCCGGGGCGAACGCGGTGGCGCCGGGAGTGCCTTCGTCCCTCATCCGCCGGCGTGTGGGCCTTTCGAGACTGTTCGAGCCAGGAGGCGCGACTCCTGGGCCAGGCTTGACTGCTCGAGCTGTGCGCCCGTAGCGTCTGGTCGGAACAGACGGCCCCAGTGCAGGGGCGCGGTCGGGCCCGGATTCGGGCAGCAGGCCATGGGGGCGCTGTGGGACCTCGGTTGCTCGAGCCATCGAGCTCGAGAGCGGAGTGACCCATGAGCTCCAACGAAACCCATTGCCGGAGCAGGGGAGACGAGATCCGCCGCGTCACCGTGGTGGGCATGCTGCTGAACGTTGTGCTGGCGGGCCTGAAGCTGGTTGCCGGCATCGTCGGCAACAGCCAGGCGGTCGTCGCCGACGCGGTTCACAGCTTCTCCGACCTCGCCACCGACGTGGCTGTGCTCATCGGCATGCGCTTCTGGTCTGCACCCGCGGACGAAGAGCACCCGCACGGCCACGGGCGCATCGAGACGATGGTCGCCGCGATCATCGGAGTCGCGCTCGGCGCGGCGGGCGTCGGTATCGGCTACCAGGGCATCGCCACCATCGACGAGCCTCACGCCGAGGCCCCGGGGATGATCGCCCTCGCCGCGGCGCTGCTCTCCATCGTCTCCAAGGAGTGGCTGTATCGCTGGACGGTAGGCGTAGGCCGCAAGGCCAAGTCGCAGGCGGTGATCGCCAACGCCTGGCATCACCGCTCCGACGCGCTGAGCTCGCTGCCAGCCGCGGTCGCGGTCGGCGTCGCCGCGCTCTGGCCGGCGCTCGCTATCGTCGATCACATCGGCGCGGTGCTGGTCGCCGGCTTCATCGTCCACGCTGCCTGGAAGATCACCGCGCCTGCGCTCGGACAGCTCATCGACGGCGGCGCGCCCGCGCCGGTGCGCGCGGAGATCTCGTCCATCGCCCTCGCCACCCCGGGCGTTCGCCTCGTCCACGCCGTCCGCACCCGCTACGTCGGCTCGGGGCTCCACATCGACCTGCACATCCAGGTCGATCCTGAGATGAGCGTGCGCGAGGGCCACAGCATCTCGGAAGAGGTCAAGCGCCGGCTCATCGGCGACGGGCCCGAGGTGCTCGACGCCATCGTCCACCTCGAGCCCTACGAGCCGGCGGAGGCGAACGAATCGCCGCCACTCGGCGCGTCAGGCGCGCGCGAGCAGCCGTAGAGAACGGGGTTTGCCTCCGGGGGGCGGCGCTGGTGCCCGGTTGAGTCGCATTGGCACGGGCGCACGGCATTACGTTCTGGGGCAGAACGAGCGTCCGGCCGGCGAGGCCCCGGTCTCGCGGAAAGGGGGGAGCGCGACCTGCGCCGCGCGTCCTCAAACAGAGGGAGCCGAACCGCGGCGGCGAGCCGATTGGCCGCGAGTGTCGAACGTTTGCTCGGAGCGGCGATGAGTCCAATCACGAGTGAGTCGCCGGCCGCGCTTCGGCAGGCAGAGGCGCACGCCGCGCAGGAGGCCAGTCATGGGAAGAGAGCGACGGAGCGAGCTGCCGACGCGCGGCCCCTTTCAACTGGAGGCGACTGTCCGGCTCCTCCAACGTCGGCCGACGAACCTGGTCGATCTCTTCGAGAACGACCGCCATTTGCGGCTGTTCGAGACGACCTTCGGGCCGGTGCTCGCCAGCACGGTGAACGCCGGGACGGTTGACGAACCGAAGCTTGTTGTAACGCTTCACGGACCGTCCGTTCCGATCGCAGTCGCTCGCCAGCTCGAGCAGACGCTGCGCAGGATGCTCGGGCTCGATGTGGATCCCGCGGTCCTCTCGACGCTCCCGCGCGTCGATCGCCGCCTGGCTCCGACGGTGCGGGCGCTCCGCGGCCTCCGTCCCCCGCGTTTCGCGGATCTCTTCGAAGCCTTCGCCAACGTCGTCCCTTTCCAGCAGGTGAGCCTGGATGCCGGCGTCGCCGCGGTGCGCAGGTTGGTCGAGCGCTTCTCCTCACCTCGCGATCTCGAGGGCCGCCGCTTCTACGCCTTTCCGAGCGCGGAAAAGATAGCCAACGCTCGGGTCGAGTCGGTGCGCGCCACCGGGCTGAGCGCCGCCAAGGCCCGCGCTCTCCATGGAATCGCCCGCCTCATCGCCGACGGCGAGTTGCGCGAGGAGGACCTCGAGCGTCTCCCGACTGCTGAGGCCATGCGCCGCCTCGTCGATCTGCCCGGCATCGGCCCGTGGAGCGCGGGCCTCCTGCTCCTGCGCGGTTTGGGGCGGCTCGACTCCTTTCCGGCCAAGGACATCGGCGTCGCCCGCGGGCTCGGGTCCGTCCTCGGAATTGCCCCGGACGAGCCTTTCGACCTCGCGTCCTACTCGGCTCGCTTCGGCGACGCCAAGGGCATGCTCTACTTCCTGTCGCTCGGCTCTCAGCTCCTCGCGCGCGGTCTGATCCGGCCGGCGGAGGAGGGCGCGCGCCGGTAGCGCTTCGCCGCGAGCGGCGTTGACCTTCTTCAAGGAGATCGCTAGCTTGCGCGCCCATGTCGCTCACGTTCCAACAACTGATCCTCAAGCTTCAGGACTACTGGGCCCGCCGCGGCTGCCTCATTGGCCAGGGCTATGACATCGAGGTGGGCGCGGGGACGATGAACCCGCAGACCTTCCTCCGCGCGCTCGGTCCCGAGCCCTGGCGCGTCGCCTACGTCCAGCCCTCGCGCCGGCCCGCCGACGGCCGTTTCGGCGAGAACCCCAACCGGCTCTACCAGCATCATCAGATGCAGGTGATCCTCAAGCCGTCGCCCAAGGACGTGCAGGAGATCTACCTGGGCTCGCTCGAGGCCATCGGCATCTCACCTCTCGAGCACGACATCCGCTTCGTCGAGGACGACTGGGAGTCGCCCACGCTCGGCGCCTGGGGCCTGGGCTGGGAGGTCTGGTGCGACGGGATGGAGATCACCCAGTTCACCTACTTCCAGCAGGCCGGCGGCATCGACTGCAAGCCGGTGTGCGCTGAGCTGACCTACGGGCTCGAGCGCATCGCGATGTTCCTGCAGGGCGTG
Organism: Myxococcales bacterium; assembly: GCA_050942745.1. Taxonomy (GTDB): domain Bacteria; phylum Myxococcota; class Myxococcia; order Myxococcales; family UBA5297; genus UBA10939. The sequence continues at coordinate 15,451 of JBMNNX010000116.1, forward strand.
GACAACGTCTTCGACGTCCAGTTCACCGAGGGCGTCAAGTACGGCGAGGTCTTCCACCAGAACGAGGTGGAGCAGTCGGAGTACAGCTTCAACGCCAGCGATCAGGCCCTGCTCTTCGACCTGTTCTCCAAGTACGAGGCCGAGTGCAAACGGCTGCTCGAGCTGAAGCTGCCGATCCCCGCGTACGACTACGCGTTGAAGTGCTCGCACTCCTTCAACCTGCTCGACGCGCGGCGCGCCATCAGCGTCACCGAGCGCGCCGGCTACATCAAGCGGGTGCGCGACCTGGCGCGCGGCTGCGCCGAGGGGTGGCTCGCGCTGCGAGAGCGGCTCGACTTTCCGCTGCTCAAGGACCGCACGAAGCTGCCGCCCAAGGCCGAGGCCGCGAGCGCCTGAGACGCCGCCGTCGCCGGTTTCTCCAGTTCCCCTACGCGATTTCGCGGACGCCCGCGCTGCCGGCCGGCGCCCGCTGAGGACTCAAGATGGCCAAGGACCTGCTCTTGGAGATTGGCTCTGAGGAGCTGCCCGCTTCGTTCGTCCTGCCCGCGCTGCAGGAGATGAGGGAGCTCTTCACCGCGAAGGCCGCCTCGGCGCGCCTGGCTCACGGCGAGATCCACACCTACGGCGCGCCCCGGCGCCTCGCCTTGCTGGTCGAGGGCGTCGCCGAGCGGCAGGGCGATCTGAGCGAGGAGATCCTCGGCCCGCCGGTCAAGGTCGCCTTCAGCGCGGACGGCAAGCCGACCCAGGTCGCCGAGAAGTGGGCGGCCGCGCACAAGGTCGGGCTCGACGAGCTGCAGCAGAAAGACACCCCGCGCGGCCGCTACGTCTTCATCGTCCGCAGCGAGAAGGGCAAGCCCGCCGGCGAGGTGCTGCCGGAGCTGCTCGCCGCAATCGTCGAGGGCATCCACTTCCGCAAGTCGATGCGCTGGGGCTGGGAGGACGAGACCTTCGCCCGCCCGGTGCAGTGGATCGCCGCGCTCTTCGGGGACGAAACGGTCGATTTCCGCTTCGCCGATGTGAAGAGCTCGGACGCCACGCGCGGCCACCGCTTCCTCGCCAAGGCGCCCATCGTGCTGGGCGCGCCGGCCGAGTACCTCGCCAAGCTCGAGGAGGCGTACGTCTTCGCCGACCACGAGCGCCGGATGGCGATGATCAAGGAGGGCATCGCCGCCGAGGCCGCCGCCATCGGCGGCAAGGTGCTCGACGATCCCGCGCTGCTCGAGACCGTCACCTTCCTCGTCGAGCACCCGACCGCGGTCCTCGGGTCCTTCGACAAGGAGTTCCTCGAGCTTCCGCCGGAGGTCCTCGTCAGCGAGGCGAAGGGGCACCAGAAGTACTTCTCGGTCGTCGACGGCGACGGGAAGCTGCTGCCGGCCTTCGTCGCGGTCTCCGGCACGCCTATCAAGGACAAGGCGGTCGCGCGCGCCGGCTTCGAGCGCGTGCTGCGAGCCCGGCTCTCGGACGCGCGCTTCTTCTTCACCGAGGACAAGAAGCGCCCGCTCGCCGAGCGCGTCGACGAGCTCAAGCGCGTCGTCTTCCAGCAGAAGCTCGGCACCAGCTACGAGAAGATGGAGCGCTTCCGCGAGCTCGCCGCGTGGCTCGCCGATTCGCTCGGGCTCGGCGCCGAGAAGAAGACCGTGGAGCGCGCCGCTTACCTGTGCAAGGCGGACCTCGTCACCGGCATGGTCGGCGAGTTCCCGGAGCTCCAGGGCGTGATGGGCCGCGAGTACTCGCAGGGCGTCGAGACCCCGGAGGTCGCGCTGGCGATCTTCGAGCACTACCTGCCGCGCAGCGCGGGCGACTCGCTGCCGACGCGGGACGCGGGCGCCATCGTCGGCATTGCCGATCGGCTCGACACCATCACCGGCATCATCGGCATCGGCAAGGGCCCGACCGGCGCCGCGGACCCGTACGGCCTGCGGCGCGCCTGCCTCGCGGTGATCAACATCGTGCTCGCGCGCGGCTACCGCTTCTCGCTCGGCGCTGCGGTGGACAAGGCGCTCGCACTGCTCGGCAAGCGCGTCGCCGACCACGCGAAGACCAGGCGCGAGGTGCTCGACTTCTTCCGCGAGCGCCTGAAGAACCTGTGGGCCGAGGACCACCGCCGCGACGTCGTCGAGGCGGTCCTCTCGGCGGGCTTCGACGACATGGTTGACGCTCTGCTGAGGCTCAAGGCGATGAGCGCCATCGTCGGCCAGCCGGACTTCGAGCCGCTCGCCGCCGCGTTCAAGCGGGCCGTCAATATCATCGAGAAGCAGGCCAAGGACGTGGCGGCCGGCGAGGTCGACCCGGGGCTGTTCTCCGAGGAGGCCGAGCGCGGGCTCCACCAGGCGCTCGTGTCGACCCGCGGCAGCATCGACCAGGCGGTCCGGGCCGAGGACTACCCGGCCGCGCTGCGGGATATCACCGGGCTGAAGCCTGCTATCGACCGGTTCTTCGACACGGTGCGCGTGATGGCCGAGGACCCGAAGGTGAAGCAGAACCGGGTCGCGCTGCTCGCCGAGGTGGGGCGCGTCTTCCGCGGCATCGCCGACTTCTCGAAGATCCAGGCCGGCGAAAGCCGCTAGGCGCCGCGCTCGCCGCGGGAGGTGGCCTCCCTCGTTGCTGCTCACGGGCGCGATCGAGCATCGGGATCGGTCCTGCGGCGACCGGGAAGATCGCCATCCGGCCCGGGCGCCGGCTGGGTGCAAGCCTATGGCAGGGGCGCGCGGTTCACTCGCTGCGCGAGGTGGATTCAACCGCATTGCGAAGGCAGCGGGGGACTGCGCTCGGCGGAAAGAGCGCGCGCCGCCTGGCGCGCAAGCTGAGCCCCGCGACTGCGCCGGAACCGGCCGAAGCGGCACGCCGAACCCTGGCCGATCAGCCGCATGATGGGGACCTGCTCCCGAGGACAAATGCCCCAGCCGTGGCAACTTCAGATCGCCGTGATTTCGTGCCACTTTTTACTTCTCATCGGTTCACGAACTGCCTATCCTTCGCCGCGTTTCGGCCTTGACAAGTAGGCAAGGCCAAAATTCGGGTTAGCGCGGCGAACGTTTCGCACCCCGAGGCAGCAGGTCGGTTGCCGGCCGATGGCGGTCCCGATCAGCGACGCCGATCTCTCCAACTGGAGGTAGCAAGCAAATGGCAAAGTTCGTGTACTTCTTCGGCAACGGTAAGGCCGAGGGCCGCGGCGACATGAAGGAAGTGCTCGGCGGCAAGGGCGCAGGCCTCGCCGAGATGACCAGCATCGGCCTACCCGTTCCGGCCGGCTTCACCATTTCAGTGCCCGCGTGCGAGCAGTACTACGCCAACGGCCGCAAGATGCCCAAGGGCCTCGACGTCGAGGTGCGGGCGAACATCAAGAAGCTCGAGAAGGTCACGGGCAAGAAGTTCGGCGATCCGAAGGACCCGCTGCTCGTCTCGGTGCGCTCGGGCGCGGCGCGCTCGATGCCCGGCATGATGGAGACCATCCTCAACCTCGGGCTCAACGACGTGTCGGTCGAGGGCCTCGCCGCGTGCACGAACAACCCGCGCTTCGCCTACGACGCCTACCGGCGCTTCATCCAGATGTACTCCACCACGGCCATGGGGCTCTCCAAGGAGCCGATGGAGGAGATGCTCCAGCACATGAAGGAGCGCCTAGGCGTCAAGAACGACACCGACGTTCCGGCCGAGGCCTGGAAGGAGCTCTGCGAGGAGTTCAAGAAGTTCTACCGGGAGAAGACCGGCAAGCCGTTCCCGCAGGACACCTTTGAGCAGCTCTGGGGCGCCATCGCCGCGGTCTTCAACAGCTGGGAGGCCGAGAAGGCCGTCACCTACCGGCGCGTCGAGAAGATCACCGACCTCAAGGGCACCGGCGTCAACGTGGTGCAGATGGTCTTCGGCAACAAGGGCGACAACTCCGGCACCGGCGTCGCCTTCACCCGCGACCCCAACTCCGGCGAGAACGTCTTCTACGGCGACCTGCTCTTCAACGCCCAGGGCGAGGACGTGGTGGCCGGCATCCGCACGCCCATCAAGCTCTCCAAGCTCGAAGAGGCGATGCCCAAGGTCGCCAAGCAGCTCAACGACGTGCGCAAGAAGCTCGAGCGCCACTACAAGGACATGCAGGACCTCGAGTTCACCATCGAGGACGGCAAG
>JBMNNX010000117.1:0-19538 GCA_050942745.1 Myxococcales bacterium
TGAGTAAGGGGGCGGGAAGCGGTCGGGGCGAAGAAGCAGCGTACTTGGCGCTACTTCGGTCTCCCCGAGAACGCGCCCCTGTGGACCGCGCTCAGGTGCATAGTGGTTTTCCACAGCCACCGCGCCCCCCGGAGAGAGTCGCTTAACACCAGCCACCTAGCTCTCGGTCACCTGTGGAATCGATGAAGGGGCGCCTGCTCGGCGCCCTTTCGTCCGTGCGGGCGCTGTTGTGCCTGCCTGCACTGCGCAGGTAAAAGGCGACGCGTGCCCCTTCCCACAAACGATCTGGCGAGCTTTCGCAGGACCTTCGTGCTCTTCCTCACCCTCGTGGTGATTCCGAGCGCGGCGCTGTCGGCCTTTGGCGTTCTCGCGATCAAGAACGAGAGAGCAGCCGTCGAGATGAGCCTCGAGCAGAGTTTCGCTGGGAGGCTGGCGAAGCTCGAGCGGCAGCTTGCCTACCTTCTGAATGGCGCGCTCGAAAGGATCGAGCCCCCACGAGCCCCTGCCGCCCGCGCCGGCTGGGCCTCCGAGCTGCGCAGAGCCGAGCCGTTGTACGGCCCGTTCTTCATCGTCGAGAAAACGGGAGAAATCTCGTTTCGCGAGTCGCAGGATGCGGGGATGCTCGCCGCCGAGGCGCTGCTCGCCATGCGCACCCGAGAGCTGGACGAGGGCGGGGCGGTCCACCTGCACCTGGATGCCGGACCGGAGCGCGGGCTCTACGGGGCCCGGCGCGGCGCCGACGGCGCAGTCGCCGTCTACCGAGTCGACGAGCAATCGCTGAGAAGGCGATTCGCGAAACTCGCTGGCCAAGAAGCCGATGGAGAGGGAACGACCTTCGAGCTGCGCCCGGTCGATCCACCGTCCGAAGGCGGAATCATCGGCATGGTCGCCGATGTCGTGCGCACGCCTGTCGAAAGCGTTGAGCCCGCCCTCGCGGTGCGCCGGCTGCCGCCGCCGCTGGCCGAATGGGAGATCGCCGCACTCGGCCCGAAAGATGCTCGGTCGCTGTCGCGGCGCAATCGCATCATCTACATCGCCCTCCTCGCGGCCTTTTACATCACCATCGGCGTCGGCTCCGCCCTTGTCGGCCGCGCGATCTTCAAGGAGGCGAAGCTCTCGAGGCTCAAGACCGACTTCGTCTCGTCGATCAGCCACGACCTGCGCACGCCGCTCACGTCCATCCGCATGTTTGTCGAGACGCTGGCGATGGACCGAGTCAGCAAGGCCGAGTCGAAAGAGTGTCTCGCCCTGCTCGCCCGCGAAAGCGAACGGCTCACCACGATGATCGAGCGAATCCTCGATTGGGCGCGCATCGAGAGCGGTCGCAAGGTCTACAGGCGCCTGCCCGTGCCCGCGCGGGTTCTTGTCGACGAAGCGCTCGCCTCATTTCGTACGCACCAACTCGCCACCGGTCGGCCCGGCTCTTCGGCCGAGCTGAGAGTCGAGCTGCCCGAGCAGTTGCCAAAGGTGCTTGCCGATCCGCAGATGATCGAAGGGGTGCTGCTCAACCTTCTCGAGAACGCCTTCAAGTACACCGGGCCCGACAAGCATATCGTGGTGCGCGCCTGCAGGGAGGGGAAGAAAGTGCGGTTCGAGGTCATCGACGACGGCCCAGGAATCTCAATTGCCGACCGCAAGCGCATTTTCGATCACTTCTACCGCGCCGATGATCTCCTCAGCCGTCACACCGAAGGCACCGGGCTCGGGCTGGCCATCGCCAAGCGCATCGTCGAGGCGCATCAGGGCAGGATTTCGGTGTCGAGCGAGCCTGGCAAGGGCAGCAGGTTCTACTTCACTCTTCCCGCGGTCGCAGATTGAAGGGACAACCCCGTGGTGGATAGAAAGACCCGAATCCTGTTGGTAGAGGACGATCTGTCGATCTTGACGGGCCTGTCCATCAATCTGCGGCACGAGGGCTACGAAGTCCTTCAGGCCCAGGATGGCGATCGGGGCCTGCAGTTCGCCTTCGACGAGCAGCCAGACCTGATGGTGCTCGACGTCATGCTGCCGGGCATGAACGGCTTTGAAGTGCTCAAAGAATTGCGCCGACGCGGTTCGAAGCTGCCGGTCGTCGTGTTGTCGGCAAAAGGCCTCGAGCACGACAAGATCATGGGGCTTGAGCTGGGGGCTGACGACTACGTATCCAAGCCCTTTGGCTTGAAAGAGCTGCTCGCGCGGCTCAAGGCCGTGTTGCGGCGCCACCAGACCGGGCCCTCGGCTTCGTTCCGCTTCGCCTCGGTGGAGATCGACTTCGGCCAGCATTGTGTGCGCCGCGATGGACAAACGGTGGCGATGACCGCTCAGGAATTCCGGCTCCTCAAGTACTTCCTCGAGCATCCGGGGCGCGTGCTGACGCGCCAATCGCTGCTCGAGGGGGCCTGGGGCTTTGACTACCAGGGCACGACCCGCACCGTGGACAACTTCGTGCGCAGCCTGCGAGCCAAGCTCGAGGAGGACCCGGAAGAGCCTCGGCACTTTCTGACTGTGCGCGGGGTCGGCTACCGCTTCGTCTCCTAGGACCTCGGCGCCAAGCAAGCGCCCGGAGGTGAGCGCGCGCGCCCTGCCGCCCTGCGCCCGGGAGAGCCCTCCGGCACACCGGCCACCGCGGAATTCCTCTGCCATTTCCAGCGGTTGACGAAATGGACGCCTCTCACTAACATGAGTGGCTCTCGCTTGGCTGCAGAGCGGCCGGCGGTTCTTTGACAACATGGGGGCGACCTGGCTTCGACGAGGGTGCTGAAGCTCAAGTCGCGTGCCGAGGATCTCGGGTGACCTCGTAAATCCTTCCTGGGAAAAAACAAAAGCCAACGACAACGTTGAGCTCGCGCTCGCGGCCTAATAACCCGTTGCAGCGCGCGTCCGCCTGACCTTCCGCCTGTGGGGTCAGAATCGGGCGCCATTTAGCAGGCTGGCGGCAAGCAATCGCCCGGGAGTGCTTGTCGCGAGACTAATCCGGGAAACTCGCCGGGCGATCCTGCCCATGGGAGCGCTCGGTGAGTACAAATCATGGGATACGCACGTAGTGGCGAGAGTGGATGACTTTCGGACGCGGGTTCGATTCCCGCCGCCTCCACTAAGAAAGAACGCTGCCGGCATTTGCTCGGCAGCGTTCTTTCATTCAAGAGCTTGAAAAGTAAGTCGGCCGGCAGCGCGCGACCGAAGGAGGACCAGCTCGCTCACGCAACCGCTCGCCGGTTGCTGCCTCAGCCTCAAGCCACGGGCGTAAAGCTACAACGCCGCCGGCACAGAGCTGACAGGGCGGCGCTGGTTCGAAAAGAGCCGGAGCCTACCTTCCCCCCGCCCGCATCTCGACGATAGTGGCGGGGGCCATGCGCCCATCCGGCGCTATCAGCTTCGCCTTGAGCGTGAAGTCGTGCCCAAGCTCAAGCTGCAGCGACGGCGAGCCGCGCGCCCCGACGCGCCACTCGACGGGCACGTGGACGGTCCCGAAGATCTCGCGTTCGATGCTCGTCGTGTCGAGCGATTCGAAAATCGCGATTGGCACCGGGGCCTGCCACGGCGGCAAGCCCTCGAGCATAATGCTCTTGGTGCACGGCACCTGAGAGTTCGCGCTGATGACCTCGTGCGTGCCTCCGCCGGGCATCATCACGCTTATCGGCATCGGCACTACGTCAGCCAACCCGCTGGCGCCCCGCGCGAGGTTGCGTCCGAGGATCGCCGCGCCGACCGCCACGCCGAGCTCCGGGTGCACGTCCTTGTCGGACGAGAACCGCTTGAAGTGCGCAAACCGATTGCGTATCGCCGGCATGCGCGTCTGGCCGCCGACGAGCACCAGCTCGTCAACATCCTCGGCCTTGAGACCGGCGCGCGTCAGGACATCGTCACACACGGCGGCTGTGCGCTCGATGAGCTGGAAGCACAGCTCCTCCATCGCCTTGCGCGTCAACGTGTACTCGAGATCGACGAAGCGTCCGTCCTTCTGCGCGACGCAGGGAATGCGGATGTGCCGCTCCTCGACGCTCGACAGCGCGATCTTCGCCGACTCGGCAGCAAACAGGAGCCGCTGCATGACCAGCCGGTTCTCGCGCAGGTCGATCCCGTGCTTCTCCTGGAAATCGCCGACCAAGCGCTCGGCGATGCAGGCGTCGAAGTTCGCCCCGCCCAAAAACGCGTCGCCGCCGGTGGCGAGAACCTTGACCACGCGGTTTTCGACCGACATCAGCGTCGCGTCGAACGTGCCGCCGCCCAGGTCGAAGATGAGCACCGTCTGCTGCGGATTTCGCAGGTTCGCATAATAGAGCGCTGCCGCGGTCGGCTCATTGATGATCGCCCTGACGGTCAAGCCCGCCTTCTCCGCGGCGCGCCTCATCGCCTCGCGCTGCCGGAAAGTCGCGTGCGCGGGCATGGTGAGGACGCACTCGGCGAAAGGCTCGCCCGCCTGGTGGTTCGCCAGGGTCAGCATCTGCTGGATGACGAGGTGTGCCGTCTCGACCAGCGGCGTCACCCGGTCGTAGGTGAGCACAGCACAGTAGCCGTCCTCTCCCTCGACCAGATCGAAGGCGAACCGATCGCGATTCTTGGCGACGAACTCCGACTGGAAACGCCGCCCCAAGAAGCGCTTGGCCTCGAAGACGGTGTGCCGCGGGTCATCGATGATCTGGGTGCGCGCCCCGTGGCCGACGAGCGCCTTGTCCGCCGCGTGATACCAGACGACCGAAGGCATGACGTGGCTCTTATCGGTCACCCGCACCAGCCGAAGCCTGCCGTCGTCGCCGAAGTAGGCGGCTGCCGTGTTGGTGGTCCCGAAATCAATGCCCAGAATCGGTCTGCTCATATACCTGCCCTGGAATCGCGTTTTCGTCGATCCGCAAGCCGCACGGAGGCGCCCGCGCGCACGCCCGAGGGGCCGCGCGCAGCCTACGGATTCATACAGTTCGAGGGCAGTGTAGCGCGAGTGACTTGACGAGACCCACTTCTCTCAACAGGCCCGGCGCCCGGAGATCAGCCCCCCAGGCCGCCGCACGAGCGAGCAGCCTGGCGAAGGGCGGTCCGACGAAGCTGCCGCGCCGCCCTCCGGGATCGTGGCCGACGGGTAGCACCGGCCTGCGCTACTCCGTCGTCTTCTTTTTCGATCTGCCGCGCGCCTTCGGCTCAGGCGCCGTCGCGCCACGCTTGGCTGCCTTGGCAGCCGTCGACTTCGACTCGCGCGCAACCTTGGGCTCAGCCGCCTCGGCCTTGCGCCGCGCCTTCGGCCTCGCCTCGCCCGGCGCGACTTCCGCAGCCTCCCGGCTCGGCTTTCCGGCCTCAGGCTTGGCTCTTCGCTTTGCGGCCGGCTTTCTTGCGACGGCAGCTTCGGCCTCCTCGGCAGACGCTGAAGCGGGCCGAGCTCTCACGCGGCGCGCGGGCTTGGCCTCCTCGCCGACTTGCGCCTCCTTCTGACGCCGCTGGCTCTCCCTAGGACCAGCGGCCTGCGGCGCGGTCACCTCCGCCTCGGCGGCCAAGCCGGCCTTCGGCTTGCGCTTTACCTTGCGGCTGGTCTGCGCCTCGACCTCCGCGTCAACCGCAGGCTCCGCCTCGGCGGCCAAGCTGGCCTTCGGCTTGCGCTTTAGCTTGCGGCTGGTCTGCGCCTCGGCCTCGGCGTCAACCGCAACCTCCGCCTCGGCGGCCAAGCCGGCCTTCGGCTTGCGCTTCACCTTGCGGCTGGTCTGCGCCTCGACCTCGGCGTCAACCGCAGGCTCAGCCTCGGATTTGGCGACAGCCTCGGCCTTGGCCCTCGGCCTGCGCTTGGGCTCCGGCTTGCCCTCGGCTTCGGGCGCGCCGTCGGCGCCAGCCTTCGCTTCGGACACCTCCTCTACCTGCGATTCAGCTCCTCGCGCCCTGCGCCGCGCTCGGGTTGGCTTGGGCTCAACGGCCCCAGCCTCAACTGACGCGGGCTTGGCCTCGGACTCGGGCGAGGCTCGCGAGCTTCTCTTGCGCTCGGCCCTCGGCTTCGGCCGCGGAGGCTCTTCGAGGTCGGGCTTGGCGGCCGATTCGCGCAGCTCGCTCTCGAGCGGCGCCGCAGGCCTCTTCTCAGCGGCCGATGCACGCTCCACCGTCGGCCAGGGGCGGCCACTTGGCCTCCGCTCGGCCTCAATCTCCATCCCTGCTGGCTCAACTCGGGGCTCACGCGCGGGCCTTCGCTCCGCTTCCACTTCGATGGCAAAGCCCTCGCCGGCCGCGATACTGGGTCGTCGCTCGACAGCCAGCTCGATGTCGACCGCTTCGCCTCTGGCCGCCGCAACATGCCTCTGGCCGGGGTGATGTTGGGCCTCCACTTCTATCTCCGCCCGCGGCTGGGCAGCCCTTGCCTCGGGCCGCTGCTGCTCCGGCCTGGGGAGCTGGTCCTGCGGCGGGAGCCCCTGCGCAAGCTCCGGCCTACGCCCGCGGCGCCGACGGCGCCGGCGTCGCTTCTTTCGCCGCTCGCCTGGCTCGCCTTGCTGCTGCGGCTGTTGCGCCTGAGGTTGCGGGAACGGCTGCGGCGACTGGGGCTGCGCGGCGGCGCCCGGTCCTTCGCCGCTCGCTGCGGCCTGGGCAGCGCCCTGCTCCGCAAGCTCTCTCCTTCGCCGGCCCCGGCCACCGCGGCGGCGCCGCTTGCGCCGGCCGGTGCCCGCCTCGAAGGCGATCTCCGCCTGCTCCTTTCCCTCGGCGCTCTTCTTGCGGTCGTTGTCGCAAACGCCGCAGATGGGCGGATCCTCTTCTCCGAAGTAGCGGCGCACGAAGCGGCTGCGGCACTCGTCGGTGGTCGCGTACGCGGTCAGCTCATCGAGCTTGCGACGATCGTTCATGCGCTGGATGTCGTAAATCGTCGAGGCTCGCTGGACTTCCTCGATCGGCGGCGGGGACGTGAGCACCACCGCCTTGCCGGCTTCGACGTCCGAAGCAAACCGCATGTCCTGCAGCAGCCGCAGCACCACCGCGGTGCGCGTCTGCGGCACGTGCGACGAGAGCGCCAGGTCCTTCAACGTCACCGGCTGGCCGCTCTCGGACCACGCTTGCAGCGCCTCGGCGACCGCGCGCACCTGCGCGCGCGTCGGATACTGCTGCTCCAGGAAGAACTCCTGGATCTGAAGGTCTTGCGGCAGGTACTGCAGGATGCAGCGCGCCGGCTTTCCGTCGCGCCCGGCGCGCCCGGCCTCCTGCACGTAGGCCTCGAGCGAGCCCGGGACCTGGTAGTGGATGACGTAGCGGATGTTCGGCTTGTCGACGCCGAGGCCGAAGGCGTTGGTCGCCACCATCACGACCGGCTTGCGCCCCGACATGAAGGCTTCGAAAGAAGCGTCGCGCTCGGACTTGCGCATCTTCCCGTGGTAGACGGCCGAGCGCACCTTCGCCTTGCGCAGCATCGCCCAGACCATCTGCGTGTCGCGCACCGTCGCGCAGTAGATGATCCCCGGCCGCGGCAGCGTCTTGACGCGCTTGAGCAGCGACTTGAGCTTGCTCATCTCGCTGTCGTGCAGCTCCACCTCGAACTGCAGGTTGGGGCGGTAGGGAGGCACCGAGATGCGCACCGGGTCGCGCATGCCGAGCTGTTGGACGATGTCGTCCTGGACCTTGGGAGTGGCGGTGGCCGTCAGCGCGAGGATCGTCGGTCGCCCGAGCTGCTCGGCGACCCGGCTGACGGCGAGGTAGCTCGGCCGGAAATCGTGGCCCCACTGCGATACGCAGTGCGCCTCGTCAACCACGAGCAGCGAGATCTGGCGACCCGCGATGCGCTGGCGAAACTCTTCGGAGGTCGCGCCCTCGGGAGTGATGAGCAAGAGCTTGCCCTTGCCCTCCTCGATCCCTTTGATCGTCTCTTCGCGCTGCTTGGCGGTGAGCGAGGAGTCGAGCCGAGAGCCCTCCATGCCGAGAGCGATCATCTTCTCGTACTGATCGCGCATGAGCGCGAGCAGCGGCGAGACGACGACGGTGAGCCCGGGCAGCATGCGTGAGGCAAGCTGGTAGGTGAGCGACTTGCCGGAGCCGGTGGGCAGCACCGCGAGGGTGTCGCGGCCCGCGAGCACGGCCTCGATCACCTCGCGCTGGCGGGGCCGGAACTGCTGGATGCGGAAGACCCGCCTCAATTCGGCGAGCAGACGATCCTGCTCCAGCTTCTCGTTGTGACGACGATGGCGACGCCCGCCGCGCCGCGAGCGCCGGCGCCGGCCTGCCCCTTCGCCGGCCTGGTCGGGCACACCAGCCGGCGCGGCCGCCGGCCCCTGGCTTCCCTCTGGCTGGGCTGCCGCCGTCGCCGCCTCCGCCTGACCGCCTTGCTCGAGCGCGACGAGCGGCGCGCCAGCCTGCTCGCGATCGCCGCGCTCGGGCCGCGCGGGCGGCTCAACCACCTGCCCCTCGTCGCCCCGGCCGGTCTCCGGCTCGATTGTCCCCTGCTTCTCGTTCTCTTCCATCGCCCTCTGACTACCTCCAGACCAACCGCCGCCTTCCTACCGACGACGTTCGCCTTCGGCTCCCCGACTCACCCGGGCAGCGCACGCCGCGCCGGTTCAAAGAAGCGCGGCTCGTGGTCGCTGCCAGAAACGCCCTGCGGCGTGGGATCGATCGTGCAGCGATCCGGTCGATCCGCTCCTGCGAACCGCTCGAGAGCCCGAACGATCCGCGGCAGCCAGCCAGCGTCACCTCGCCGGTGGTCCAACCATCCGACCCGAGGCGCGCACCGACTCCCAGCCACCCCTACAGCCACGCGCAACTCGGCTTGGTACTCCCAGACGGACCAATTGTCGACAAGAAAGCAGATCCCTCCGGTTTGCACACGCTGTTTTGGAGACCGTCGACAGGCGTCCGTTCCAGAACGCGCGCGACTACCGCGGCTGTTCCGGGCCGGGCATCGCCGCCCCTCCCCTGCGGCTCTGGCAGACCAGCGCCTCGCTGCTCGGGCGGCACTGCCAATCCTTGAGCCTCCGAACCCCGGGTGGCATAGTGCGCCGCCCATGACTTACATCGCGGACATGACCCACTTCGTCGACGTGCTCGTTCCGGGCAACGAGGTGCCTGCGGCCGCGCGGCGGCTCGCCGAGTATCTGGGGAGCATCGTCTCGGCCGCCAGCATGGCCAAGCCCGAGCACGTCCTGGTGACCGGCCTGCGATGCCGGCGCCGGCCAGGACGAAAGGCTTGTCAGGGGCAAATCCGCCTTCGGGTCCTGCAGGGAACCTCGGAGATCCTGTGGGAGTGCACGCGCTGCGGCGACAACGGCATCATCCACAACTGGCAAGGCACGCTGTGGGACTGCTCGCGCGACCGCATGATCGTTCACTAAGCCCGCGCACCCCGCCACGTTGGCCGCGCTAGACCCAGAGCGCCCGCGGCACGAGGCGCAAGGAGTCCGGACTGATGTCCGCGCGCAGCGGGGCGATCATCGGGAGAGCTCCCGCGCGCGGCTCGAGTCGACCCGGGTCGCGCACCCGTGACCAGTCGACAGCGCCTCGGTAGTCCCAGAGCCGCACCTCTCGCAGCCTCGCCCTGCCCGCCGTGCGCTGCGCCGCCTCCAGGAGCGCCCCGGCCTCCTCCGGGCTCTGCGCCGCGAGCAGCAGCACGACCAGGCGATCGTTCTTGAAGTCGCCCGCCCAGAAGATGCGCCCCTCTCCAGCGCGCGCCCCACACGCCTCCGGACGCGGGCGCTCGAGCAGAGCCGCGTAGGCGCGCTCGCGCTCGAGGTGCCAGTCGAGCTGCCCCGCTTCAGGCCAGACGACGAACGCGTCGCACGGCGCGGCGACCCGCGCCAGCTCGCCCTCCACGTCGCCGTCGCCCAGGAGAGCGTCCACCGGCGTCTCGGAGCCCCCCTCCGACGGCTCGAAGACGCGGTCGATGGCCGGCAAGGCGACGAAGCCGCCGGACTGTTCGTAGATTTGAGCGCCGACGTCGGAAAACAAGATGGAGGCATGCGCGGAGTCCTCGCGCGCGAGCCGTTCGACGAGCAGCCGCATCATCCGCGAGGCGAAGCCGCGCCCGCGCAGCCGCGGCTCGGTCAGCACGCTCGCGACCGCGAAGGTCCAGCCCTGAGACTCGACGTCGCCTGCCCTCAGGAGGCTGCGCATCCGAAACGTCTCACAGGACGAGAGCGCGTTGCCCTCGTCGTCCGCGAGCAACCATGTGGCCATCGCCTTTCGCGCCCACGGATGGGAGCGCAGCCGCCGTTCGCGCACCGCGAATTGCTCGGGTGTCAGCGCGGCGCCCCATTCCTCCCAAGCCAGCGGGTCGCGGAGACGCTTCTGCTGTTCGGTCGCGAGGACGAGATTCACGGTGACTCCCCGGCTGAGAAGGTGCGCGAATGCGCCGTCGGCCTCAGTACCGCTGCGTCCACTCCAGCTTCGCCCCCTCGAACGGCGGGAACTCGCGGCAGACGCCAGAGACGCACTTGAGCGCCCCGCGCTGCTGGCCGACGAAGAGCCTGATGCTCGAGCCCGGCAGGTATTTCCACACCAGCGTGCCGTTGAAATAGTGCGGCTCGTGTCCGGCCAACCCGGTGTGCTCGTAACCAATCGCGGCGACGATGAGCGGCGAATACTTCAGCGACAGGTAGATCTCCTGCTCATTCCAAGGCTCGGGGCCATAGCCCGCGCCAACGAGGTTCTCCTCGGTATAGAAGCGGCGCCGGTGCTTCGCGTCGAGCTCGATCGACCAGGGGCCGACGAGCCGCTTTACGAGCGACAGCTCGGCGCGAAACTCGCGGTAATACAGCAGGCCGTCTTCCGCCTTGGTATCTCGCCGCATCCCCGCGGTGACGAGCGCGTGCGAGCTCGCCCCGTCGAAGATCAATTCCATCCCCGCGCTCGCGTCGCTCACGTCGTTGCGCTTCGCGTCAGGCGCGCCGCACTCGCTCGAGCGCTCGCCCCACGTCGCCCACCGGCCCACGGCCACATGGGCCAACAGCTTCCGGTCGATGATCTGCCCGTCCAGTCGCGCCCGGCCTCCGGTGACGCAGCGGTCGAAGTAGTTGAAGCGCGTGTCGTTCGTCGCCGGCTCGGTCGTCGGCGGCGCCGAATACCGCAGGCTCAGGAACGATTCGGCGTTGCGCGCATCAACCGACGCGAGCAGCGAGTCGAAATCGCGGTAGTGCTGCAGCTCGACCAGGCCGGTTATCGGCCCGTAGCCCGCGTTGAGGCTGCCGTAGAGCGCGTACCCGTCGTCCTGGAAGCCACCTCCGTCGGGCAGCTTGCCCGACCAGTGCTGCCAGGCGCCCTCGAGATACGCCGAGCCGACGCCCCGCGGAAACGGCGCAGCGAGCGAGCCCCCGGCGATGTCCACGGTGTCCGCGGCGCGCGTGCCTTGCCTCGCTCCGAGGGTATCGGCGCGCATCAACCGGACGCCGTGTACCCCGAGCGCGCCTCCGCCGTGCGTCAGCTCCGCGCGGGCGCCGAAGATGCGGTCCTGGCCGTAGACCGGCACCTCCTCCCGTCCGGCCTCGATGTCCGCGGGTGAGGGCGAGAGCGCGAAGAGCGTCTGGCCGCTCGCCTGATCGACCTTGACCGGATTGGCGATGCCCGCGACGGCAGTGAAATTGACCCACGGGGCGCGCGCCACGACTTTTCCGCCGAGGAGCGTCGTGTCCACGGCAAGCTCGTCTTGCTTGCGCAGCGAGAGCGCCAGCCCGCGCCCGAACGAGACGTAGCTGTCGCCCACGGTCAGCTCGAGGCTCGGGCTCGCGTAGCTGAGCCAGGCCTTCCCGACGTAGTACGAGTCTCGATAGCGGCTGCGCAGGCGCTCCCAGTACTGGCGCTGCAGGTCGTTGATCTGCTCGATGTCATCGGGCGGATCGGCGTTTTCCCGCGCGAGCCGCGTCGGGTCCGGCACATTGGCGAAAGTGGCCGTGTCGAGCCTGAGCGCGCCGACGAGCCTCCAATAGGAGAACTGGAGGTTGAGGCGGTTGACCAAATCGCCGTAGTTGTCGTCGTAGACCGTGCTGTTCCGGTTGTCGTCGTGCCAGGAGGCGACGCTCGTGGCGCTGATGTCCAACACGAGCGGCCGGTCGTCGAGCCGCGTCAGCTCGAGAGCCTTGGCCGGCAGGGGCGCGCTCAGCGCGAGCGCGACGACGAGGGGACGGATGCGCGCGGGCATGCTGCAGCTACTCGACGGCGGCCGCGTTCCCTGAGACATCGGGCCCGGGTTGCTCGGTCGAAGCCTCTCCGAGCAGCGCGACGACCGCTGCCTCGATGGACTTTTCGTCGCCGGCGTTGAAGCCCTCGCGGGCGCTGACGACCCTGCCGCTTCGGTCGATGAGCACGTTGAAGGGCGCAGCGCGCTGCGGGTTGTAGAGGCTCACCGCGCGCGTCTCCTCGTCGAGCAGCACCGGGAAGCCGATCGAGTGACGGCGCACAAAAGGCGCCACCGAGGCAATCGTCTCGGGGCCGTCCATAGCGACGCCGAGCACGATGAAGCCCTCGTCCTTGTGCTTCTCGTAGAGCGCCTGCAGGTGCGGCATCTCGTATACGCAGGGCGTGCACCAGGTCGCCCAGAAGTTGATGAGCACCACGTCGCGGCCGAGGTGATCGGAGAGACTCACCTTCCGCCCATCGACGGTATTGAGGGTGAAATCGGCGGCCTCGTAGCTCTTTCGGGCTTGGTCATTCGCGCCGGTCGTCGCGCAGGCGCACGCGAGCGCCAGGGTGAGAAGTGGAAGACGCGGTCGCACGTTCAACCTCCCTCGGGCTGCCAGAAAGCCGGTGACCAAGAGAAGAGCGGAGCGTCCCGCTGCGCTCTCACGGGGTTCTCGAGCCTGGCGGCGACTACTGGCAGACGCCCTCGGTGTAGCACTTGATGAGCAAGCCGATGTCGCGCTCGCTGTACTCCATGAGGATGTCGAGGATTTTCATCGTCTTGAGATCGATGAACATGTTCATCGGGGTCACGCTCTCGTCGAAGTACTCGCCCCACTTGAAGGTGCGATCGAGAACGATGGGATAGGTAATCCCGTAGGTCGAGGCCCAATAGTTCACTTCGCTGCGCGTCGCCGGCTGTTGGACCGAGTCCTCGAAGATGGCCGTGTAGCAGACGAGCCCCTTGTCCTTTGCGGCCGCGCACTTCGCCTGCAGGCTCGACGCCTCGAGCCTGCACACCGAGCACCAGAGCGCCGAGACGTTGACGAGCATCACCTTGAGCGGCGTGCCATCCGGGCCGCGGTTGCCATTCGGATCGTAGAAGTCGGAGAGCGCGATGGGGCGCCACACGCTGTTGGGATCGCTCGGATCCGCGTACCCGTACAGCTTGATGTCGTGGATGGTGCTGCCGGGCGAAGTCCCGTAGGGCGGCGCGGGGTAGACGATACTCGGGTCAGGCCGCGGAATGCCCGGATCCTGATAGGGCAGCTCGCCGGCATCGGGTTCGCCATTGGGCTGCTCGCCTGCATCGGGGACAAGATCGACCGGGGGCGGATTGGAGGAAGCGCCCCCGCAGGCAACGAGCGCGAGAGCCAGCGGAAGCAGAGCGAGCATCTTGGCCATTAGAGCACCTTCTTCGCATTAAGAAAGGCAGTCTAGCTTTCCCTATTTATTTTTGCAGTCTAGGCTGAGCGCCCACACTCGCTATCGAAGGCAACGGACATGCAAGAGAGCCTATGGAAGGCCCTGTTCCTGGGACTGCTCGCGACGACGCTCGGCTGCAGTGCCCCCGTCGATGAACCGCCTGCCGATGCAGGGAGCCTTCCGAGCGATGAAGATGCGGGCCTGACGAACGGGCCCGATGCAGGAGCGCCCGCCTGCGATCCTTCGCGCTGCCATCCGGGCAACATCTGCGTCCAGAACCGCTGCATGCTCGAATGCGAGCGCCACACGGACTGCCCCGGCGGCTACGACTGCCGCACGTTAGATGGCCACCAAGTCTGCGTCGAGAACGACCTCGATTTCGGCCGCAAGATGTTCGGCTACGGCTGCGGCATCAACGGGGACGCCGACTGCGACGCGACCAAGGGTTTCGTATGCGTCGGTGGCCAGGACGATCCCGACTCCTATTGTTCGAAGTCGGGCTGCACCTCGGACTCCGACTGCCCAGGCAACTATTACTGCGAGGAGCTCGACTGGCGCGACGGCACGGTCAAGGCGGTCTGTCTCAAGCGCGGCTTCTGCGCCCCGGCGAGCTCCATCGTCGACTGCAACGACGTCGACGCGGTCTACGCGGTCGACATCAACGGCAAGGGCTTCTGCTCGAGAGCCTGCAGCGGCGAGGATCCCAACGAATGCGGCGGAGGCAATGGTTGCTTCAGTACCCCGCAGGGCTTCCAGTGCTGGCCGCGCGCGAAGACCTGCGAGCCGACCGGGAGCTTCTGCTCGCGCTGCATGAGCAAGAACGATTGTCCCGAAGGCGCCTTCTGCTACTACGAAAGCTTCAGCAAAGAGCGCTTCTGCACCCTCGCTGACTGCTCGCAAGCAAACCCATGCCCGACAAGCGAAGGCGGGCGCAAGGGCTCCTGCTATCAATCGGAACACTGGGAAACAACGCAGTGCCTGCCCTACAACGAAGCCGACGGAAAGCCACCGCACTGCTGGCTTCCGTGTCCGCCGAGCGGCTGCCCTTAGCCGGCGGCTCGCTTCGGCCGATCATGCCGGGCGCGCCTCGTTCCTCTTCCGCCCGACGCCGTTTTCCCGAGGCCGCCCGCGCGCGCTGGCGCTCAAAGGCCCATCGCCGCGGCCAGGCGCTCCTGTTCCCGCCCGTGCGCCGTCCCTTGTTCGCTCGACAAGTCGCCCCATCGTTAGGGTTGGATGCGCGGTGAGAGCAGCCGAGGCGAAGCGGGTGGCAACGATGCTCGACAAGAACCTTGAGAACGGCCCCGGGCGAACCCCAGGCATCGCCGAGGGCGAGCGTGAGCCCGGCTCGGAAGTGAAGCTGATACGACCGGGGAAGACGCCGGGGAAGGCCGAGGGAGATCGCGAGACAGAGAGGGTGAATCTCGGCGAGCGCGAAGAGCGCCGCTAACGCTCGGTCGCCGTGCAGCGCGCTCAGCGGGCAGATCGGTCGGCTCTATGCGCCCGCTCCGGGCCTTCCTACGGACGCGCGGTGGCAGGCCGCCGGGGCGAGCTCTGCCCCGGCGGCTTTTCGTTCAGCCCTTGCCGCTGAAGGAAGTCGGGGGCGTCGACGCCTCGCCGTCCTTTGAGGCTCCGGTTTCCTCGCTCCTCCATCAGCCCGCCCGTTGAATGAACGGCGGAGGAGCACCGACCCGAAGCATCACAAGCGCTCGAGGTCGCGCCTCGGTGCCGGCTTAGTGCGCTCGGAGGCCGCCACTCGCCCGCCTCGCCGGGCGCCGCGGCGATTCAGTTTCGCGCCCCCGATTCTCATCGTTGAGTTAGAGCCGAACGCCCGCGCAGTGCGGGCGAGCGCTCGGAGGCCACTCTATGCAGGCTCGCTCCAAGAGTTGGTGGGTGATGGCGGCGCGAGGGGCGCTCGCGCTGTTGGCGGGCGGGTTGCTCCTCTTCTTCCCCGCCGAGAGCCTTCAGCTCGCGGTCACCGTGTTCGGCGTCTTTGCCATCGCCATCGGCGCAGTCGCGTTGGCCGCAGGCTTCCTGGGCACCACCGTCCGCGAACGTTGGTGGCCGCTGATGCTCGAGGGCATGACCGGCATCGCCGCCGGCGTCGTCGCCCTCGCCTGGCCCGGCGTGAACGCGCTGCTGTTGCTCTTCATCGTCGGCGCCTGGGCGCTCGCGTCGGGTGCGCTGCAAGTCGTCGAAGCCTTCGAGCTGCAGCGCGAGAGCTCGGTCAAATGGCTGCTGGCGATGACCGGGGCCTTCACGGTTCTGTTCGGCGCCGCGGCATACTTCGGGCCCGGCGTCGGGCTCGCCGCGCTCTTGTGGCTGCTCGGCGTCTACACGCTCGCCTTCGCCTTCCTGCAGTTCGGCTTGGCGGCCGAGCTGCGCGGGCTTCGGTGGCAGCGACGCGGCGCCTGACCGAGACGCTCTTTGCGGCGAGGCCGACCGGCGTGTCGCCTTGACCGCCGCGGCGTGCCTGCCCAGGGTCGCCGCCTTGCCCCCCACGCCCGTGCCCTCGAAATAGGAGAGGCGCGGGAAGCCCAAGGCCGCCCGCGCCCGATAGCACGAGGGTCGCCGGCTAGAAGCTCGCGCCGTTCACCTTCTTCCCCGGCGAGAAGATGTTCGTCTGACTGCCGCTGGCCTGCACGTGGCTCATGAAGATCCCGGTCACGTCGGGGCTGCGCGTCAGGGATGCGTCCTGCACCGCGGCGATAGTGCCCGCGCTCCCGTAGGCGAGCACGGCCACCTCGCGCATCTGGTCGTCATAGAGCGTCAGCACGTCGCCGTCGTTGTTCAGAGACAGTCCCTGGAGAAGCCCGGTGTCGTTGTTCTGGGCGACCATGAATTGGGCGCTCGAATTGGAAGCGGGCGCCGTCCCGCCGCCGAAGACCACCACCGCCTTGCCCGGCTGCACGATGGTCACCGGGAAGGTGTGACGAGCGGTCGCGCGGTCCCTGTCCCACAGGGTCCAGCCCGTCATGTCCACGGCCTGCGACGAGGCGTTGACCAATTCGACGAACTCGTCCTCCATCGAGTCGATTTCGCCATCGCCGTTCGCGTCCTGGCTCGTCGTGCCGTCGCTGAGCACCTCGTTGATCACGATGGCTCCCTGCAGCGGGCTGGCGATCTTCTCGTCGACCCGCCCGTCGCAGTTGTCGTCGCGGCCGTTGCGCGGGTTCTCGACGCCGCCGGGCCGCACCTCGCGCTCGGCGTCGTCACAGTCGTCGCCTCCCGGGCAGCTCGCGTGGACCGCGTAGTGGCCGTCGCCGTCTCCGTCGACGCAAGCGGCGCACTGCTCGCCCTCGTCAACCGCGCCGTTGCAGTTGTTGTCCTTCTTGTCACACAGCTCGACCGCACCGGGGTTGGTCGAAGCGTCGGTGTCGTCGCAGTCCGAGCCGAGGGCGCAGCCCTCGCCGTAGCCGTCGCCGTCCTCGTCGGTGCAGCCAGGCTGGCAGACCCCGCCCTCGTCAACCTGCCCGTCGCAGTTGTTGTCCTTCCCATCACACGTCTCGTTGGCGCCCGGGTTGATGGCAGCGTCGGTTTCCTCGCAGTCGGGCCCCGCGCTGCAGCCGTCGCCGTAGCCGTCGCCGTCGACGTCGGTGCAGCTCGTGTCGCAGACACCGCCCTCGTCGATCTGGTTGTTGCAGTTGTCGTCCTTCTGGTTGCAGGTCTCGGCCGCGCCGGGATGGACGTTCGGGTTCGCATCGTCGCAATCGCCGCCGCGCGTGCAGCCGTTTCCGTAGCCGTCCCCGTCACCGTCCTGGCAAGTGCATACCCCGCCCTCGTCGATGCGGCCGTCGCAGTTGTTGTCCTTCTGGTCGCAGACCTCGGCGGCCGAGGGGTTAACCGACGAATCCGAGTCGTTGCAGTCGGCTCCCGCCGCGCACCCTGCCCCGAAGCCGTCACCGTCGGCGTCAACGCACTTCTGGCACGCGGCCTCGTCAATCCGGCCGTCGCAGTTGTCGTCAATGCCATTGCAAATCTCGGTGGCTATCGGCTTGACCTTCGGGTCCGAGTCGTCGCAGTCGGGACCAAGCTCGCAGCCGGCTCCAAAGCCGTCGGCGTCCTCGTCGATGCAGGCCGCTTCGACCTGCTCGCCGCCGCCACCGCATCCGCTCAAGGCCAGGGCAGCCGCCAAGACGGCGAGCGGCCACTTGAAGCTTCCAGCTAACACGTTGCTCATTGGCGTTCTTTCCTCTCGCTGCGGGCGCTCAGTTGCGCGCGCAGATTTCGGTGAATCCAGATGCAATCCCCTGCCGAATGTCGTGCCCCCTTCTGCCCGGGACGCGGATACCGGCGCTGAAGGCGCAGGCATGACGACCGAAGGCGCGTTGACGAGCAGGCCCGAGTCGACCACGCCGGCTGGATCGTGAAATCGCGAAGGTGTGCGCTGGCGTTTCCGACGCTGTTGCGCGTCGCCCCGCGAGCTTCATCCCTTCCCAAACGGTGCTCTGGCTCGCGCCGCAGTTGCCGGGCGCAACCAAGACGGTGTCTCCGTCAGCCGCCTCCCGGACGTCCACCGCGTTCGTCGGGACATCGCCAGGAGCTTCGATGGCCACCGCCCAGCTCGTGCTGCCGAGTTGCTCGAGCCCGGACGCGGCGCGCCTGGCCACCGGCGGGGAGACAAGGAGCAACAGAGGGCGCCGGCGGTCTGGTTGGCGGTACGTCATCGTCTCCCCCCGCTCCTCCGCACGGGCGAATGGCCAAAGCCCGAAGGCCAGCGGAGCGGAGCCGATTGAGAGAGTCGGACCGCCTTGTGAAGCGCTCGGCTCGACCGCTCGCAACTTGGAAGTGACCGGTAAGATACAGTCCCAGCCAAGCTCGCTCAACGAGCACCGCCCCGAGCCGCGCTCGGCCGCTCGACCGCGGGCGACGTCAGGCCGCCGCCTTCGTTCCCAACGCCTCCTCGGCCTCCGCTGGTAGCGAGGCGAAGTCGGGCGCAATCCAGCTCGCACCCGCGGCGACCAGCGCCTCGGCGCTGGTCGAGGTCGTCAGGCCGACCACCGCCATCCCTGCGTCGCGCGCGGAGAGCACGCCGTTGACCGCGTCCTCGAAGGCGACGCAGGCCGAGGGCTCGAGCCCGAGCGCGGAGGCAGCCGCCAGATAGATGTCTGGGGCGGGCTTGCCGCGCCGCGCCTGCTCAGCGCCGAGGACCAACGAAAACCTGCTCTCGAGCCCGAGGCCCTGCAGCACCATCGCGCGGTTGGCCTCGGGCGCCAGGGTCGCGACGGCGAGGGCCGCTCCGGCAGCCTCCAACCGGTCGAGAAACGCGTGCAGACCCGCGACCGGCGCCAGGTGCGGCCGGTAGAGCTCGCGGTACAGCGACTCCTTCCGCTCGCTGAGCTGGGCCAGCTCCTCGGCATCGATTTCTCGCTTGAGGAGCAGGGCGAGGATCTCGACGTTCTTCTTGCCGGCCGTCTCGCGCTCGAAGAACTCGCGCGGGACGTCCAACCCCAAGCCGCGCGACAGCTCGACCCAGGCGATCGCGTGGAAGCGCATGTTGTCTACGAGGGTGCCGTCCAAATCGAAGATCGCCGCGCGCCGGGTCTTCATCTCGTGGGTCCTTGCTCGGGTGCACATTCGGAAGTGGAGCGCGCATCCTAACCGGTCGCCAACCGCGAATCTTGCCTCGCCGCCACGGGCAACACCGACCGCAGGGCCGAGGGGGCGAAGGAGCGCCGGGCCGCTCGCTCGTCACTGTGGACAGCCTTGCCCCGTCGGATTGAGCACCTGCAGCCGAAGCCCAGTTGCCCGGTCACCCGAGCGTAGCCTCCCGCGGAACGCGGGAGGCGAAATCGAGGGGCCGCAACGAAATCGACCAGGCCTTCGACTCCGCTGCCCGACGCAGGCGTCGGCAGCTACGCTCAGGCCGAACGGGTATCGGCCTCGCCCAAAGCCGAGCAACGGTGTGGCACCGCAAGAGCCGCCGCCCTCGGTCACCCCGAGCGAGAGACCGGACCATGGGCTGGCTGTGGCCTTGAACGAACAGCGGATTGCCCTGAAAGCACTGCGTGCGAGCACGTGAAAGTCCCCTCTCCCGCGCAAGCGCCTCAGCATTGGTGGGTTGTCGGCGTAACCAAATGAAACCA
>JBMNNX010000449.1:0-3522 GCA_050942745.1 Myxococcales bacterium
CCCTCGAGTCGTTGAAGCACCATCACCGTCGCCACGATCCGTGGCGGGACACAATCGCGCCCTACCTTCTGGAAGAGGTCGGCGAATTCCTCATCGGGAAACAGGCGCCCGCCGTCTCGATGCAACAGGGAGTAGATCGAGTTCGGCGACAACCACTCGGCACAGAATCGCGCCGGATTCCGAAATAGGTCAGCACCAGCAGGCGTACGGCCAAGACTCATGGGGCGGCATCTTTCAGATGCCGCCCGCATCGTCTACAAAAAAAACCAGCCACCTAGGCCTGCTGCAAAGCTCGTCGCGCGACATGGGCGCGAATGCGCCCATTCTCACCCCATTCACCGGTCGCCATTCCGCTCCTTGCCTCTTCGATGGCCGGACGCAATCATCGCCTCCGCTTCGGCGCTCGCCGCCGAATGAGGGCGGGGGAGGTCGATGGGGTTGGTAATGGCGCAGGGCAATGCGCCCGGTCCAGCGGAGGGAGCGCTATGGCACGGATGCCCGCGTTGTTCGTCGGCCACGGGAGCCCGATGAACACGCTCGAACGAAATGGCTTCACCGAGGCCTGGGCGGCGTTCGGCCAGCATTTGCCGCGACCCAAGGCGGTCCTGGCCATTTCCGCTCACTGGTATCTCGGCGCGACTGCGCTCACGGGCATGGCGCGCCCGCGCACGATTCACGATTTCTACGGCTTCCCGCGCGAGCTCTACGAGGTCGAATACCCCGCCTCCGGCGACCCGGCGCTGGCGCAAGAGATCGCCGAGGTGGTCAAGCCGCACTGGGTCGGCATCGACCAGGGCCAGTGGGGGCTCGACCACGGCACCTGGTCGGTGCTCGCGCACGTTTATCCGAAGGCCGATGTCCCGGTGCTGCAGCTCTCGATCAACGCGCTTCGCCCGCTCGAATACCACCTCGAGCTGGCGGCGAGCCTGGCGCCTCTCCGCGAGCGCGGGGTGCTGATCCTGGGCAGCGGCAACGTCGTCCACAACCTGCGCGCGGTGGCCTGGGACCAGCCCGACGCGGGCTATGACTGGGCGCATCGGTTCGACGACGCGGTCATCGACACGATGACCCGCCGACCGGGAGACATCCTCGGCCTGCGCGACCATCCGGACTACCCGCTGGCGGTGCCGACGCCGGACCACTTCATCCCGCTGCTCTACCTCGCTGGGCTTGCGGCCGCGGCCGGCGAGCCGGCCGAGCTGCTGGTGCGCGGGCAGGTGCTCGGGTCCATCTCGATGACCTGCTTCGGGCTCGACGCCGAAGGCATCCTCCGCCGAGAGCCGAAGTGCGCGGCGCGGCTGCCGCGAGACGTTCCGCCAGACCAGACCAACACCTGACGCTCCAAAGCCGAGGCCGACCGAGCCCCGGCTCCGGGGCGCTCAGAACGCCTCACCGAGCGAGAGGCTGAGCGCGAAGAAGTCGATCGGGCTCGTCTCGACGAGGGCGCCGGTGTTGACCGCGCGCCGCGCGCGCTGATCGACCCGCCAGGCCACGTCCAGCCGGACCGGACCGGCGAGCGTGTAGTAGCGCACCCCCACCCCGAGGCCGAGCGGCGCATCGGGCCCGAATTGCAGCGGGCGCTCGGTCACGTTCCCGTAGTCGATGAAGACCGCGAGCCCCCAGCTCTCGAGAAACCGCCAGCGCGCCTCGATGCTCGCGAGCCAGGCGCCGGTGCCGCCGGCGGGGACGAAATCGCCGTTCTCGGATTGGAGCATCGGCGAGAGCCTGTCCGGACCAAAGGCCCGGTGGCCGCCCTCGCCACCGCCGAAGAGTCGGCCGACGATGGGCACGAATTCGGTCGAGCCCAAAGGCCACACCGCTCTGACGCTCAACCGGCCGGCGAGCACGATGCGGCCGATGGGCACGTAGCCCCGGACCTCGGGCTCGATGCGCAGGAAGTGAAAGCCGCCGAAGACCGGGACGGCGTACTGCGCCTCGCCGAGCAGCAGGTAGCCGCGCCGCGGGCTGATGGGGTCGTCGCGCCGGTCGCAGGTGGCTTCGATCTCCGGGCCCGCGAGCCGGCAAGGGGCGGGGCAGTCGGTCGAAAGGTTTGGCGGGGCGGGCCCGGCGAGCGGCACCGGATCGAACCGCGCGTACTGCTGAAAGCCTATCGCCGGGCCGAACACCGCGAATCGTCGCGGCCGAAACGGCGTTCCCAACTGGACGGAGAAGGCGTTGGCGGCGTAGGCCTGCTGAAAGACGCGCTCGAAGGCGACGCGGCCGGCGAGATCGGTCGAGCGCCAGACCTGCGGCACCGTCAGCTCGAGCGCCGATTCAGCGGAGAAGCCGACGCGCTCGGGGCGAAACAGCGTGGGCAGGAGCTGAAGGCCCAGCGTGTTCTCCCAGCTCAGCCTGCTCGCTCCGCCGACGAGGTTGATGTTGCGCAGGTTCGCGACCAGCTCGAGTTGCTGCAGGCCGCGCTCGATTCCCACGCCGCCGCCCAGCGTGAGCGCGTTCGCCGCTCGCTCCTGGGCGATGACCCGGACTGTCCCAGGCGGCAGCGCCTCTTCCGGATCGGCGAGCACCGCGCGCACGGTCTCGAAGACCCCGAGGTCGTAGACGAACGCCTGCGCGTCCTCGAGCGCCTGCGGCGAGAAGAGCCGTCCCTCGGGGACCGCGCGGC
Source organism: Myxococcales bacterium (assembly GCA_050942745.1). Lineage (GTDB taxonomy): Bacteria > Myxococcota > Myxococcia > Myxococcales > UBA5297 > UBA10939. Next base: position 2,624 of record JBMNNX010000449.1, read on the forward strand.
GAGCCGCGTCGCGGACCTTCTTCGCGGGGATGATGCGCAGCCCGTCGATGACCAGGTCGCCGAAGTGGACGACGGGCCCGGGCTTTGCGGCGACGGTCACGAAGGCCTCGCGGCGATTGGGAAAGATGTCGACGCGCCCCTCGACCTCGGCCCGCGCGTAGCCCGCCTCGCGAAGCCGCTGCCGTAGCAGCTCGAGCGCCGTGTCGTAGTCCGAGGCGAGCAGTACTCGGCCAGGCCGAAGCGGCAGCCGTTCCTCGACACGGCGCCGCAGATCGGGCGCGAGCGCCTCGAGGCCGAGCACCTCGACGCGCTCGATGCGAGTGGGATCGCCTTCCGAAATCGCGATGACGACGCGGGCGGCGCCGTTGCGCACCTCGACGCGAGTCGAGGCGACCTCCGCGTCGTAGTAGCCGTTCAGTCGGTAGAACGTCTCGATACGCCGAAGATCCTGTTCGAGCGCGAGCCGATCGAGTCGATGGCGCGTGCTCCACGGCCACGGGCCGGTCGCGCGGGTGACGAGGCCAGCTTTGATGGCGCCCTCGTTGAGCGCGCTGACGCCTTCGAGGCGGACGCTCTCGATGACGGGCCGCTCCTCGTCGGCGGGCCCCTGCGTGTGAGCGCAGCCGACCGTGGCGGCCGCGAGGACGATGGCGAGGCAGCGCAGCACCGCCCAAAGGTGGGCACTTGACCGCGGGCGGCCAGCCGGACTCGACCGGGAGGTGCTCTGACGGCGACTACGGGAAAGGGAGCACCGGCCTTCGTGCCGGCGAAAGAGGAGCGCCGGCCTTCGTGCCGGCGAAAGGGGAGCGCCGGCCTTCGTGCCGGCGAAGGAGGAGCGCCGGCCTTCGTGCCGGCGAAAGAGGGGCACCGGCCTTCGTGCCGGCGAAAGAGGAGCGCCG
>JBMNNX010000450.1:0-3517 GCA_050942745.1 Myxococcales bacterium
GCACCCGCGGCTTGTCGCGCCGCACGTAGAGCGCGCCGACGCCCTTCGGCCCGTAGATCTTGTGGGCGCTCAGCGAGGCGAGATCGACGAAGTCCTCGTTGACGTCGAAGGGCACCTTGCCCGCGCCCTGCACCGCGTCGCAGTGGTAGAGCACGCCCTTGTCGCGGCAGATGCGGCCGATGTCGCGCACCGGCTGAACGGTGCCGACCTCGTTGTTGGCCAGCATGATGGAGACGAGGATGGTCTTGTCGGTGATGGCCGCGCGCACCGCCTCGGGGTCGACCCGGCCCTCGCGATCGACGTCGAGGTAGGTCACCTCGTAGCCCATCCGCTCGAGCCGCTTGCAGGTGTCGAGCGTCGCCTTGTGCTCGGTCTTCTGGGTGATGAGGTGGTTGCCCTTGTCCTTGTAGTACTCGGCGACCCCCTTGATCGCCAGGTTGGTGGCCTCGGTGGCGCCCGAGGTCCAGACGATCTCCTTTGGGCTCTTGGCGCCGATGAGCGCGGCCACCTGCTCGCGCCCTATCTCGACCGCCTCCTCGGCCCTCCAACCAAAAGCGTGCGAGCGGCTGGCCGCGTTGCCGAAGGCATCGGTGAAGTACGGCAGCATCGCTTCGAGCACCCGCGGATCGACCGGGGTGGTCGCGTGATTGTCCATGTAGATCGGCAGCTTGATCGCCATCGCCACGCCTCCGGCGCGCCTTCCATCTGATGTCAGGTAACGGGGGGAGATCGCTGTGGAAATCCGCGGCCGCAAGGCCCGCTTGCCTCGCCGTGCCGTCCGTAGTACCTCGCTCCAGCCCGGCAGCGCCGAACATCGAGTTGACTGGTCTATTTATAGGCCGCAAAAACGGGTGTCAAGCCAGCCTGCCCGACCTCCAGCAGGCCTGGCACGAACCCTCGGAGCCCCCGCCGGCTCTCACCGAGCGAGCGAAAACCCCTGTAGATTCGCTATAGTGCAACGCCCGGGCGAGCCGGGACATTTTGGAGGCCATCGCGTGAGAGAGGCCAAGCTCTTCGCCGGCGCGCTGCTTGCTGCGCTGCTGGTCGCGCTCATCCCCGAGGTCACGGGCCCCGGCCCGACGGCCGACTTCGCCATCGGCAGCCGCCTGCAGGCCGGGGCGCTGGCCGTTCCCCTGCTCCTCATCTTCCTGGGCGGCCTGCTGACCGCGCTGACCCCGTGCGTCTACCCGCTCATCCCGATCACCGTCTCGGTCTTCGGCGCCCGCCAGGCCTCGAGCCGCCCGCGGGCGCTCGCCCTCACCTCAGTCTACGTGCTCGGCATCGCGGTGATGTTCACCTCGCTCGGCGTGCTCGCCGCGCTCACCGGGCGCGCCTTCGGCTCGCTGCTCGGCAACCCTTGGGTCGTCGTCGGGCTCGCGGCGCTCTTCACCCTCTTCGCGGCCTCGATGTTCGGCGCCTTCGACTTCCAGCTGCCGACCTCCTTGCAGACCCGGCTCGGCGGGGTGGGCAAGGCGGGCTTCGCCGGCGCCTTCGCGATGGGCCTGGTCGCCGGGGTCGTCGCCGCCCCCTGCACCGGCCCGGTGCTCTCGGGCGTGCTCCTTCACGTCGCGACCACGCAGGACGTGCCGCTCGGCGCCTCGCTGCTGTTCGCCTACGCGCTCGGCCTGGGCGTGCCCTTCTTCCTCATTGGCGCCTTCTCGCTGAGCCTGCCCAAGAGCGGCCGCTGGATGGAGGCGGTCAAGTCGGTCTTCGGAATCGCGCTGCTCGCCCTGGCCATCCTCTACCTGCGCGACGCCTTCCCCGCGATCCGCGAGGCGCTCAGCCTCGAGTCGGTCTCCTTCGGCGCGCTCATCGCGGCGGCGCTCGTCTTCCTCGGCGTGCTCGCCGGCGCGGTTCATCGCTCCTTCCACGCCTGGCCGGCCGAAGGCGCGCTCAAGTCCCTCGGCGTGCTGCTCGCCGTCGCCGGAATCGCCATGCGGCCGCACGCGCCCTTGGCCGAGCCTCCGCCCCCGCCGCAGGTCGAGTGGCTGACGAGCGAGGCGCAGGCCCTCGAGCGCGCCCGGTCCGAGGGCAAGCCGATCATCATCGACTTCTACGCCGACTGGTGCGCCGCCTGTAAGGAGCTGTCGAAGATCACCTTCGTCGATCGCCGCTTCGTCGCCGAGGCCCAGCGCTTCGTGCTCGTAAAGATCGACGGGACCGACGAGACCGAGGAGATCGAGAAGCTCTACGAGAGGTACGGGGTGCGCGGCCTGCCGACGGTGCTCTTCCTCGACTCCTCCGGCAAGGTGCGCGCCGATCTCACCGTCACCGGCTTCCTGCCCGCCGACAAGTTCGCCGACCTGATGCGCCAGCTCGAATAGCGAAAGAGCTGAGGCCGCTCGGGCGTTGGTGGTATGCAGGCTCGACCCGACTTTGGAGGCGCTACCCGGTGGAGAGACAGGCGAACGACCGCCGCAAGGACAACGCAAGGCGCTTCGCGCTTCTGCTCTCGGTAATCGCGCTGTTCGGCGGGCCCTGCACGCTTCAAGGCCTCGTCGGCGGGCCGGCGAAGGTGCCTACGCAGGAGGAGTTCGCCTCGGTCTTTGAGAAGAGCGGCGCGCTCGCCGGCACGAGGGACGCCGCCGCGAACCAGAAGGTCATCGCCTCCTCCCACGGGCTGCTCGCCGAGCAGGTGCGCATCCAGAACAACCTGCGGCCGGTCTCGATGGCCTTCGGCGGTCTCCTGGTCGTGGCCTACTCGCTCGTCTTCGTCTTCGGCCTGCGAGCGGCCCGCTTCGCGCCCGGCGGAGCCAAGCTGCTCTCGTTCGCCGCGCTGCTCGTGCTGCCGGCGCGCGTAGCGGTGGCGGCTGTAGACCTCGCCATCGCCCGGAAGCTGCAGCCCGCGATCGCGAGGGCGGCCAAGACCCTCGCGCAGGTCGGCGACCAGAGGATTCCCGCCGCAGACCTCGAGCGCATCGCCACCTCGGTCGGCAACTCGGCCGGCTGGACCGTATTCGTCGCCCAGGCAGCCTGGGCTCTCGCGGTCGTGCTGCTGTTCAGCCAGGCATGGCGCTACTTCGGCAAGCCGGAGGTCCAGGCGATGTACCCGAGCCCGCCGGAGGAGAGCTGACGGCACGCCGTCGTCTCCCCAAGCGCCGTTCGCGGCGGCGCGCGGCGCCGTTTTCGGGGCCTCCCGCAGAGCCCGATCGGCCACCAGACGCGCCAGGATGGCCCAGGACGCGTTCTTGGGGTGCTATGCGTAGGTAAACAGGCCTGGCCCCAGACGAGGCCTCCGAGGGCCCGTTTCGTGCGTCTGAAGGGCCTCCTCGCGGCTCTCTTTTCGCGGCCGCAACCACCTGTGATTACTTCTGGTTTTCGCGCACCTACCGCAGGGCGCGTGTAGCGCCGCCGCCGGGCATGCGGGGCCGGGCGCATTGCCATGCGCCCCTACCGACCTGGCACCGGCCCCGGCGATGCTCTCTGCAGTGGTTTTCGCGCGCCTACCGCAGGGCGCGTGCAGCGCCGCCGCCGGGCATGCGGGGCCGGGCGCATTGCCATGCGCCCCTACCGACCT
>JBMNNX010000452.1:0-3506 GCA_050942745.1 Myxococcales bacterium
TCATCGCAGGGTTCGCGCTCGCAGGGCTTGGCGCGGCGCTCGCCGCAGGCTGCGGGGCTCAGAACGTCGAGGGGCCGGCGCCTGGGCCAAGGCCGGCCCGGTGCCGCTCGCTCGAGCTGATGGCCCCCGCGCTGCAGTCTGCGCTTCGGAGCGGCAAGGCCGAGCGGCTGCGCGAAGTCATCGAGCGCAACAAGCTGCTCGAGCCGCAGCCCGATGGCTCGCCCAGCCCGGTCCAGTCGCTCGTCTTCGTCAGCCTGCGCACCCTGAGCGCGATGGCCGAGGATCCTCCCGAGCTTGGCGCGCCCGAGGGCAGCTACTGCAACGACGCCTTGCCTCCCGCCCCGCGCGACGCGAACCGCACCTGCGAGGCGCGGCGCATCATCCGCACCTTCGTGCGCGAGGGGAAAGGCCTGGAGGCGCTCGGGTTGCTCGACCCGCTGCTCGCCGGGATAGTCGACTACGTCGTCGGCAACCCGCCCTCGGCGCTCGAGCCGCACTACGAGCTGGCGGCCGCGCTTTCGGCGACCTGTTCGAAGGCCTACTGCCGCACCGAGGACACCTTGGACCTGATGTCGGGCGTGCTCGCCTTCCTCGAGCCGACCGCGGAGCAGCCGGACCGCCCGAGGGCCGTCCTCGGCAAGCTGGCCGCGCTCTTTTCGCACCCGAGCATCGTCGACGCGCTCGAGCTGGTCGGTCAGCATATGGGCGAAGAGGAGCTGATCGTCTTCGGCAACCTCATCCTCGACAACCTGATGGTGCTGCCGACCGACCCCGCCAAGTTCTCGACCGCCTACCACCGTGGGCTCGAGATCGCCATCAACGACCTGCTCACCTCGGCGGGGATCACCCGCGAAAGCGAGGAGTACGCCGACCTGCGGCGAGCGCTCGACGAAGTGATCGGACCGCACGAAAAGGCCGACGAGTCCTTGCCACATGGGGACGTGCGCCCGGTGCTCTACGATCTGCTCGATCCGGGGCGCGCCCAGCCGGTCCTCGGTCCGCTGCAGAAGGTGCTCGCCTGCGTCCGCAACAACGACCCCAACTCCTCGCTGATGCGGATGGTCTTTGCCCTCGCCTACAAGGAAGGCCTGGTCGGGCTCGACGAGATCTTCGACGTGCTCGAGGGGCTGGCGGAGATGGACGAGCGGGCGAGCCTGGTGACGTTCGCGAGGCTCTCTATCGCGATGATCCGCGAGGACGAGGAGGGGACGCGCGCCTTCAGGCGCATCTGCGCCGCGGTCCTCGATACGCGGCCGCCTGCCGAGGGCGAGCCGTCGAACGCGGAGCTCATCCTCCCGGTCGCCGCGGACCTGTTCGAGGACGGCGCTGTCGGCGAGTCCATCTGCGTGATCGACACCTTGCTCCACGGCTGCGCGGGCGGCGAGCAGCCAGCCTGCCCGAACCTCGCCGTTCCCTGAGCTTGCCGCCGCTCCTTGGGCCGGCCGCTGTCTTGAGCCGACGCCGGTCAGCCCGGGCCCTTTCGACAGGTTCAGGAGGTCGAGCTTGGGAGGCCGAAGCCGAGGGCCCGCCGCGGCCACCCGGGGCTCCTCGCCGTTCCCAATACCCGATGTGACCTCGCAGCGATGCGGTCTGTCGGTTGGGAGCGGCCGCCGAGGTCGCGCCTCGCGCGCGCCCGGCTCTACACGTCGGGCGAGGCCGCGGCGTTGAGTCGCGCTCGGCTCGCCGTGGGCGCCCTGCCGCGCCTCGGATGCCGCCACGTGGGACGCGCGCTCGCGCACGAGGCGCACTTCTCCGCGGGGGCGGGTGGGCTGTGCTGGGAGAGTGGGGGCGAGCGGCGCGCCTCGCTTTCGTTTACGCCGACCTCGAGCCCACGGGCGGCCCCTCGGAACCGAGCGGGGCAAACAGCGGGAGGCCGCCCTTGCCGTTGGTGCCGATGCGCTCGTGGGGCATGTAGTCGCGGCCGGAGCGGAAGTACTGCAGCGGGGAGTAGTGCAGCAGGTTCGACACGCGGCTCGTGTAGATGCACGCGTACTGCTCGACCTGCTGGCCGAAGCGGCTGTTCTCGTTGCCTTCCTTGAACAGAAGGCCCCAGTGCGAGTTGAAGCCCGCCTCGATCCTCGCCTCGAGCTCGTCGGCCTCGGCGCAGACCTCCTTGAAGCTGCGCCGCAGCCGTTCGAGCTCGCCCTTCTCGCGGCGCCTCGCCTCCTCGAGGATCCGGCGCTTGTCGGGGGCGAGCGAGCTGTCGCGCTCGAGCTGGCGCTCGAGGACGTTGAGGGCGAGCTTGCGGGAGTTGACCTCGTCGTCGAGCTCGGCGCGCAGCAGCTCGAGGCTCGCCAGGCGCGCGATCTCCGGGGTGCGCGCGTCGGTGTAGGCGATCTCCTCCTCGAGCTCCTCGATGATCATGCAGGTGCGCCACAGGCTCGACTTCTTGCTGCGCAGGATGTCGCCGTAGATGTGGTCGCCGACGTAGAGGATGCGCTCGCCCGCGATTCCGCACATCTGCTCGAAGTCGTTCAGGTTGCCCCCTTCGTAGACCCGACCGCGCTCGAGCGCGTGGGCCTCGCCGAGCGGCTTGCCGGTGTCCGGGTTGACCTCGACGAACGGCTTGCCGCGGCTGAAGAAGTCCGGCTTCGAGGCGCCGCAGACGACGATGTCGAAGTAATTGCGCCAGCTCGGATACTCGGGAAGGCATCCGTCGAGCAGGTAGCGCATCAGCAGGTCGGTGTAGTCCCAGTGCGAGTTGGTCAGCAGGAAGAGCTTCTTGCCGCCCGAGCGCAACTTGTGGAGCGCGGGCCCGAGCTCAAGGTCGCGGGTGATGAAGCGCGGCACGTCCCGGCGCACTTCGCTCTTGAGGCTGCCGTCGCGGTGGACTTCGTCGATGATCTCGCGGATATCGAGGTAGAGCCGGTCGTAGTCGACCCGTCGCTCGGCCTTCTCGAGCAGCTCGATGATCTCGGCGTACAGGCACGCCTCCGGCAGCGCGAAGAGCGTGTCGATCCACGCGAAGCGCTCGGCGCGAAGGTTGATCTTCTCGTCGCGATAGAGCCGGCGCTTCTCGTCACCGTCGAGCAGGCGGCGGCCGTGGTAGGCGCGGCCGACGTGCGCGTAGCGGTCCATCTTGAGCAGGTTGCCGTGGGCGCGATCGACGGCGAGGCCGCGCATGACGAAGGAAGGGTCATACCGGATGGCGAGTATCGACTCGGGATAGCCGCGCCTCTCGACAAGGCGTGCCAAGGTCAGATCGAACGAGAGCTGCTCGAGCGCCGGCTTGGTGTAGATGGCCAGCGTGTAGTCCATGTCGAAGCCGACGAGGTCGATCTTGCTCATCCGCAGGTTGCGGTTGACGTAGACCTGCCGGCTGCGGCCCACCTCGCGCCTGCCGTTGGGCGCCAGGAGGTTGCGAAGCGCGGAGTCGTTGAGCAGGTCGTCTCGCGGGTTCGCGGGCGGGATGGTGGTCTGGCCGTTCGCCATACGGTGTCGTCCTCGGTGAGAGCGCTCGAAGTGGCGCGTTGCGGTCCGCTTCGGGTGCGAAGCTGCCTCGCGAG
>JBMNNX010000453.1:0-3473 GCA_050942745.1 Myxococcales bacterium
GGGCGCGACGGGTGTGCCTGCATAGGACGACGCTGGGATATAGTCCTGCCGACCGGGCGTCCGACGGGCCCGGAAGCCGCCGAGAAGTGGCCTCTGGAGGTGGCAATGTCGGCGAAAGGCGACCCGGGCGCGGGCAAGACAGGCGGGCAGTGGCTCTACAAGCGGCATGACCTGTTGGTCGGGCCGGTGTCGTTCGAGCAGCTCATCGAGCTGCTCTACGCGGGCGACATCGACGCCTCCACGCCCATCAGCCCCCACGGGGGCAGCCCGAGCTTCGAGGAGCTGGGAAAGCATGACGCCTTCCAGATCCACCTCGCCAAGGCCCAGGCCAAGCTCCGGGTCGAGGCCCAGCACGAGCAGCAGAAGAGGAGCGAGCGCCGGCGCGGCCTCGCCAAGATCGTCGCCGCGGGCTTTATCGTCCTCGCCCTCGTCTTCGCTGGCGGCAGGCTCGCGGCCTGGCTTGCGATCCATCGGCCGTGGGCAGACCGCATCCAGCATCCCGAGCCGATGATCACCGACGAGCTCCCCGTCATCACGCTCGCCTCCGAGCGCGAGGACGAAGAGGAGGAGCTCGCCTATCCGGGTGCGATCGCCCCGGGCAAGAAGCCTTCCTCCGGCGCCATCGCCGCCCGGCCCCCCCGCGCGCCGAAGCAGCCCGCCTCCTCGGCGCCGGCGCCCGGCCGCGCGCCCAGGGCGGCCGACCCCGACGCCGACGGGCTCGCCAGCGTGCAGATGTGGGATCAGGCGGCGATCAACCGGGTCGTCAAGGCGAAGAAGGCGACCCTGCATCGCTGCCTGGCCGCCGAGGCCACGCGCCAGCGGGCCGGATGGTCCGCGCGGGTGCCCATCGAGTTCACGATCGGCAACAACGGGCGCGTCACCAAGCTCTGGATCGACAGCCCCGACTTCAGGAGCGAGGCGAGCGAGCTGTACCGCTGCATGCTCGAAGAGCTGCGCCAGTGGCGCTTCCCCGCGTACGAAGGTGAACAGGCCAACGTCTCGCTCACCTTCCAGATCCAGGCGCGCTGAGTCGTGGCCGCGCGGGGCGGCTTGAGGTAAGGTGCGCCCCCCTTCAACCGAGCCAACAAGGCGGTAGTAAGCGTGCAGACCAGTGGACAGGCCGCAGTCGCCATCAAGGCTGCCGAGGTCGAGCCGGGCAGCCTGCGCCACGAGGCGCTGATGTGCGCCCAGAAATTCAAGAGCTCCTGGGTGGAGCTGGGGGCCGCGCTCGTTCGAGTGCGCGACGAGGGCGCCTGGGGCGAGTGGGGCTACAAGAGTTTCGAGGACTACTGCTCGAAGGAGCTGCGCATCAAGAAGCAGACCGCGCTCAAGCTGACCAACTCCTACGCCTTTCTCGCCAAGCACGAGAAGCGCCTGTTGGAGAGGCCGCGTGAGCAGGCCCCGCTGCGGCCGGTGCCGCCGCCTGCCTTCGAGGTGGTCAGCGTGCTTGCCGGCGCCGAGGAGCGCGGGCAGCTCAAGGAGGAGGAGTACCGGCAGCTTCGTGAGAAGATCTGGGGCGACGAGCGCCCGGCGCAGCAAGTCGCGCGGGAGCTGTCGGAGCGCTTCCCCGCGCCGCCCAAGCCGCCGCCTCCGGTCGATCTGGTGTTGCGAAGGCTGGCGGCCTCGGCGCGCAAGCTCGCCGCCGACCTCGGTGCCTGCGACAGGGTGCCTCAGGCGGTGGCCGAGCGCGCGGCCGCGCTCGCCGCGGACGTCGAAGAGCTGGCCGCGGACGCGCAGTAGTGGGCGCGCCGCCCCGAATTGACCGAGAATTGCGGGGCCGCGGCGCTCGGGCAATCGTGGCAGACAGCTCGGGCGGCACCCTATATTTGAGCTGAAGGCCGGGTCAAGCAGTGGTGTTCGACAGCCCGGCGGCTTTCTTGGCAGGGAGAGGGAGCTTCAACCGCGCGGTCTGGCTGGCAAGGGGCGAAACCTCGGTCGGTGCGGGCCCTGGGATAGAATGAAAACGGCGAACCGTTACCCTTTAATCGATAGATCGGGGCCGCACGGGACGCTATCTGGCGGGGCGTCAGGCGCCCGCGGGCCGGGTTCTGGAGGAAGCGAGTGAGCCGCAAGGGAGAACATCACACGAACCTGTCCTGCTCCTTCTGCGGAAAGGGACAGCGTGAGGTTCGCAAGCTCATCGCGGGCCCGACCGTCTACATCTGCGACGAGTGCATCAAGCTCTGCAACGACATCATCGCCGAGGAGAACGAGCGCGAAGAGGGCAAGCCGCAGATGAGCCTGCCCACCCCCGCCGAGATCAAGTCATTCCTCGACGACTACGTCATCGGCCAGGACAAGGCCAAGAAGGTCCTCTCGGTCGCCGTCTACAACCACTACAAGCGCATCTATCAGCGCAAGAGCAAGAAGGGCGCGGCCGGCGCCAGGCCCGGCGTCGAGGAGGTCGAGCTCGCCAAGTCGAACGTGCTGCTGCTCGGCCCGACCGGCTCGGGCAAGACCCTGCTCGCGCAGTCGCTCGCGCGCTTTCTCAACGTCCCGTTCACCATCGCCGACGCGACCAGCCTCACCGAGGCGGGCTACGTGGGCGAGGACGTCGAGAACATCATCCAGAACCTGCTGCACAACGCCGACTACGACGTCGAGAAGGCCGCCCGGGGCATCGTCTACATTGACGAGATCGACAAGATCGCCCGCAAGGGCGACTCGCCCTCGCCCACCCGCGACGTCGGCGGCGAGGGCGTCCAGCAGGCCCTGCTCAAGATCATCGAAGGCACCCGGGCCAACGTCACCCCCCGCGGCGGCAAGAAGTACAACCAGCAGGAGTACATTCAGGTCGACACGACGAACATCCTCTTCATCGTCGGTGGCGCCTTCAACGGCGTGGAGAACGCCATCCGCCGCCGGGTCGGGGTGAAGGGGCTGGGCTTCGGCGCGAAGATCGAGCGGCGCGACGAGCGCACCGTCGGCGAGCTGCTCGCGCACATCGAGCCGCAGGATCTGGTCAAGTTCGGGATGATCCCCGAGTTCGTCGGGCGCCTGCCGGTCATCGCCACGCTCGCCGAGCTCAACGAGAACGACTTGGTGCGCATCCTCTCCGAGCCCAAGAACGCGCTCGTGAAGCAGTACCAAAAGCTGTTCGAGATGGAGAAGGTCAAGCTCACCTTCACCAAGGACGCCCTGCGCGCCATCGCCCGCGAGGCGATGCGCCGCAACTCGGGAGCCCGCGGCCTGCGCTCGATCATGGAGGCCGCGATGCTCGACATCATGTACGACGTGCCCTACCGCGAGGGGATCAAGGAGTGCAAGATCACCGAGGGCGTCATCACCCGCAATGAAGAGCCGCTGCTCTCCTTCGAGAAGGAGAAGAAGCTGGCCTAGGTGGCTGGTGTTTTTCTGTAGACGATGCGGGCGGCATCTGAAAGATGCCGCCCCATGAGTCTTGGCCGTACGCCTGCTGGTGCTGACCTGTTTCGGAATCCGGTGCGATTCTGTGCCGAGTGGTTGTCGCCGAA
>JBMNNX010000454.1:0-3466 GCA_050942745.1 Myxococcales bacterium
TGGGAGGCCGCGATGGCTTGAGTAAGGGGGCGGGAAGCGGTCGGGGCGAAGAAGCAGCGTACTTGGCGCAACTTCGGTCTCCCCGAGAACGCGCCCCTGTGGACCGCGCTCAGGTGCATAGTGGTTTTCCACAGCCACCGCGCCCCCCAGAGAGAGTCGCTTAACACCAGCCACCTAGCCGATACCTCCTCGCTTCGGCCTTTTCTCTCGGCAGAAAGCGCTTTGCGGTCGTCGGCCTCGACCTCACCGAGCGGGTCGAAGCCCAGCTTCAGCTCGATGTCGAGCGCGCGCGCCTGCGCACCGTGCTCGAGGCGCTGCCGGTCGGAGTGCTGCTCGTAGCCCCGGACGAGTGCATCTCCATGAGCAACCCCGCGGTCGCTCAGGTGCTCGGGCGCGACTTGACCGCGGCGCACCTGCGCGACTACCTGCGCGTCAAGGCCTTCAGCCCCGAGACCGGAGCGCCGCTCTCCGAGGGCGACTGGATCGTGCGCGAGGCGAGCGGCTTTCCGCCGGAGGTCATCGGGACCCGGCTGGCCGAGGCCCAGATGCACGCGACGGCGCTCGCGGCCCACGAGCGCCGCCCGATCGCCATCGAGGACGCGTTGAGCGACCCGCGCGCGAGCGTGGAGACGATGCGCACCTACGGAATCCGCTCGACGCTCATCGTCCCGCTGGTGACTCGCGGCAGGGTCCACGGCGCCATCCATTTCATCTACCGCTCCGAGGCGCGCCACTTCTCCGACTCCCAGCTCGACTTCGCGAGCAGGATGGGCGCCACCATCGCGCTCGCGCTCGAGAACGCGCAGCTTCGAGGAGCGCGAGCGGCTGCTCGTCGAGGTCACCAACCGCGCCGCCGAGATGGACGCGGCCTTCAGCTCGATCGCCACCGGCGTGGTCATCTACTCGCCCGACGGGCACCTGGTGCGCATGAACCCGGCGGCCCAGGACCTGCTGCTCTATGGAGAGGAGGACTGGGGGCGCCCGATAGAGAAGCGGCTCGCCTTGCTGGGGCCGAGGACCTCCGAGGGCAAGCCCTTCGCGAGCGGCGAGTCGCCGCCGGAGCGGGCGCTGCGCGGCGAGACGGTGCGCAACATCCCGATGATCGTGCAGCGGCGCGACGGGCGCACCCTGTGGCTCAACTCGAGCGGCGCGCCCATCACCACTCCCGACGGGCGGGTCCTGGACGCGGTCGTCAGCATCTTCGACATGACGCCCCTGCACGAGCTGCAGGAGGCCCGCGAGGCCTACATCCACACCGCCTCGCACGACCTGCGCAACCCGCTCTCGCTCATCCAGGGGCACGCGAGGCTGCTCGCGCGCGAGCTCGAGCAGCGGCAGGTCGACAGCAAGCTGAGCGCGCGGGTCGATACGATGCTGCGGGCCGCCAGCCAGATGAACACGCTCATCCAGGACCTCGTGGACGCGGCGCGCCAGGAGGGCGGACAGCTCCGGCTGGATCTGCGGCCGGTGGACCTGCGCGACTTCGTCGCCAGCCTGCTCGGCCGCTCGGCGCCAACGCTCGAGGTGTCCCGGATTCGGATAAGGGTGCCCGGGCTGCCCGCGGTGAACGCCGACCCGGGCCGGCTCGAGCGCATCCTCATCAACCTGCTGTCGAACGCGCTCAAGTACTCGCCCGAAAGCTGCCCGGTGGACCTTGAGGCCGAGCTCGAGCGCGGCTTCGTGCGCGTCAGCGTGCGCGATCGCGGCCGGGGCATCGCGCCCGAGGAGATCCCGCACGTCTTCGACCGCTATTTTCGCGGCAAGGCGACGGCGAAAGCCGAAGGCGCGTCGGGCTCGGCCTCTACACGACGCGCATGCTCGTGGAGGCTCACGGCGGGCGCATCTGGGTCGAGAGCGAGGTGGGCCGGGGTTCAAGGTTCCAGTTCCTGTTGCCGCTCGCGCCCGACGGCGCCGAGGCCGCCGCGCCATCGGCTCCGTGACCGAAGAGCCGCGCGCGAGCGCCCGGACTCGCCGGGCTTCGCCCCGGCGTGACGCGGCCGCGCGACCGCGCCGGCGGCACGCCCCGGCGCGCGCTCTGGCCTAATCGGTGGCGACCTTGCCGGGGAGCTCCCCGCGAGACCCGCCGCGGCCGGCGGGCGAGAGCGGGGCTTGAGCGCCGGCGCCCTGCGCGGTGAGCAGCACCTTGAGCGAGCGAATCTCCTCCTGGAGCACGTCGATCTTCCGCTCGAGGTCGCTGTTGTTGTCCATCATCATCTCGTCGACAAAGACCGCGTTCGCCAGCGACAGCCCGACGACGCCCCCGGCGAGCACCGAACCGAGGAAGTAGAGCCTCGCCAGCACGGCCCACAGCGGATGCGGCGCGCGCGCCGCGAGCAGGTCGGGGAACTCGTACCAGCCCTCGAGCGTGAAGACGCGAAAGAGCGAGTAGAGCGAGAGCGCGGGGTTGCCGAAGTGCTCGGGGGCAAAGCGCCCGAAGAGGAAGCTCGCCCCGAGCGCGAGGATGGCGTTGAGGAGCATCAGCGCGAGCAGGATGCCCACCGAGGCCCTGAGCGAGCGGCGAATGCCGGCGATGAGGTGATCGCGGTTGGGGATGAACCGCAGCAGGCGAAAGAGCCGGAACAAGCGCCCCAACCGCAAGACGAGCAGCACGCTCAGCTCGTGGAGGTCGATCACGGGCGTGAGCAGCATCGGCGAGCTGAGGACGACGATGATCAGGTCGAACCTGTTCCAGCCGCTCGCCCAGTAACCGGCCCAGGAGCGGACCGAAATCTTCAAGGCTGCCTCGACAGCGAAGAAGACGACGCAGGCGTAGTCGACCGCCAGCGCGACGCGCGCGGCCGGGGAGCCATCGTCAACGCTTGCGAGGACGAACAGGGCAATCGTGTTCAGGAGGATGGCAGTGACGACTACCCGCTCGGAGATGAGCAGGCGTGTCAGGAAGCTGCCGGGCTTGACCGTCGTGTTCACCTGGTGCTCCACCTCGGCCTCTTGGCCGCCAGCAAAGTAGCGTCCCAAAGTGCGCGGATCGAGCGGCGGCTTCAAGTGCGTCCGTGAGGTCGGCTGGCACAGCAGATGCCGGGGCGAAGGCGCGCCCTCGACTTCGGCGGGGTTTTCCGCTCACCCTGAGCGTAACTCCCAACGCGAGCGGCGGGAGCAGTCGAAGGGCCCCTCGACTGGGGGCGAGGCCTATGCCGGTCGGCCTGAGCGTGGCTGCCGACGCTTGCGTCGGCAGCAGAGTCGAAGGCCCGGTCGATTCCGTCGCGGCCCCTCGACTTTGCCTCCCGCGTTCCGCGGGAAGCTACGCTCCTAACTGACAGCTCCCCGCGCGTCCTCGATCTCGACTCGGTATCCCATGCGTCGGAGTCGGTTGAGCGCGCACTTCTTGACCGCTTCCCTGTAACGGGCCTCGTAGTGCTCAGCGGTCTGGCTGACGTACTGCTCCCCGTACTTGAGCAGTCGGTACAGCAGCTTGGCGAGCTTGTGGGCGGTGACCGCGTTGGCGAAG
>JBMNNX010000455.1:0-3465 GCA_050942745.1 Myxococcales bacterium
CGAGCAGTCGAGGTCCGACAGGCAGCCGATGTCCTCCTCGCAGACGCCGTTGACGCGATGGCAGCGCAGGCCCTCGGCGAGACAGGCGCCGTCCACGCAGAGCACGGCCTCGCGCTCGGCGACGCATAGCCCCTGCACGCAAAGCTCGCCCGCGTCGCACTCCTCGTTGAGCGCGCAATCGTTGCCCCACCCCGGCCTGAAGCCGCAACGCCGCATCTCCGGGTCGCACCGCTCGCGCAGCTCGCACTGGCCGTCGCTCGCGCAGTGCTCGCAGCGGCCGGTGGCGCCGCAGACCAGACCGGCGAGCTGCGCGCCCATCGCTGCGCAGTCGGCTCGGGTCGAGCACTCGGCAAGCGCGCCGGCGTCGGCGACCTGCTTCGGGTCCTTGTCTTCGCTGCAGGCCAGAAGCGCGAAAGCCGCCGCGACGACGGCGACGGCGAAGAGGCTGTCGAAGAGGCGGC
The DNA here is from genome assembly GCA_050942745.1 of Myxococcales bacterium. Taxonomy (GTDB): domain Bacteria; phylum Myxococcota; class Myxococcia; order Myxococcales; family UBA5297; genus UBA10939. Next base: position 462 of record JBMNNX010000455.1, read on the forward strand.
AGGGTCGACAACCGGCCACGTCGATTCGGGCCGATGGACCCTCGGGAGGCGACGCCCGCCGCTCACAGCGAGCGTCGCCTCCTGAAGAGCGAGGAAGACCGCATCGATGGGCCCACGGCTCGGTTCGATCGGTCTTCGCTCGAAGGACTCTTCGACACATCTTCAGGCCGACCAAGGCGTTCGTTCCTCGCTTCTTCACTCGAGCGTGTCGATGGGTGTGAGCGCGCCGCTCGGCCAATCGACCGCCAGGACCATCCAGCGGACGCCCTGGCTCGGCAGCTCGCGGCGCATCTCGCTGCGCAGGGCGCCGGAGACGTAGACGCGCACGGTCGCCGTCGTCCTGGGATCGCGCGCCCGGTGATCCGAATAGAAGTGCGACATCACCCGGTAGGTGCCCGGCGCGGGCTCGTTGTAGGTGATGATCTCTGGGCCAAAGCCGGTGAGCGCGTCGCGCGCGAGCACCGGGTCGTCTTCGGGGTTGCCCAACTCACCCCAATCCGGCTGCATGTTGGCTTCGGCGAAGTAGCAGTCCGTCGGGCCGAAGAACGCCTGCCCCTCAGGCACCATGTGGAGGTCGAGGTCGCTCTCGTGCTTGTCCCAGACGAGCTCGACGACGAGCTTCTCGTGCGGCTTGGCGAGTACTTCGGCGAAGGCGGGCGGCGAGCGGCAGCCGAGCGCGTCCTCGACCTCGAGCTGCACAACGTACTCGCCGGGAAGGTCGAGGCTCAGCGCGGCCTGCGGCGCGTCGTCGGGCGAGGGTCGCGCGGTCGAGCCGATGGGAGAGGCCTGGATGCTCCAGGCGAAGGAGACGGGGGCGTGCCCGTCCGGATCGCTCGAGGCCGAGCCGTCGAGCGTGACCGTGGCGCCCGGCGCGCTTATCGGCAGCTCGCCGACGACGGCGACGGGCGCGCGGTTCATCGTCCCGGAGAGCGGCACCTCCACCCTCCTGCGAGCCGGATCGGTGCTCTCGACGACGACGACGCCCTCGGCGACGGGCGGCGAGCCTGCGCGGGGCGCGTAGCGGATGGTGATCAAGAGCTCCTTGCCCGCGGGGACCGTCACCGGAGTGCGGGTCGAGGTCAGGAACTGGAATTCGGGGGCCGAGCCCTCGGCGAACGCGATGCGCTCGAGGACGAGATCAGCGGTGCCGGTCGAGCGCACCTTGAGGCGCCGGATCTCCTCGGTCCCCTCGCACACGTTGGGAAACTCGAGCCCGGCGGGGACTTCGATGGCGCCCACGGTGAAGCCGCGGCCGGTCACGCTCACCTCGACGAGCGGCGAGGTCGCGTCGTCGGACCGGATGCGCAGCAGCGCCTCGAAGCTCTCGAGGCGCGGGGGCGCGAAGGCCAGCTCGATGGCGCCGCTCTCGCCGGGGCCGACGCTCTCGGGCCTCGATTCGATGGCAAAGACCGGCTCGGCCGGCTCGAGCGAGACATCCTCGATAAGCAGCGGCGCGCGCCCGACGTTGCGGACCTCGACCTGGAGGGCCTTGCGATGGAGCACCGGCACGTCGCCGAAGTCGATGGCGAGGACGGACACTTCTATCTGAGGCTGCGCGGTCACCGTCTCGCCCTCGCCGCACGCGGCCGCGGCGACGAGCAGCGCGAACCCGAGCAGCGCGGCAGCAGGGATGCGTCGCGCGCGACCGAGCGGGGCTGCTGTCCGGCTTCGGCTCGATTCCCGGCCGGGCGCACTGCGGCGCGCCCCTGCCGGCGCCGCGACCACCGCGCTGGCGGCCCTCTGGGTTCTAAGAGCCCGGGCTGTCGTCTTCTGCCGCCTCATCGCCTACCTCGCGGACGCCGCCTCGTCTTCCTGGTAGCTGACGACGAGCGCGCTGCGCAGCCCGGGCACCGCGTCGCCATGAAAAAGCAGCCCGTTGGTGCTCGGCTCGTAGGTCCAGCCGTTCGTCTCGCCCTTCGGCGGTACGCAGACGATTCCGCGGTGCTCGGGAGCCATCCCGTCGCAGTCGCGCGTCTCGGTCTCGCAGCGGCTCATCTGCTCGGGCGCGGTGTCGCAGCGGTACTGGATCTCCGGCGCGAGCGTCTCCGGATCGGGCGTGCGCGAGAGCGTGAATTTTCGCTTCAACCCCACCGCGTCGAGCGCGAGCCGCTCGAGGTGCCGCTCGAAGGTGGCGTCGCAGATCGACGCGACGAGCCCGCCGGTGGCTTGCGCGAGCTCGACGTAGCGCCTGCCCGGCTCCGCCTTGCAGGCCGGGGCCGGCACGTCGCCGCAGATCGTCGCGACGCTGACCGCGTCCTCGTTGCCCACGCCGAGCGCGCCCTCGAACAGGCGCTGGAAGTAGCGCACCTCGCCGAAGCTCTGCTCCTCCTCGTCGGAGACGAAGACGATGTACAGGTGCGCGTCGGGACGCATGAACTCCGGCGCGTAGCGCCTCTCGCAGTCGCGCCTGCAGCTCTCGGCCGCCACCGGGCAGGCGAGCCGGCACGCGGCGCGCTCGGCGAGGGCGTCGGTGGCGCGCGCCCTCTCGCGCTCGATGGCGATGCGCGCGGCTTCGAAGGCCTGCTCGTGCCCCTTGCCGCCGGTGCCGACCCGGACGTTGCGCTGAAAGGCGGCGACCGGGTCGGCGAGGGTCGGGGTGATTATCGGCGGGTTGCCGATGAGCTCGCCCTTGTCGCGGATGACGTCGGTGGTGGTGACCGCGATGCGGTAATCGACCAGGCCCCTGTCGAAGAGCTGCATGAAGCGCGTCAGGCTCGCCGCGAGCTCCTGCTGATGCGGCTCCATCGAGGCCGAGTTGTCGATCACCCAGAGCACGTCTATCCGCGAGGCCGCCTCCTGCTGGAAGACGTCCTGGCGAAAGCCGGGGGGATTGGCCTTGATGACCCGATCCTCGCCACAGGCGAGGGCCACGAGCAGGCTCAAGGCCGTGAGCGCTCGGAATGGTCTTCTGCTCATGGGCTCCTGCGAACGGCCGGTGAGGACGCGATGCTAGCGTCGCGTTTTCGCCCGTGTCAACGACGCGACCTATCGCCCACAGCGCCGG
>JBMNNX010000119.1:0-19150 GCA_050942745.1 Myxococcales bacterium
CCATCGCCTCGAGCTCGGCGCGGCACTTCGCACACTCGGCGAGGTGGCCCTCGACGCCGAGGCGGTCGGCAGCCTCGAGCTCGCCATAGGCATAGTCGAGCAGGAGCGCATCCACGTTGGCGCAGGTTCGAGCTTCCCGGTTCACGATCCGACGGCTCTCCTTGCGGTCCAGATCACGTGGCCAGCGACCGCGCGCTGGCTTCCTCGGCCATGTCGCCCTCGACGCCCATCGCAGAGAGAGTCTTTCGCAACCCCTCGAGCGCGTACCGCATGCGGCTCTTCACCGTGTTCTCGGAGACTCCCGTCACCTCGGCGATCTCCCGGAACGGAACGCCGTGGTATTCGCGCAGGATGAAGACCTCTCGCTGCTCCGCGGGCAGCCGGTTGAGCGCCTCTTCGATTCGAGGGCGCAGCGCCGCGTTGTGCGCGCTCCGGTCCGGCGAGGCGCAATCCGACGCGAGCCGCCCGGCGAGCGAGCGCTCGTGCGCCCCGTTGCCCGCCGGGGCGTCGAGGCTCTCCGCCTTGCGGTAGCTCTCCTTGCGAAGCGCGTCCATGCCTTGGTTCCTCGCAATGGTGTAGAGCCACGTCGTGAACTTGGCCCTCGGCTCGTAGCCCGATGCGCTGCGAATCACCTTGAGCCAGGTCTCCTGCAACAGGTCCTCGGCGCGCTGGCGGTGGCCGCACAGCCGGAGCAGGAAGTTGAAAACCTGCGCCCGGTGCCTGCGGACGAGCTGCTCGAAGGCGCGGGCATCCCCGGCCTTGAATCTGAGCATCAGGGTCTCGTCGGCGAGGCTGTCGGTCACGCGCTGAATCCCGGTTTCCCCGGTGGTGGACGGCGCCAGGGCACGCCAATCCTACTCCGAACGCCTCCGAATGCCTTTCGTCAGTCCCCTGAGCCTGCTTCTTTCCCGTCTTCAACGTCCGGAGGGGCGTTCGGATCTACCGGCGGTCGCGGCCGAAGGCGAGCGGCCAGCTCGACGCCCGCCGCCGCGAGGAGCAACAGGCCGAGCTGAAGCACCGCGAGCCGATGGAAGGGCTCTCGCATGTGGAGGTAGAGGGTGCGCGCGAGGCCGACGCCGAGGAGCAGGCCGGTGGCAATCCGAAGCGCGTTGCTGCCGGTGCGCGAGTTGAAGCGGCCCCGGGCCCAGTCGAGCAGCGCCGGCAGGGGAAGCACGAGGGCGACGAAGGCGTCGCCGGGCAGGATCGTCGGTGCCCGAAGCGCGGTCTGCGCCCCGATGAGCGCGAACAGCAGCGGGTAGAGCCCGAGGCACCTCGCGCAGACCATCCACTTCCCGATGGGGACGCAGCGGTGATGGTTCTCCGCCGCGTGATGGGAGATGAGAAACGGGGTCGGCTTGTCCATGGTCGCGAGCAGGCTATCCGATCTCCCGGGACGGGAGCTGCTCGCCGGGTTCGAGCGGCCAGAAGCAGGCGACCGAGTGCCCGTCGCCGGCCTGCGAGAGCGCGGGCTCTTGCTGAGCGCACCGTTCGCGCGCGACCGGGCAGCGCGGGCGGAAGCGGCAGCCCGCCGGCAACGCGAGCGGATCTGGCACCTCGCCCTCGAGGAGCTGCAGCCCGACCAAGCGCCCGGGCGCTCTCGCCGCACAGAGCGCCCGGGAGTACGGGTGCGCCGAGCGCGGGCCGATTCGGTGGGCTGGCCCGATCTCGACGAGCTTGCCGGCGTACATCACCGCCACCCGGTCGGCCAGGTGCGCGACCATCCGCAGGTCGTGGGAGATGAAGAGGTACGCCAGCTCGAGCTGCTCCTGCAGATCGACCAGAAGGTTCGCAATCTGGGCCTGGACCGAGCCGTCGAGGCCGGTCAGCGGCTCGTCGGCGACAACGAAGCTGGGGCGGACCGAGAGCGCTCGAGCGATCGCGACGCGCTGGCGCTGCCCGCCCGAGAGCTCGTTCGGGTACCGGTCCAACAGGCTCTCGGAGAGCCCCACCTCGGCGAGGAGCGAGACGGTCCGCTCGTGCCTCTCCTGCCGGGAGCACAGCCTGTGGGCGATGAGCGGCTCGCTCACGGCCTCACCGACGGTCATCCGCGGATTGAGGGAGGCGGTGGGATCCTGGAAGACCATCTGAAGTCGCGGCCTCAAGGCCCTCCAGCGCGCCGCCGGGAGTCGCGCGATGTCCTCCCCTTCGAACCGGACCACGCCCTCGGTCGGCTCGATCAGCCGCAGCAGCGCCTTGCCGAGAGTGCTCTTTCCGCATCCAGATTCACCGACCAGCCCGAGCGTCTCACCCTTGAAGATGGTGAGGGAGACGCCATCGACCGCGCGCACGACGCCGGCGAAGCGGCGCGAGAGCCCACTGGGCCTGTCGAACACGACGCGCAGGCTCTCGGCTTGGACAAGCGGACTCATCGCCGCTCCTGGTCAGCTTCCGCCTTCTCCCAAGGCACGAAGCACCGGACCCAATGCGCTTCGCCGACCTCTTCGAGCTGCGGTGCGCTCGTTCGACAGCGCGTGTCGCAACGGGTGCAGCGAGCCGAGAACCTGCATCCTTCGGAGGCCGAACCGACCTCGGGCGAGGCTCCGGGTATCACTCGGAGCCGCGCGCGACGCCACTTCGCGTCGCGGGCGCGTGCGCCGGGAAGGCATTCGAGGAGCGCGCGCGTATAGGGATGCCCCGGCCTCTCGAAGACAGCGCGCGCGGGCCCCTGCTCGACGATCTGGCCGGCGTACAGGACGACGACCCGGTCGCACAGCTCGGAGACCGTCAGGAAATCGTGACTGATGAGGAGCACCGCGAGGCCCCTCTCCTTCCGCAAGCGGCCCAGCAGCGCCAGGACCTGCGCCTCGACCGTCGGGTCGAGCGCGGTCGTCGGCTCGTCGGCCAGGAGCAGCGCGGGGTTGCCGACCAGCGCCATCGCGATCGTCGCTCGCTGCCGCATCCCACCGGACATCTGGTGTGGATAGGCATCGACCCAACGCTCGGACGAAGCGATGCCTGCCGCCCGGAGCGCCTCCACCGCCCTCGCGCGCGCCAGCGACCGATTCAAGCCATCGTGAAGCCGCGCGACCTCGGCGATTTGCTCGCCGACGCTCAGAACGGGATTGAGCGCGCTCGCAGGCTCCTGGAAGACCATGGCCACCCGCTTGCCGCGAAGCCGCCGCATCGCGCGTTCGGGCAGCCCGAGCAAGTCGACGCCCTCGAACAGCACTCTGCCCGCGCCTATCCGAGCCGCAGGCGCGAGCAACCGCATGATCGAGAGCGCCAGCGTGGTCTTGCCACAGCCGCTCTCGCCCACGACCCCGACGGCCTCGCCCTGGTGAACGCCCAAGGAGACGCCGTCGAGAGCGACGCGGTCGGCCCCGTCGCCAGAGTAGATTACCTGCAGCTCTTCGATCTGGAGGAGAGGAGCAGCCACGGGGCCGCTCCTCAACCGAGCGCCCTTACGACGCTACTCGGGTCGAACACGCCTCTCTCGATCAGAATCAGGAGCAGGGTAGCGTTGAGTCGGTCGGGAGGGATGGCGAGCATCGACACGAGGTCATCGGGTCCGATCAGCTTCAGATTCAGCAGCAGCTTGACTATCAACGTGCTGAACTTCTCGGGCGAGACCGCGAGCATCTGGATGAGGTCATCCGAGGTGATCGCGCCCTTCTCCAAGAGGAGCTTGACCGTCACGCGCCCAAGCCGGTCGACAGGAATCGGCCTTCCCTCGCCGACGCGACCTTCGGCGACGCACTTGAGCCCCGCGAGCACGGCGAGCTCGAAGTCGGAAGCCGCATCAGGCGCTGCCGCCGGGGCGTCCTCGGGCGCCGGGGCTGTCGAGACCGATGGCGCGGGCTCGGATGCCCCATCGACGAGCGGGATCTCGATCTCGTCGTCGAGCCCCGCCTGAGGAGCCGGCGCGCACGCGGCGGGCTGCGCGTCGTTCGCGGGCGATCCTTCGAACGATGGGCTCGCTCCTTCTGAGCCGAGAGCGTCCGGCTGTGCCCCCCAGTCCAAGGAGGCCGTGGAATCGTCCGCCACCGGTTCCGACAGCTCGGGAGCGGAGGACAAGGCCTGTTCGCTCGTCTCCAACGCGTTTTCCGCTTCGTCGCTCAACGCGGCTGCGTCCGGCTCCGATGGCTCCGCCGCCGGCTCGAAACCAGGCTCGGCCGCCTGCACGCTCAGATCATCCGCGTCAGGTCCCAACTCCCCTTCTGTCGGAGCATCGGCGGCCGGCTCGAGCGGCTCGGGTGCAGGACAACTTGTGGCGGACTCGAATGCCTCGCTTCCTGCAGGGTCTTCCCCGGCCAAGGCGTCGGCGAAGTCCGACGGCGGGGAATCGTGCTCCGGGCCCTGTGAGGGCGCGTCTGTCGCCCCGGCCGCGGACCAAGGATCCACCTCGTTGGCGACGCTCCCGGCACCATCGGGCTCGCCGGCCCAGGGCTCCGGGTCCGAGAATGCTTCCGCAGTCGAAGATGCCTCCGAAACGGAAGGCTCGTCGACCGAAAGACCGAGCGCACCGTCTTCGACGTCCGCCGGCGACATCGAGCTCCAGCCGTCCGCTTCGGCCGCCTCAGACGGCGCAAGCGAGGCCTCATCGCCAACCCCTTCGGCGCCGTTCTCAGACACGAGCTCGGCGAGAGGCTGCTCACCGTCCTGCGCGAGCCCCGAAGACCATGCAGCCGACTCCTCGATTCCGTCGGCTGGCGTGAGCACCGGTTCGTCGCCGAGCGCATCCAGCTCCGGCTCGCCTGTAGCCACAGGCGCATCACCAGGCTCGGCTGACAGACCTGCTTCGGAAACCACCGAATCGCGTTCGCTCTCGCCCGCCTCGAGCGCCTCTGATACCTGCTGCGACTCGCCCTCGAGTCCTGCGTTGAGCTGTTCGAGCCCCGCCTCTTCGGCAGATGCCGATCCGAAACCGAGATCCGACGCGAGCGCCTGATCTTCGGTGACGCCCGCTCCAGCCGGGAAGCCCTCATCGGCCTCAGAGACGGAGGCCTCTTCGGTCGCCGAAGCTTCGAGCTGAGAGAAGTCAGCGTTTTCGGCCTGCCCAACCGCTTCCGCCGCCGGCTCCTCGACCTCTCCGGCCGCAAGGCCGTCACGAGCATCCGCCACTTCGGGACCGGCCGTCGCGACATCGGCTGCGTCCGAAGCGCCAGCGTCTTCGAAGCCTTCGCCGCCGATTGCGAGCGATTCCTCGGCCGAGGCGACGCCGGCCGCGTCTTCCGCACCGGCCAGGCTGACTTCGCCCTCGGGGAGAACCGCGGGGGCGTCGCCCCGCTCGTCGGCAGCGGCAAAGAGATCGTCAGGCGCTGGGAGTTGCTGCAGGCCTTGCGCCGTCGCGATCGTGTCGGCGGCCACGTCGCCTCGAGGCGACTCGTCCGAGAACGCGAGGTCGTTGCCTTCGACCGCCGGCCGCGCCTCCATCGCCTGCTCGTCCACAGAGGAAGCGACCGCATTGGTGGCGTCCGACTCGATAGCCTCGATCGACACCCCCTCAGAAGGCGCAAGCTGCGCGCCTTTGGCCGTCGGGTCGAGCTCAGGCTCCGCGGTTTCGGCTGCCGGCTCTCCAGCGTTCGAGAGGTTGAGCTCCTCGGCGGCCGCAGCCGATTCGAGGGCTGGGCTCTCGGGCGAAAGGTCCTCAGAGGGCGCGAAACCGAGACTTTCGGCCGCGAGATCTGGCTCGATGGCCGCCGCTTCCTGCCCCAGATCCTGCGAAAGCATGAGCCCCTGGCCTTCAGCTTCCTGGTCAGTCTCGACGGCGAGGACATCCGCGCCGTCGGAAGTCAGGCCGGCCAGCGGGTCGGAAAGCGGATCAGGCAGCGCAACGTCCAGCCCGTCTGCCGACTGCGACTCGACAGCCGCAGCTTCGGGCGCAGGCGCTTCGGACAGCTCGAGAGCCTGCACTTCGGCCATCGGAGCGGACTCGAGGCCCCAAGCCTCAGGCGAAGGAACTGTCGGGGCCGAAAGACCGAGCCCTTCGGCCGACGGATCCGCTTCTGGCTCTGCTGCATCGAGCGTTGGGTCCTCAGGCGCCGAAAGATCGAGCCCCTCGCCAAACAGCCCGTCTTCGATTCCTACTGCCGCGGGCGCCGGCTCCTCGAGTGCCGAGAGACCAGGGCCGTCTTCGGGCAGGCTCGGCTCAGGCTCCATCGGCGCGGGCTCTAGCTCCCCAGATGCCAGCAGACCGAGCCCTTCGTCGGCGGGCTCCGCCGCGGCTTCGTGCGCTCCTGGCTGCTCATCCAAGATCGAAGGACCGAGCGTTGGGTCCGCCAAGCTCGCGTCCGCTTCAACGGCAACAGGGGCCTGCTCCTCAGAAACTGAGAGCCCCAGCCCTTCGCTCGCGAGCTCCGCTTCGACCTCCACGCCTTCGGGCGCCGAAGTCTCTGAAACCGCGACGTCTGGGCCTTCGCCCGCCAAGAGGCCTTCTGCGACGATGATCGACGGCTCGGGCTCGCCCAGGCTCGCCCCAAGCGCCTCTGTCGCTTCAGGGGGAGTGGCTGCCGGTTCGCGCCCCGCGTCCCCTTCTCCACTGACGACCGCGTTCTGCGGGGGCGACTCCTCTTCGGCTATCGAAATATCGAGCGACTCCTCAGGCTCTGGCAGCGCTTCGCGCGCGCCCGGGCCGTCCTCAGCCTCGACGTCAAAAGGCAGGTCCTCTCTCTCTTGCTCGTCCTCGGCGAGAGTGACGTCGAGGCCGGCGCCTTCCGCGGCCCCTTCGGCCGAAGCTGAGTCCGAAGGCTCGGCGGCGTCGTCGTCGAGAGAGATGTCAAGGGCATCGACATCGTCGTGAGCCTCGGCGCTTGCCTCCTCGACGACCAACGGGCTGTCCGTCCCGCCGATCGGGGCCGCGGGCTCAGCCTCCGCCGGCGATGCAGCCGGAGCGGCCTCAGGCTGGCCAATGATCGGCTGGGCCCAATCGGCGGCAGTCGCCCCACCCGCTCCATCGGACACCGGCGCGAGCGGCTGAGCCGCGATTTCCTCGCCGAAGAGCGATTCGGCGCCCAAGCCTATGTCGAGGTCTTCTCCGGCGACGCCCGGAGCCAGGTCGAACCCTGTCCCAGGCTCAGGCTGAACCCCTACCGGTTCCTCGACCGTCGCACCATCCAGCCCCAGGCCGGGCGCGCCGTCCGCAGCAACGCCACCGGACAGGTCGTCCGCGGTACCGAAAAGCGGATCGTTCCCAGACGCAGCGGCTTCCACCGACAGCGCCAAGTCCTCGGACAGCCCATCGAAGCCCGGTTGGATCGAGGAGGCATCGAGCTCGATCTCCTCGCCACCCAGCGGCTCGATTCTGACGGCGACGGCGGGAGGCCCGTTCAGCGCGGGCCCAGAGCCGAGGATCGACGCCGCGCCGACCGGCGACTCGTCGATTGTTCCTATCTGGAGCGCGTCGATCTCGGCGGGAGACTGCGCGTCTGCGGCCATGTCGTCAGCGGTCAGCTCGAAGCTTGGCACCGCATCGGCCTCGGTCAGCTCGAGCTCGGGCGCATTCGCGGCGACGACGGCGGACTCGTCGATAGCGAGCCCAAGGGTCAGGGCAGCAGCGGCATCCGCGCCGGACTCGAGCTGGAGAGGCTCCTCGCCCGAAGCTTCGATTCCAAGGCCCCCGGCCAATGGAGCGACGAGCGACGAGAGTGTCTCGGCTGGCGACGAATGGTCGAGGACAAACCCGCTGTCGGAGGCAGGCAGTCCCCCGCTTGCCAACGTAGCGAGCGCCTCTGCGGGCGACGAATGGTCGAGGACAAGACCCTGGTCGGCAGGTGCCGCGACCAACGGTTCAAGTCCAGTCCCTGGGGCCGACGGACCGATCGGGCGCGCCGCCGAGAGCACCGGCGGCTGCGGGATGGGGGAAGCGGCTCTTCCCGGGCCAAACTGAACGACAGGGGGCGCCGGTGAAAGCGCCGGGGCTGGAGGAAGACTGGCAGCGGGCGGGGAAACCGGCTTGGGCGCCGCCACATCGAGGGAGAACAAGTCGTCGAGCGCGCTCGAGGCCGACGGCGGCGGCGGAGTCAACAGGCCGAGCAGCTCGTCAAGCTCCGAAACCGGCGCCGAGGCCGGCTGCGGTGGAGCGAACAGATCGGCGAGCGGATCGCCTGAGACGCCGAGGGGCGCCGAGGCCGCAGGTTTGGCCGGTGGCTCGGGCATTTCGACCGGCAGCTCGGCCTCCACGATCACTTCGCCCACGATCACTTCGCCCCGCGCGCGCGCCTGCGCGCGCTTGATCTCGTCGGCGGGCGCGAGGGCGAACTTGACCGTCTTGCCGATTCGGAAGCGGATCTCGTCCATCCCCGTGACGTTGTAAGGATCGGCGATGGCCACGTAGACGGTCTCGGCCTTGTCGACCGTGCGAATCCCGAAGGCGATCGCTTCGTGCTTCTCGCCGAGCTCCTGCGGCACGAGCGCGGCCACGCTGTCGGCAATCTCGGCCTTTATCTTGACCAGCGACATCCGCGACTGCGCAGCGAGCGCGCGCGCAAGCTGCTCCTCGGAGACGAGCTTCATCTCCACGAGGATGCGGCCTATCTTGCCGCCCCATTGTCGCTGGTAGCCGAGCCCGCGTTTGACCTTGTCCGGCGTCGTCGCGCCCTGCTCAACCAGGATTTCGCCAAGTTTCTTGCGCACAGCCATGCGTTCTTAGCGCTTGACCCGCGCCAGGTACTCCTCGCGGGAGAACACGCCCTTTTCGATGAGGAGCTCGACCATGGCCTTCAACGCAGAGACTTCCCTGCGCTGCACGGCCTCGATTGCGTTCAGGAGCTCAGAGGGATTCTGGCCCGCGGGCATAGGCGCTGCCGGGCGCGCTGCGGGAGGCGCGACGGGAGTAGGCGGTGGCGGCGCCGCTCGGACTTGCGGCTGGACACCAGCAAGGTTCTTGACGACGGTGCGCCCCTGCGCGTCGGTAACCTTGAACCCCTCATCCGCGTCAAAGTCGAGCTCCTCTTCGCCGTAGTAGAGCTTGGCGCGCACCCGCGCCAACGCGGAGGGCCCTGCGATGAGCGGAAAAATCCGACACCCGGTGCGCGAGCGCAGCTCATCGATGGCCTGGATGTTCCTGGGGTCGGCCATCGCGACGACCAGGGTCTTGCCGTCGTCGCGAAGCTGCAGCGGCAGCACGTTCAGGTCGCGCGCCATCGACAGGGGGATCTTCTTGAGCACCGCCTCGGGAATGGGCGGCAGGCGATCGACATCCGCCCTCTGGACCCCGAGCTGCTTCGAGAGGGCCCTCACGACCATGTCCTCGCTGCAGAACTCCATGCGCACGAGGATCTCGCCGAGCTTGCCGCCCCACTTCTGCTGCTCGGTGAGTGCAGCCCGGAGCTGGCCTTCTGAGATCACGTTGGCCCTGACCAGCAGTTCTCCGAGCCGGATCGCCATAATCCCGAGAATCCTCCGAACCTTAAGGTGGTGGACAGTGTAATGGATGGCTCCTTGGCGGGGCAAGTAAACCGGCATCGGGCGGCCAGGCAGGCGCGGCCGACGAGCGCCCGGCCGTCGTCCGGTCGCACCGCCGGTCTTTTCCCTGATCGACTGGCCTCTCTATAATGGTTGGTATCCTGCCCACAGGCCGTAAGCGAGGTTCAGAATGAAACAGTTCGCTCCCCTATCCCTGATCCTTCTCGGCCTTGCGCTGCTCGGCTGCGCGACCGAGCCGCCGGCTGTCGGCGGAGACGCCTGCTCGACGTCGATCGACTGCCCGGCGGGCCAGCAGTGCACCGGTGGACGCTGCGTCTCCAGCGACCAGAAGGATGGCGGCGATGTTGACCCGCTACCCGACGGAGGCAGCGATGACCCGGAGGATGCGGGGACCAAGCCCGCCCTCGACGCGAGCATGAGCGACCCCAAGAACCCCATCAAGGACACCGACTGCGACGGGCTGTCGGACGCCGAGGAGTTCGCCAACACCTACCACGGCGGAAAGAAGACCAGCCCGACCGACCCCGACACCGACGGCGACGGAATCCTCGACGGCGTCGAGGTCGGCCGCGTGGCCCCGATCGCCGGGACGGGATGCACCTTCGAGGGCGACGCCGATCCCTCGAGCATCACCTCCCCGGTGGCGGCCGACAGCGACGGCGACGGCATCCCCGATGGCCTTGAGGACAAGAACCACAACGGCCGCCTCGACCCCGGTGAGACCGACCCGGGCAGCGCCGACAGCGACGGCGACGGCATCCCCGATGGCCTCGAGGACCGCAACCACAACGGACAGGTCGACCCCGGCGAGACCGATCCCGCCCTGCGCGACAGCGACGGGGACGGCATCCCCGATGGGATCGAGGACCAGAACCGCAACGGCATCACCGACCAAGGCGAGACCAGCGCCTCCAACCCCGACTCCGACGGCGACGGCTGCCTCGACGGGGTCGAGGACAAGAACTGGAACCATCAGGTCGACTCGGGCGAGACCGACCCGCTCGACCCAAGCGACTGCGGCCCGGCCCTCTCCCTGGACTCCGACTGCGATGGAATCCCCGATCGCGAAGAGCCGCTGTACGGCACCGACCCGCAGAATCCGGACACCGACGGCGACGGCCTGAAGGACGGCCTCGAGCTCGGCGTCGCCACCAACCCCGACCCGACCCACTGCCCCGACTTCCAGTCCGATCTCGACACCGCCGCGCGCACCAACCCGACGCGCCCGGACTCGGACTGCGACGGGCTGCTCGACGGCGAGGAGGACGCAAACCACAACGGCCGTCGCGACCCCGGTGAGACCGACCCGAGCATGCCCGACACCGACGGGGACGGGCTGACCGACGGCGTCGAGCGGGGCGTCTGCTCCAACCCCGACGAGGCCAACTGCCCGCGCTTCGTTCCCGACGCCGACTGCACGGCGACCACCGACCCGGTCAACCCGGACACCGACGGCGACGGCATCGCCGACGGGGCCGAGGACTCCAACCAGAACGGCCAGCACGATCCGGGCGAGCTCGACCCAACCGTCCAGAGCGACGGGGAAGGCCCCGCGCAGCAGGCGTGCTCGACCGAGAACCTGCGGCCGGTGACCATCCACGAGTCCATCCCCGCGGACGTGCGCATCGCGGCCACCGCCGACTTCACCGAGGTGGCCCGACCGAAGGTCGGAGGAGTCGAGCGGGCAGTCATGGTCTACGACCCGACGCACCAGGTGGTCGGGCTCGCGCTCCTGACCGCGCCGACCGGCAGCGGCCCCGCTGCCGACGAAACCGCGGGGCGGAACAAGTTGGCAGCGCTCGGCACCGTCTCCAACGCGATCTCGCAGACCTTCACCACCTGGGACGGCTACCCGGCGGCCCACGCCCTGTACGACCTGGCGGGCGGCGTCGACCTGAAGCAGCGCGCCAACGACATCGCCCAAGGATTCCTCGGCTCGGCGACCGACCTGCTCTCAGGAAGCGCGGGTATCAACGGTCCCTATAAGATCGAAGCTGAGTACGTCCGCCGCTCGCCGAGCCGCACGGTGGTGGTAGTCGCGATCATGCCGGCTTCGCTGTTTAACGAGGCCAAGCCCTTCCACCTCTCCGATCTCGGCGGCGGCTCTGCCTTGGCGCAGTTTGGCGACACCAACGCGGCCCAGTGCGAGGTCTTCGAGACTCAGCCTCCCGCGATGGTCGACTTTGTCTGGGTGGTCGACAACTCCGGGTCGATGGGCGACTACCAGGCCGCGGTCGCCAACGCGGGAACGATGATGATCCAGAAGCTGCAAAACGCAGCCATCGACTGGCGCATGGCGGCGACGACCTCTTCATACTACCGGTACCCGAACGACCCGGTCGATGGCTTCCGCAAGTTCACGACGGACCAGACCACCATCCTCAACTGGTTCACGCGCAACGCCACGGGTTGGTTCAACATCAACGGCACCGGCAGCGAGCAGATCCTGCAGTCGGCACGGCTGCTGACGGAAAACCAGCTTCGCAACTCAAACGCGCCTGCCGACAGCAAGCTTCGCCCGGGGGCGACCCTGGTCTTCATCATCCTCGGCGACGCAGACGATCAGTCTTCGACCAACGCCCAGGGGTTTGCCAACTTCTTCCAAAACTATGACGGCAACGGCGCGCGGGCCCAGCTCCACGGCATCGTCTGCCCCGACGGCCAGAACTGCGGCGAGAGCCAGAGCAACCCGCACAAGAACAAGGCGACCATCGACCTGATGGGCGGAGTCTTCGGGGACATCAACTCGGCGAATGACGGCACCGGGCTCGAGCCGACCATCGACGGCATCATCAACGCAGCGATCGCCGGGGTCAGCCCCTACACCACGCAAAAGCCGCCCATCGCCTCGACCATCAAGGTCGCCATCGAGCCGGCCGGCTTCAGCGATCCCACGGTCTGCACGCCGAGCGACCTTCCGCGCGATCGCCAGAACGGCTTCGATTTCGACGGCGTCACAAGGCGCGTTCTCTTCTTCGGCAACTGCCGACCCACGGTCGCCGGCAGACAGGCGGCGATCAGCTACCGCTACTGGGCCGACCTCACCTCGAACCCGGACGGCGAGCCCGAGCCGTGCGGCGGCAAGTGCCCGCCTCCGCTGGTCTGCGACACGAGCATCGGCGAATGCGTCTGCCCCAACGATTGCGGCGCGCCGAGCCCCGGCCCGACCTACATGTGCGAGCCGGCGAGCTGTCACTGGGTCTGCTCGCCGGACTGCAACGGGTGCGGCGCGAACGAAATCTGCGACACCAGCTCCTGCGCGTGCGCCTGCAACCAGAACATGACCTGCGGCCCCGGCTTCCGCTTCGACACCGAGGCCTGCGCCTGCGTCTGCGACACCTACGGGCTCGGGTGCCAGGGCAACTACGAGGTCGACGAAGAGGTCTGCGGCTGCGTCTGTAAGCCCGACTGCGGCGGCTGCGGCCCGGGCACGACCTGCAACCCGTCGCGCTGCGTCTGCGCTGGCGGGCCGAGCTAACGCGCCGCTGACCGACCAGCAGCGCTCCCCGCGAACGCCCGGGCCCCATCGGCCCGGGCGTTTTTCGTTCAAGGTCGAGCCGCCGCGTTCCATCCTGGAACAGCCGCGAGCGCGCCGTCCCTATCGCGCTTGCGGGCAGCGTGCTGGCACGCTTCTGGTAGCCGCCGTCGCCAAACCACACGCTGGCGAGGACGACGATGAGCAACAGAATCAACCAGCTTTCGATTGGCCCGGCCCTCGACCGCCAGACTCCCCAGACCGATTTCGGCGCCATGTTCGCTCGCGGGCTCTCGAGCTCCGCAGGCGTCATGGCGGGAGTCGCCTCGGCGATGGTGCCGGGCGGCGCGGTCATCAGCGCCGCGGTGGGCGAGGCCACCGCGATGAGCCGAACCGCCTCGTCCAGCGCCGTCGGCGGCGGCAGCGGGGTGCTCGGCAGCGTCAACGTCCAGACCCAGGGCGCGGGCGCGTCGAGCGGCTCGTCTGGCGCCGACAGCCTGCAGCAGCAGCGCGAGTTGATGGAGGCCAACCAGCGGTGGACCGTGCAGTACCTCGCGCTTCAGAACCAGATGCAGCAGGAGAGCCGCGAGTTCAACACCATCAGCAACATCCTCAAGGTCCGACACGAAGCGGCCAAGACCGCCATCAACAACATCCGCTAGCGCGATTCGGGTCGGGAGGAAGCCATGGTCGAGAAGATCGCCGCATCCGTGCCGGCCACCGGGGCCTCGGGCCCCGGGTCGGGTGCAGACTTCGCCAAGGAGCTCGCGCAATCGGCGTCCAAGGGCGGCTCGAAAGGCCAGCCGCTGGCGGCCATGGCCGAGAAGTCGAAGCAAGCGACCGGGCGGCCCGGGCCAGCCGAGGCAGCGCCAGAGGCCCAGGCACACGGTCGAGTCGCACAGGCCCGCGCGAAGGCTGCCCAGCCCGCCGCGAAGACCACGCAGGCGCAGCCCGCGGCGAGGACCGCACAGGCGCAGGCCACGCGTGAGGCCCAGCGCGCCAAGCTCCAGCAGCCGGTCGCGACCAAGGCGGCCGAGGCGGCAAGACCGGACGCGACTTCGCCCGTCGAGCGCCCGGGAGGCGCGCGCATCCTCACGGAGGTGCAGCGGGCTCAAGCCCGGCTCGACCAGATACTCAAGATGGCCGAATCCGGCCGCACCTTCTCACCCGCAGAGCTCCTCGCGTTCCAGGCCCACACCTACCGCGCGAGCCAAGAGCTCGAGATGGCGGGCAAGGTCGTGGAAAAGGGCACGAACGCAGTCAAGCAAACGCTGCAAACGCAGATCTAGCGAGGCTCGGCCATCGAGCACCGGGCGGCCCGAGCGTCTGCCCCGCCTCCGACGCCCGACAGCGGCAAGGCGGCTCGGCGGATCCACCTAGGCGATTCGCCGGTCGGGTCCTCGATAGCCGCGAGCCTTATCAGGAGGTCGTGATGAAACGCGTCGTCGTCATCGCGTTCGTCGTGCTGGGAGGCTGCGAGCAGAAGATTCAGCACGATCTCGACGAGATGCAGGCTAACGAGATCGAAGCCCTCCTCCATGAGGCCGGCGTGGAGGCGCGCAAGGTGAGAGGCGGGGGCCGGGACGCGAAGTGGACTATCGCGGTGCCGGCCGGCAGCACCACGGCCGCCATCAAGCTCCTCGACGACCACGACCTGCCGCGCAAGCAGGCGCCCGGGTTCGCCGAGGTCTTCGGCAAGGGCAGCATGGTGCCGACCGCGACCGAGGAGAACGCGCTCTACATTCATGCCCTCGCCGGAGAGCTGTCGCAGACCCTCACGGCGCTCGAAGGCGTCGTCAACGCGCGCGTCCACATCGTCGCGGCGCCTGCGAGCGCGCACAGCGGCTTTCGCAGAGAGACGCAGCCGCGCGCCTCGGTGCTGCTGAAGGCGAAGAACGGAAAGGCCGAGGCGTTAACCGCGCGCCGAGGCGAAATCCAGGCACTCGTCGCCGGGAGCGTCGAGGGGCTGTCGCCCGAGAGCGTCGCCGTCATGGTCTCGGAGCTTCCGCCCGCCCCTGTGCCGAGCGCCGCCTCGCCTTCGACGAGGACCGCGCGCTGGCCCCTGGTGCTCGCGGCGGTCCTCGTCGCGCTGCTCTCGATTGCGCTGGCGTTCGCTCTTCTGCACCTGCGCCGGCTGCGTCAGCGGATGGGCGCCCAAGGAGCGCAGCCGACGCCTATCGCCGAGCGTGGCACCGCTTCGAGGAAGGTCGTCTCCCAACGCGCTGCCTGAGGGGGATGAGCTCGGCGGCTCGCGGAGGCGGTGGATCACGGCGGTGCCGGCGAAGCCGGCTGCGCGGGCGCTGCTCGCTGGGAGCCGCGAACCGAAAGAACCTCTTCAAGACCAGGGGGCACCATGACGGAGCGCCCACATCGGCAGGAAGAAACGCGCTGCGGGAGGCGCCGCGCCGCCGGGCAACCTTCGGCAGACCGCAGCGAGGTGGCCGCGTCGGAGGCGCCGACCGAGATCGTGTCGCCTTCGGGTCTGCTCAACGCCCTCGAGCCGGACGAGCAGCGCCTCGTCGTACTTTGCTGCACGCTCAAGGCGAAGGAAGCGCCGGAGCTGCTGCAGCTCGCCGAGCCTGGCCGAGCCGGCAAGCTCATCGAGGCGGCGCAGGCGCTTTCGACGCTCGAGCGGCGCGAGCGCCTCGGGATCTTTGCCCGCCAGCTCTCGCCCGCCATCACCCGCGAGGCAGCGCGCGCCGCGCTCCTCGAGCTGCGCTCGCTTGCGCCCTGGCTGGCGGCGCTTGCCTGTCGCTCGCTGCCCGCAGAGGTGCGCGAGCCGCTCCTCTATTCGCCAGCGGTGCGCCAGGCCTGGGAGTCGCCCGTCGCGCCCCACCCGGCGCTCGAGAGCTACGCGCGCAGGCTCGCCTCTCGGCTCATCGGCGGCTGAGCCGTCGCGCCTTGCGCCGCCCGAGTTCCGGCGCGGCACAACCCGCGCCCCGACCGCTCGAGCGGCAGCCCAGGCTTTGCGCGCACTTGGGCGTCGGGGCGCCAGTGGCACACCGGCTGAACGAAGGAGCCACACCTGACGGAGGTCGCCACGGATGAATCGCCTCTCGCCCTCGCCTCTCGACCCCTCGCTTCTGCGCCCGTTCACCCCCGCGCTCTGCGCGCTGCAACGCTCGCCCGCCGTCCGCGACGCAGGGGCGGAGTCGCTGCGTCAGATCGCCGCCGCCCTCGAGGCGCAGCTCGGTTCCCCCTTCGTCGCCAACGCTCGGCTGCTCGAAACGCGCGTCGACACGCGCAGGCTCCCCTCAGGCTGCTGCTACGTGGTCCTGTCGCTCTCGAACACCGGCGAGTACGGCCTCATCGAGATCGAGGAGGGGCTCGTCGCGGCTCTCGTCGACATGCTCGCCGGCGGCAGCGGCGCCGCCTTCGCCCCCGGGTCGCTCACCAACGCCGAGGTGGCGAGCTTGAGCTTCCTCACCCTCTGCGCGCTGCGCGTGGCGCGCGGGGTGCCGGTCATCGAGGAGGCGCTCGCGGCGCGCTTCTCGTGCGTCGCGCGCACCCCACCCGAGGTCGAGGCGATTCTTACCCTCGAGCCCGACTGGTGCGGCATCGACTTCTCACTCTCGTCCGGCGCTCTCGGAGGCTCGGGGCGGCTCTTGCTGCCTTCCCGGACCCTCGTCCGTCTCTCCGGAACGCACGAGGCCGCTTTCCTGCCGCTGCCCGCGGAGCTGCTGCCCTTCACGCTGCCGGCCTCGCTCCTCGCGGGCTCAGCGGACATCGAAGCGCACGACCTCGCTCGGCTCAGCGTCGGGGACGCGCTGCTTCTCAGCGGCCTCGAACGCGGGGACGAGGGCGTCTGCGGCGCGGCGCGCCTCGCCTTCGATGGCTTCCACCTGAGTGGCGAGTTGGCCGCTCGCTCTTTCACCTACGCGTCGTTCACCGACGCCGCCGTTCCCCCGGAGGTGCTCATGCCCGCTGACGTCCCGCCGCCCCTGCCGATCCAGATCGAAGTCGAGCTCGCCCGAGTCCGCGTCCCTCTCTCCCAGCTCGGCCAACTCCAGCCCGGCGCGGTCCTGGGCCTGGACATGAGCCTGACGGACCCGGTCGTGCTGATGGTCGGCGAAAAGCCTTTCGCCAAGGCCGAGCTCGTCGACATCGGCGGCGAGGTCGGCGCCCGAATCATCGCCCTGCTCTCCTGAAGGAGGACCTCATGGGCTTTGCCGAATGCCTTCGCAGCGCCGCCCAAGCGCCTCCCGCGAGCAAGCTGCGCCGGCCGATCATCCAAGCAGCGGTCGGGCTCGCCGGGCTCGTGGCGCTGCCCTTCCTCTCGGGCGCAGTGAGCTTCGCCGGCCAGAGCGCGCGCGTGCTCGCCGCGCTCGCCGGCGCGACGTTCCTCGCGTTCTTCGCGCTGCGCCTCCTCGCTGCCCGGCAGCGGAGGATCGCCGACGCCACGCCGCTCCGAGTCGTCGCACGCACGAGCTTGTCTCCCAGGACCGGCATCGCGCTCGTCGACGTCGAGGGACAGCGCCTGGTCCTTGCCTACGGAGACGGCTTCGCGAGCCTGCTCACGAGCAAGCCGCTGCCACTCACCGGCGACAAGCCGCTCGAAGGAGACGCGCGATGAGGCACCTTGTCGTGTTCGCGGTCCTGCTCGCGCCCCTCGGCGCTTTGGCCAAGCCAAAGGCCATCCCCATCCTCCAGTCCTCGGAGGTGATCGACTCCTCGTTCGCCTCGCGGCCGCTGGCGATGATGGCCGTGCTCGCGGCGATGGCCATCATCCCCTTTGCCATCCTGATGCTCACGAGCTTCTCCAAGGTCGCGGTGGTGCTCTCGATCGCCCGCTCGGCGATGGGCACGCAGCAGATTCCGCCGACGACCGTCCTCACCGGCCTGGCGGTCATCCTCTCGGTACACGTGATGGCCCCGGTCTTCGAGGAGATGTGGAGGGCGGGCAAGAGCGCGATCTCCCAGGCGCACGACACCGAGGAGGCGCTCGCCGCGGCGACGATGGCCGCCGCGCCCCTGAAGGACTTCCTGCTCAAGCACGGCCACGCCGAGGACCGGGCGCTCTTTTTCGATTTGGCCCGCGAGCTGCGCGGCGAGGAGCGCGCGGACGAGGTCGAGGCCGAAGACCTCGTCGTCGCGGTGCCCGCATTCATGGTGAGCGAGCTCAAGGAGGCCTTTCAGATAGGCTTCCTCGTCTTCCTGCCCTTCCTCGTCCTCGACATGGTCATCGCCAACCTGCTGCTGGCGCTCGGCATGCAGTCGCTGTCTCCGACGAGCGTCTCGCTGCCGTTCAAGCTGCTGCTCTTCGTGATGGTCGACGGCTGGACGCTGCTCTCCCAGGGGCTGGTGCTCGGCTATCGCTAGAGGCCGCTCCCGCGCCCGCTGTGGCTCACCCTCTCGCCGGTCGGGCGAGCAGGTTCCGGCTCGCCGACCGATTGCGGTCCGTCTTCGGAGGACACCCGATGGACGAATCGGCCCTCATCCTCATCGGCCGCGAGGCGTTGCTGTTGATGGTCCTCGCCTCGGCGCCGCCGCTGCTCGCCAGCCTGGTCGCGGGCGCGCTCTTCAGCACCCTACAGGCCATCACCTCGGTCCATGAGCCGACGCTCGCCGTCGTCCCGAAGCTGATAGCGGCCATCCTCTCGCTCGTCGTGGCCGGGCCTTGGATTGGCGCTCAGCTCGGGCGCTTCAGCTCCGAGGTCTTCAAGATGCTGCCGGGAGTCGGGCGATGAACCTCGCGAATGCCTTCACGGACATCGTCGAGCTCATCCGCCCGCACCTGCTCGCCGTCGCGCTCGTCGCCGCCCGCATCGCGCCTGCGACCTTCCTCTGCCCGCTCTTCGGCGGCCAGGCCGCGCCCAATGCGGTGCGCCTGTCGCTGTGCCTTGGCCTTTCGCTGCACGCGCATTTCGCCGGCGCCGTGTCGCCAATCCCGGGCGTAGACGAAGACGCGTTCTCAGTCCTCGGGGCATTCGCGCGAGAGCTGCTGTGCGGCGCCACCATCGCCTTCGTCGCCTCCCTGCCCTTCGACGCCGCGCGCATGGGCGGACGCTTCCTCGACACCTTCCGCGGCGCGAACGCCGAGGCTTCGCTCCCGGCGACCGGCTCGCGCGAGGCGGCGACCGGCGATCTGCTCTATCAGCTGCTCTGCGCGCTCGCCTTCGCCGGCCCGCTCTACCGAATGATGGCGACCGCGCTCCTCGGCAGCTTCCGGCTCGCCCCACTCGGCCTCGCTGGCTCCTTCGGCGACACGGCCGTGCTGGTCGAGGTGGCCCTGGTCCGGGCGACGAGCGCGCTGGCGACCGGCCTCGCCCTCGGCGCTCCAGCGGCCGCGGTCGCGCTCCTCGTCGACGCTGG
>JBMNNX010000302.1:0-7584 GCA_050942745.1 Myxococcales bacterium
CGTCCTCGCCGCTGGCGAGCTCCTCGACAAAGCGTGACACGCGAAGCAGCGTGCGCTCGTCGTCTCGCGAGGAGTGCGTCATCGGATAGGCCAGCCACAGCTCGTCGCGGGCGCGCGTCGCCGCGACGTAGAAGAGCCGGCGCTCCTCCTCCTCTTCGTCCGGCTGGCGCAGCGCAGCGGCGAGCGGGAAACGACCGTCGGCGAGCCAGGCGACGAAGACCGCGCGCCACTCGAGCCCCTTCGCCTGGTGGACCGAGGAGAGCGTGACGTACTCGTCCGGCTCGGCGCCCTCGACCACGTCCTCGGCCTGGAACTCGGCCAGCAGCGTCACCTCCGACAGGAAGTCGTGCACCGTTTGGAAGCCGCCGGCGTACTCGGCCACTTGCCGAATATCGTCGGCGCGCACCTCGCCGTTGAGGTACTCGGCGCGCAAATGGTCCTCGTAGCCGCCCTCGAGCACCTTCAGGATCATCTCGCCCGGCGCGTCCTGGTACTTGTGCTGCGCTATCTCGAGCAGCGTGTCGGCGGCCCGCTGGTAGCCCGCGTGCGCCTTCTTCGGCAGCTCGAGCAGCACCTCGGGCCGTTCGAGCGCCTTCAGCGGGCTCGTCGTCTCGCCCAGGCGCACCAGCGCAGTCCACACGTCGTCGGCGATGCCACTGCCGATGCCCGGGTAGAGCTTGAGCACGCGCTTGAGCGCCAGCTCGTCCATGGGGTTGTGGACGAACTTGAGGTAGGCGAGCACGTCCTTGATGTGCGCCTGCTCGAGGAAGCGCACGCCGCTGCGCACGACGAACGGAATGCCGCGGCGCGACAGCTCGAGCTGGATCTCCATCGAGTGGTGGTGCGCGCGGTAGAGGACCGCCTGCTCTTTGAGCGGGATGCCCTCGTCGCGCAGCTCGAGGATGCGCTGGGCGATGAACTCGGCCTGCTGGTAGACGTCGCGCAGCGGCACGAGCGCCGGGGGCGGGCCGCTCGGCCGGTGCGAGAAGAGCTCCTTTTGGAACTGGCGCCGGTTGTTGGCTATCGACTCGTTGGCGAGCGCGAGGATCTCGGGCGTCGAGCGGTAGTTCTCGGTCAGTCGGTAGACGCCGCAGCCCGGGTAGCGGGCGGGGAACTCGATGATGTTGGTGAAGTCCGCGCCGCGGAAGCTGTAGATCGACTGGGCGTCGTCGCCGACCACGGTCAGGTTGCGGTGACCGGCGGCGAGCAGGTCAACGATGTCGCCCTGCAGGCGGTTGGTGTCCTGGTACTCGTCGACGAGGATGGCGCGGAAGCGCTCCTGCAGCCGGGCGCGGACCTCGGGCCGCTCGCTCAGCAACAGCTTCCAGCACAGCAACAGGTCGTCGAAGTCCATCACCTGCATCTGGTGCTTGCGCTCGGCGTAGCGGTTGGCGACCTTGGCGATCTTCTCGCTGAGCGAGACGAACTGCGGCCGCTTGTCGGCGACCACCTCCTCGAAGGTGCGCTCGGTGTTCACCGCGGTCGAGACGATGTCCACCATCACCTCGGCCTTCGGAAAGCGGCGCGGGCCGGCCGAAAGGCCGAGGTCGGAGATGCAGGCGCTCATCAGCTCGCGCGCGTCCTCGCGGTCGATGAGGGTGAAGCTCTCGCCGTAGCCGAGCGCCGAGGCGTGCTCGCGCAGGATGGAGTGGGCGACGTGGTGGAAGGTGCCGCCGACGATGCGCCGCACGTCGGCGATGGTGCCGCACAGCTCGGCGACGCGCTTGAGCATCTCGCGGGCGGCCTTGTTGGTGAACGTGAGCAGCAGGATCGCCTCGGGCGGCGTGCCGGTCTCGAGCATGCGGGCGACCCGGTAGGTGAGCGTTCGGGTCTTGCCGCTGCCGGCGCCCGCGATGACGAGCGCGGGTCCGGCCGGCGCCTCGACGACCGCGAGCTGCTCGGCGTTCAGGTGCGAGGGGTAGTCGATGCGCAGCACCGGCGCGGGGCTGGTGCTCTTGAGCGTGTACTTGCGGATGGCCACGACGGGAAGCGCCTCCGAATACCGGGCGGATGGGACGGGCGACTGTACCGATCAGATGTTCAGGTAGCAAGGCGGACCGAGGCCCGCCCGAACGGTGACCTGTCGACCGTGTTAGCATTCGAGCTTCTGTCGGACCTCGGAGGGAACATGCGGGCGTTGTTCGGAGCGGTGGCGATTGCGGTCGCGGCGGCCGGGTGCAGCGAAGCCGATCTGCCGAAGGGCTGGGAGAACGCCGAGCGGGTCTCGGTCAACCAAACCGAGTGCGTAGGCAGCCCGTACGAAGGCGAGCAGGGCTCGGTTCAGGTGAGCGCGTTCGGCAAGGGGATAGACGTCGCCTACCGCAAGGCCCACTTCCGCTGCGAGCAGGCGGTCGAGGCGTTCGTGCGCGAGTCCGGCAACCGGATCGACCTACTCTTCCAGCCGGTCGAGATGAACCCCGACACGGTGGCGAAGTGCGGCTGCCTGTACGACGTGACGGTCGCCCTGGAGCGGGACCCGGGCAGCTACGAGGTCACGGTCTATCGGCGCTGGGACAATCTGAACAATGAGAACGACCCGGTGAAGATCGGCACGGGCTCCGTCACGGTGAAGTGACCGCGGGTCGGTAGGGGCGCACGGCCGGTAGGGGCGCACGGCAGTGCGCCCGGCCCCGCAGGCACCGAGGCAGCGGCCCGGCAGTGCGCTCGACCAAGAATCGAGCATTTCGCTGGTCGAAGGCCTCGGCCAGCCCAGGGTTTCGCGCCGCCTCAGCCACCCACTCCCAACTCAAAACTCATAACTCCTAACTCGCTCGGCAGCCCGACCGGCTACCAGGTGCCCACCCCTCACTCCGGGCACTGCAGCCCGATGTACTCGAGCATCTCCACCGCGTCGTTGACGAGCACCTCGGGCTCCTCGGCGTGCAGGGGGTTGGCCCAGTAGACGCGCCCGAAGCGATCGCTGACGACGATGGCCGCCTGCAGCGACGGGAGCCCCGCCGACGCGGCTATCTTGGCGGCGATGCGCCCGTCCTCGTCGCGAAGCACCGGGAACGGCGGCTCGAGCCCTTCGAGCGCCCGCTCGCCCGCCTTGGTGACGACGGCCATCGCCGCGGCGCCCGAGAGGTTGTCGGTCTCGTGCCGATGGGCGACCACCTCGAGCACTCGCCGGCAAAACGCGCAGTCGGCATGGTCGACGACGACCAGCAGCATCTCCCTGCGCTGCAGCAGATCCTTGGTCCCCCACTGCCCGCCGTGCCTGTCGGGCAGGCTGAACTCGGGAACAGTCTCCATCGCGCACGCCTCCGCCAGAGAAGATAGGGAGCGTCAGCGCGGCGAAGCAGGCGTGCAGCAGCGGTCAGGGAGCCCCGCGCTCTGCGAGCCACGCCTCGACCTGCTCGAGCTGGGCTCGGTAGCGCGGCCCCGCGGCTTGGAAGCCGCTGCGCGCGGCCTTCGCCAGCTCGAGCGCGCGAGAGCGCAGCTCGCCCTCTTCCCACCGGACCGCCGCGAGGGCCGCCTGCGCTCGGGCGATGTCATGGCGGGCACCCTGCCCCTTCCACAGGAGCTCGAGCGCACGCTCGAGCCAGGCGATGGCGCGCTCGTGCCTCGTCCTGCACCCGGGTCCCACCGGCCGACGGCCGGACCAGCTTCAGCGCGACTTGCGATTGAGCTCAGCGGCCTGGTTGCCGTCGCACTCGCCGCGCGCGAAGGCCGCGGCGCTCTCGCTGCGCAGACAATCCTTCATGGGCCCAGCAGCGTCGGGCAGGGGAATGCGAGCGCGCAACACGCAGATTCAGGCAGGGCCGGGCAAAGCGCGCGGCTTCGGGCGTGGCTAATCGCCGGCGTCCGAGCCCTTGAGCAGCGCGTCGGCCTGCGCCTCGAGGTCCGGGAAGGTGCGCTCGGCACGCACCGACAGCGTCTTGCCCTCGAGCTCGCGCTCTTCCCAGACGCCGCTGAACCGGATGCGCCGCTGCGAGTCGAGGTACTCGAGGAGCACGAGATCGACCGCGTCGAGCGCGAGGTAGCGCGCGGCCTCGGCGTCAAGGCCGGTCTTCTCTAGCTCGACCCTCGCCTCGATGACGACCCGGGCCCCGCTCGCGCTGCCGCTCAGGACGAGCTTCGCCTCGACCGCGTCGGCCCGCGTCTCGCCCTCGACGCTGACGCGCTCGCCCGGCTCGAGGTGCTCCTCGAGGCGCTCGGCGATCACCTGCTCGACGGCCTTGCGGTCTTCTTCGGCCCACACCGCCATCGCTACTCTCCCTTCGCGGCGACGCCGATGGCCGCGCGGGCGGCCTCGCGCACCTGGGGCGACGGATCGCGGCTCGCCACGCGCTCGAGCGCGGGCCGCAGCCTCGGGTCGTTCGCCTTCGCCATCTCCTGCACGGCGGCGAGCCGGTCGGCCTCGCCCTCGTCGAGGCGAGCTCCCATCTGCCCGTCGTCGTCGCAGCCCTTGAAGCTGCGATCGTTCCACCGGGCCTTCACCTCGGCGTCGGCCAGCCGCGCGCTCGCCACCCGAAGCGCCTCGTCAGCCCGGCGCACGAAGAGCGCGTGATCGTCGGTGAAGTCGCGCGCGATCTCGCCGGGAATGCCCTGCAGCACGGCGAGCGCCTCGCGGGCCTCGTCGCGCGAGCCGCACAGCGTTCGCGACAGGAGCAGAGGGCTGAGGCCCTCGTCCTGCGCGCGCTGCTCGGTCAGTTGAAGGACCCGCGTCGCCAGCTCGCGGGCCGCGACCCCGGCGCTGAAGGCCTCGCCCTCCTGCGCCCGCACCTTGGCCAGGCGCCACAGGGCGAAGGCGTCGCCCACCTTCGAGCGCAGCGCCCGCTCGTAGTCGCTGGCCGCGCCGCGCGGGTTGCCGACGAGCTCGTTGAGGACGCCGAGCTTGACGTGCAGGTCCGCGCCCTGCGCCATCTGCCGCAGCGACTCGATGCGAGCGCGCACCTCGAGGTCGAGGGTGTCGGCCGGCAGCAGCGCGAAGATGCGCGCCAGGGCCTCGAAGGCCCGGGTGCGCACCCTCGAAAAGCGCGAGGTCGCCACCGCGTCGAGCAGCGGGTCGATGGCGGCGATCGCCCCGGCTCGCCCCAGCTCTTCGGCAGCGATCCAGCGATCGCGCGGATCGGGCGCGCGCAGCACCCGGATGAGCTCGTCCTCGGGCCGCGCGTAGCGGGCGGGATCGAGCCTGCGCGCGAGCTGCTCGAGGGCCTTGCCCGGCCCCTTTTCGCCGCCGAGCGCCTGGGCGCGCCGCCTGGCATCGGCGGCGAGCTCTCCATCGCGCTTGAGCGCGAAGCCGAGGAGCCCGCGCGGGTCGAGATCGGCCGTCGTCCACTCGAGCTCGAGGCGGTCGATGCGCAGCTCGACCTCCGCCCGGACCGCGGCGTCGGGGATGAGCTCGGCGCGGCGGCGGGCGCCCTTGAAGTCGCCGATCTGCGCGCGGGCGAGCGCGTCGCGCGCGGATAGCTGCGCCCTGGCCTCGTCCCGGTGCCGGCCCGCGGTGTACTTCTCGAGGTACTCGGCGAGGCCGCGCGGGCCCGCCTCGCGGGCCTCGGCGAAGAGCCTGTCGTCGAGCGCGCGCTCGGCCTCGTCGCGGTGCGGGCTGCTCGGGTGGCGGGCGAGAAAGTCGCTCATCGACTTCGAGGCGGGCGCCTCCATCGCCGCCTTGAAGTCGGCCTCCTGCAGCGCGTGCCGCGCCTCCTGCGCGTGGGCGCCCGACGGGTGCTCGCGGAGAAAGTCGAGCCAGGCGCTCGAGGTGCCCTCGCGGCGGGCGGCCTCGAAGCGCAGCCCCTCGAGCAGCAGCCTGGCGTCGCTCGCCCGCGAGGTGTCGCCGAACGCGGCGAGGAAGCGCTTGTAGCCGAGCACGGTGTGCTGGCGGCGCGCCCGCTGGAACTCGAGCTCGGCGAGCCGGCCGCGCGCCACCGGCGCCGCCGGGTCCGCGGGGTTCTCGCGCAGGAAGGCGCGGTAGGCCTCGGCGGTGTCCTGGCTCCGCGCCTTCTCGTAGGCGCTCGCGCACCCGCACAGGGCGAGCACGACCGGCAGCACTCGGATGAATCGGACGCTCATGGTCCCCGGAACCTAGCACGCGGACTGTGCGCCGCAGAACTTCGCCGCGCGCCCGACGATCGAGGGCCTACTCCCCGCGCCGCCGGCCGGTTTCTTGCCCGAGGGGTGGCCGGGCCTACGATGGGTCGCAAGCACGGAGAGGAGCCATGCGCCCGCGAGTCGCCGTCGTCCTGTTGCTGTTGAGCGCCTGCGCCGCCCCGGAGCGGCTGACCCACCACCGCTCTCCGCTGCTCGCGGTGCCAGTCGACCCGCTGACGCCCGAAGGTCGCCCCAACGCCATCCCCTTCAGCGGGCCCGCGCGGGCAAGCTCGCTGCCGCGGCTCGACGGCGAGGCCATCGCCTCCAGCGCGGCGCGCCTGCTCGGGCGCCGCCACGTGTCGGCGAACGGCAAGCGCTTCCCGGACGACTGCACCGGGCTGGTGCGCGCGGTCTACGCCGAGCACGGGGTCGACCTGCTCGCCGACGGCAGCCGCGGGGCCGAGAACGGGGTCACCGCCATCTACCGCTTCGCCGACAGCCGCGGCACGGTGCACACCGGCTCGCCGCGCCCCGGCGACATCGTCTTCTTCCGCGAGACCTACGACCGCAACCGCGACGGGCGCGAGAACGACGGCCTGACACACATCGGCATTGTCGAGAAGGTCGAGGAGAACGGCACCGTCCACGTCATCCACCGCGTCGAGCGCGGCGTGGTGCGCTACCGGATGAACCCCGCGCACCCGAGCAAGCGCAAGGACGCCAACGGCCGGGTGCTCAACGACTACCTGCGCGAGGGGCGCAAGAACCGGCTCGCCGGTGAGCTCTTCGCGGCCTACGCGACCCTGGCGCGCCGCTGAGCCGGATCAGGCGCCTTCGCCGTCCTCAAGGCTCGACGACGACGTCGAACCAGGCCGCCGCGGTCTGCGCCGGGAGCGGCTCGCCGCCTCGCCCTTCGCCAGCGACGAACTCGATGGCGTCGGCCAGGTGCTCGAGGTCGAGCGGCGCCGCCGAGGCGAAGACGGCGAAGCGATTGCGGCCGGCCGCGCCGCGCAGCGGGACGCGCGCCGGGACGTCGCTGACCGTCAGGTCGTGCACCCCGGGGCCGATTCGGCCGGGCTGCGCGAGCACGTCCACGCGGCCGTCGGGCTTGATGCGCACGACGTTGACGAAGGCCGGCGAGAGCAGCTCGTAGCTGACGAGCACCGCCTGGTCCTCGCGGTAGGTGGCGCCCGAGACGCCCTCCTCCGGCTCGTGCTCTTCGTCCTCGTCACCGTGGAGCGGGACGACCACGAAGCCGATGCCGACGGGCGAATCTCGGCCGGCGGCGTCGAGCCCGGAGCCTGGGGCGTCGCGCACGAGCAGCGTGACGACCCCTGCGAGCGCGAGGGCGCCAGCGAGGGCGAGCGGCAAGGCCTTGGCGCTTCGCCCGCGCGGCGGCCCGCCGCTGCGCCCGCTCAGGCGCGAATCGAGCTTGAGGCGGCGCAGGATCCGCTCGAAGGCCTCGTCGCGCCGCCGCGTCCGAGCCGGCGAAACGTCGAGCAGCGCCGCGTCGGCCTCGCCGTCGAGACCGTCGGCCCGGTCGAGCCCACCGAG
>JBMNNX010000219.1:0-11545 GCA_050942745.1 Myxococcales bacterium
GCCGCTCCGGAGGTGTCGAGCGAGCGTCTTCTCGCCCTCGAAGCGCTCGCCCCGCAGCACCCGCGACCAGAGCTCGGGCTCGAGGTGCGCGCTCGCGGCCTCGGCGCCATTGCCCGAGGGTGAATCGCTCCGCTGGGCAAGCAACTCGGCCGCGAGCGCGAGCTTGACCCGGACGCGAGCCTTCTCGATGGCCGCGCCGACCGAGGCGAGGTCGAGCCCGAGGCTCACGGCGATCTGCCGAGGGGTCGAGGCGGCCTCGCCGAAGAAGAGCCGCGCCACCTGCCGCGCCTGCTCATCGCCCAGCCCTTCGACCGCTCCTCGGGCGAGCGCTCGCTTCCGCTCCCGTCCTCCGGGATCGCGCGCGAGCAACCCTACGTCTGCCGGCGCCGCCCCAGGATCGCGCCCATGGTGGACCGCCCGATGCACGAGGCAAGCGTCGCGGGCGCGACCGAGCAGCCAGACGCCGAAGCGCGCCGGCTCGTGGAGGCTGGCGAGCTCCGAGAACGCGCCCGCGAAGCTCTCCTCGACCGCCGCCTGCGCCTGGTCCGGCTCGAGCTCGTGGAACCCGGCGACCAGGCGCACGACCGCACCCCGCCATCGATCGTAGAGCCGCCGGTAGCCGTCCATGCCACCTGCAAGCGCGCTCGCCACTGCTCTGGCGTCTTCGCTGCTCATCGAACGATGTCCCCAGGGAAAACGGATGCGCCCTCTGGCGCCGCCGAGTCGCGCGCGATTCTACACGTTGTCGGGGCCTTGGCGCCCAGGAAGGGCTCGACCGGCCGCGGTGCGCGGCGCTCCGGACCTCGGTTTGTACCCCGCCCCCCGGCTCCTGGTTCCCGAACCTTCAGCGGCGGGAGCAAAGTCGGTCGGCCCTCGACTTCGAGGCTCGAAAGCTCAGGCCCCTGGCCTCCTGTCTCCGAGGGAATTCGCCGCGCCTCTGCTTGATTCCTCGACGGGCGCATTGCCATGCATTGCCATGCGCCCCTACCATCCGGCGACCGATCGCTTGGGTTTCGGGCGATGCCCACCCTGTGCCTGTCGAGAGCGCCCAGGAAGTCCGGCTATCGCTCGAAGGCTTCCCCGGCGCGCCGTTAGCGCGCCGAGTCGAGCAAGGGCCGCATTTTGCGCTCGGGCCAGGCGTCGCCGGCCTCGCGCAGCACGGCGGCCGCCTCGACGGGTCTGCCCGCTCGCTCGTAAAACCGCGCGAGCCGCCGGGCGTAGATGGCGTTGCCGGGCGCGGCGCGCACCAGCTCGCGCAGGTGCCTCTCGGCGCCCTCGAGGTCGCCTGCCCTCTCGTAAGCGTCGGCCAGGTTCGCGCGGACCCCGCGCTCATCGGGCCGCTCGGTCAGGGCCCGCTCGAGGTGCGGGATGGCCCGCGCGGGCTCGTTCTCTACGAGCAGCAGGCCGAGCTGGATGCGCGTGTCGGTCAAATCCTCGCGGAGCGCGAGGGCCCGCTCGCACGCTTCGATGGCCAGCTTCGTCTCGCCCTGCCGCTCGAACCAGCGCGCGGAAAGCACCCAGGCGCGCGGATTCTGCGGCTCGAGCCGGCGCGCCTCGGCCAACGCCTTGCCCTGACGGGCCTCGTCGCCGCCCGAGCGCATCAACACGTCGGCCAGCTCCACGTAAGGCAGACCCCAGTCCGGGAAGCTGCCTATCGACCGCTCGAGCAGCGCGGCGGCGCCTCGAAGATCGCCCTGCGAGGCCAGCTCGCGGGCCTTTTGGAAGTCGGCGACAGGATTGGTGGCTTGGAGAACGAACAGAGCTGCAATCCCTGGAAGAAACAGGTGGGCGACGTTCATGGCCGCGGGGATTAACAAAAGGAATGCCGACCCTCAACCCCACCGTTGAGCGGTGGGCGCGCCGCGCTCGCGCCACCGATCTCTCTTGACGAGCGCCCCACAGGCCGAGGCTCGACCGACCGGCAGCCGGTCCCAAGACCACCGACGGCGCGTGTTGGTCCCGATTGACTTGCCCGCGCCCCTCGGCACAAGGTGCCTGCCCTCTCGGAGAAGAAGCATGAACCACATCCCCGCCAAGACCCTCGATGACCTGCAGTGGTCGAGCATCCTGAAGGCGCTCGCCTCGCGCGCGAAGACCGACCTGGGCCGCGCCCGCTGCCTCGCGCGCCCCTTCCTCGAGACGGCCGAGGCCATCCGCGTCGAGCTCGACCGCAGCGAGGAGCTCTCCAGGCTCTCCGTCGAGGAGCAGCTCACCCTTCCGCTCTGGGGCGTCCAGGACATCCGCAAGATCCTCGAGCGCGCGAGCAAGGGAGGCGCCCTCGAGCCGGCCGAGCTGCTGTCGGCGGCCGCGGTGCTCCACGCCTTTGCGCGCGTGCGCGACTTCGTCGAGTCCCGCGAGCACAAGATGCCCCGGGCCTGGGGCCTCGCCTCGCGCATCGCCGACCTCGGCCGCGTCGCGAACCGCATCGAGCGCTCCTTCGAGCCGAGCGGCGAGCTGTCGGACCGCGCCAGCCCCGAGCTCTACGAGCTGCGCGAGCGGTGCCGCGGCCTGCACCGCAGCATCAAGGCCAAGATCGACCAACTGCTGCACGACGAGCAGTTCCTGCCGTTGCTGCGCGAGAACTACTACACGATCCGCAACGAGCGTTACGTGGTGCCGGTGCTCGCGAGCGCGCGCTCGCAGGTGCCCGGCATCGTGCACAACGCCTCGCAGAGCGGTCAGACGCTGTTCATCGAGCCCCAACCGCTCATCACCCTGGGCAACGAGCTGATGATCGCCCAGTCGATGGTCGCCGAAGAGGAGCGCCGCATCCTCAAGGAGCTGTCGGCCCTGCTCGGGGCCCACGCGGTCGAGATTGAGGAGTCGCTCGAGGCGGCTGGCGAGCTCGACGCCATCGAGGCGGCGGCCAAGCTCGGTCTCGACCTCGACGCGGCGCCGGCGAAGGTCGTCGAGGCCGAGGCCTCGTTCCGGCTGCAGGCGATGCGCCACCCGCTGCTCACGCTGCAGCAGAAGCAGGTGGTGCCCAACGACGTCGCCTTCGCGGCTGACGAGCGGGTGCTCGTCATCTCCGGACCGAACGCGGGCGGCAAGACGGTCACGCTCACCGGCGTGGGCCTGTGCGCCCTGATGCTGCGCGCGGGCCTGGCGATTCCGGCCGAGCGCGGCTCGACCCTGCCCTTCTTTCGCGACGTCGAGTCGGCGGTCGGCGACGACCAGGACCTGAGCCGCGACCTGTCGACCTTCAGCGCCCACCTGACGACGCTGCGCGAGATCGGCAAGGTGGCCAGCGCCGGCACGCTCGTGCTCGTCGACGAGATCGCCGCCGACACCGACCCGCGCGAGGGCGCGGCCATTGCGCTCGCGGTGCTCGAAGACCTGGCGGCCAAGGGCGCGCGGGTCATCGTCACCACCCACCTCGAGGAGCTCAAGGCCCTCGCGGTCACCAACCCCGCCTACGTCAACGCCCGCGTCGGCTTCGACCCGGCGAGGATGGCTCCGACCTACCGGCTGCAGTACGGCACCCCGGGCTCCTCGTCGGCGATAGAGATCGCCCGGCGCGTCGGCCTCGCCCCGCACATCTGCGATCGGGCCGAGGAGAACCTCAAGCGCACCTCCGGTCCGCTGGGCCAGGCGCTGGCCAAGCTCGAGCAGGCACAGGACGAAGCCCACCGGTCGAAGCTGGCGCTGCAGGAGCAGCAGAAGGAGCTCGAAGGCCAGCGGGCGAAGCTCGAGAAGGAGCGCGAGGCGCTGCGCGAGCGCGAGCGGGCGATACAGGCCGAGGCTCGGGCCGAGCTCCTCCGGGAGATCGAGCGGGTCCGCGCGGACGTCTCGGCGA
The DNA here is from genome assembly GCA_050942745.1 of Myxococcales bacterium. Taxonomy (GTDB): domain Bacteria; phylum Myxococcota; class Myxococcia; order Myxococcales; family UBA5297; genus UBA10939. The sequence goes on from JBMNNX010000219.1 coordinate 3,797, forward strand.
TGATCGCCAGCCTCCAGGCCGCGCCGACGGTGCGCGCCGCGGTCGAGACGCAGAGTCGGCTCGCCGAGATCGCCGCGCAGGAGCAGCGCGAGCTCGAGAAGCAGAAGGCGGCGGCCGAGACCGCGCGCGAAGAGCGCCTGCCCGAGGGCGTCGCCATCGTCGCCGGCATGCGGGTCAAGCTGCCTGGCCTCGGCGAGGCGCAGGTGCTCGAGGTCAACGGCAGCGAGGCGCTCGTCGCCGCCGGGGCGATGAAGCTGCGCCGGCCGATCACCGATCTGATCCCGCTCAAAGGCGCGCCCAAGGCTGCCAAGGGCTTCCCGGGGAAGGCTAGAAGGCGGGAGGAGAAGTTGCGCGCTGCCGAGCAGGCCGCCCCCGGCGAGATCAACTACGGGAAGAACAAGCTCGACGTGCGCGGCATGCGGGCCGAGGAGGCGCTGCGCGAGGTCGAGGCCTTCCTCGACCACAGCTTCTCCGAGGGCAAGCCGGGCGCGCTCATCGTCCACGGGCTAGGCACCGGCGCGCTCAAAGCGACCATCCGCGACTACCTGCGCGGCTCGCCCTACATCCGCGGCTTCCGCGGCGGCGACGACCACGAGGGCGGCGACGGGGTGACGGTGGTGGACCTGGGCGGATAGGCGCGCTCAGGGCGCCGCGTCCCGGTTCCCGGAGACGCTCCTCGAACGAAAAGGAGACGCGTCCTCGCTCGAGCGCGGCGCTCGGCCACATCACCGCAGGCCGACACGACAGGCACGGCCGCGGAGGCGCTGCGAGCGTCTCGGTGGCTCCGCTGGTCGCCTCTGCGATCGGGCTGAACGGATACCACCCGAGTCGATCGGGGTCGAGCGGAAGTCGAGCCCTCAAAAGGCTGCGGCCCCGCTCCCATCGGGAACGAGGCCGCAGCAGCTTCAGCTAGGACCCGATCGCGGGCTACGGACAGGAGACCGCGGCCGAGGTTGAGTTACGAGGCGCGGGCGTCGCCTCGGCGAAATCCAGCAGGTTGTCGTCGCTGTCCGCGCAGCCGTTGCCGGCGCGGAAGAGCGCCATCGACGTCGAGCTGGGCGAGGCAGCGGCGGCGCTGCCCTCGTAGCAGCTGGCCGTGCCGTAGCCGACGAAGTCCGCCACGTCCGCCGAGGGCAGAGGACAGGCCCCGCTGAGCGCGGTCTGGCTGCGCACCAGCGCCACCTTGCCGTTCGTCCCGCCCATCGAGAGCGAGGAGGTGACCGCGTCGGGAGTGAGCGGCAGGTCGTCCCCTGCCTGGCCGGCGCTGCCGGTCTGCACGAGGTAGAAGCCGCCCGGCGCGATGCTCCCCGTCAGGTTGACCTTCTGCCAGTTTGAGCCGCTGGCCGAGCTGTACTGGAAAGACCAGGTGCTCAGGTCCACCGCGGAGCTGCTGCGGTTGTGGAGCTCGACGAAGTCGTGCTTGAAGGCCGTCCCGGATGCCGAGCTGCCGCCGCCGACGTAGAGCTGGCTGATGACCACCTCGCTGCCGGCGCTGCTGTCAAAGCCGCTGAAGGTGGCGCTGTTCTGCGCCGAAGAGACCCCGCGCCCGCTCACGTCGAGGACGGTGCTGGCGACGGTGACGGTGTACTGCGTGCCGGCGCCCTGGGGGCTGGTGTTGACGGTAGCGATCGTCCCGGTGACCGACGCGCTCGTGGCGGTCAGCCCGCCGGTAAAGGTGAACTGCGAGCCGTTGGCGAGCACGCTCGCCGGGTCGATCTCGCGGTCGAAGGTGATGGTGATCTGAGTCGAGGCGACCGCGCGCGCGGAGACGACGGTCGGCGCCGGGCAGTCGATGTTGGTGATCTCCGAGGTGGAATAGGCCGACGGCTGGGCCTGGGCGTTGTGCCGCCACATCACGCCGTAGTTGATCGTGAAGCTGCAGCCCTCATCCAACCCCAGCGACTCCTTCAGCGTCTGGGCAAGGCGCACCTTGAGGTTGCTGTCGTTCGGCACTCCCGTGGTCGAGAACGGGGCCGACTGATGGCCCGAGCCGCCGTAGGCGAAGGGGCCAGCGACCGTGCCGCTGAGGCGGATGAGCTCGCACTCGTAGCCGCCGAGGTTGGAGACGATGTCCGCCGCCGAGCTCAGGTCCTGGACGAGCGTGGTGACCGGGTTGCCGGCCGAGACGCGGGCGTAACCGGTGATCGCCGTCGCCATCTTGATCGAGCTGACCGAGGAGTCGAGCGCGGTCACCGTGAGGTTGACCTTGTCGCCGACCGCCACCGGCGGGGTGAGCGAAGTGGGATCGACCTTGAGGAAGATCGCCGGGCCCTCGCGATCGGCCTGGAGGACGAAGCCCGCGGGGTCGTTGCCGATCGCCTCCTTCACATAGGTGACGAGCGCGCCATGGATGGGCAGCGACAGGTTGGTGCCATCGGCGGTGGCGCGAGCCGCGGCGATCTGGTCGGAGGCCGAGCCCTCCTCGGCGACACAGATGTTGTTCGGGCTGCAAATGGGCGTCGCGGGCGTCGCGGCGCAGTCGGCGCTCGCCAGGCACTGCACGCACTGCCCGCCGGCGACTGCGGTGTTGCACTTTGGCGTCGAGCCGCCGCAGCCCTCGGTGGCCGTGCACACGACGCACTGCTGCGTCTGGGTGTTGCAGACCGGCGTCGGGCTGGAGCACTGGTTGCTGTCGGTGCAGCCGGTGCTCTTGGGATCGCAGCGCCCGCCGGCCACCAACGTGTTGCAGACCTCGTCCTCCTCGCAGCCCTCGGTCGGGGTGCACACGACGCACTGCTGCGTCTGCGTGTCGCAGACCGGGGTCGGGCTCGAGCACTGAGCGCTGCTGGTGCAGCCGGTGCTCATGGGGTCACAGCGTCCGCCGGGAACCGAGGTGTTGCAAACCTCGTCCTCCTCGCAGCCCTCGGTCGCGGTGCACACGACGCACTTGCCACTCGAGGTGTCGCAGACCGAGGTCGGGCTCGAGCACTGAGCGCTGCTGGTGCAGCCGGTGCTCACGGGGTCACAGCGTCCGCCAGCCACCAGCGTGTTGCAGACCTCGCCCACGCCACAGCCCTCGGTCGCGGTGCAGACCACGCACTCGCGCGTCACCGTGTTGCATACCGGCGTCGCGCCCGAGCACTCGCTGCTGCTCGAACAGCCGGTGCTCGTCTTCACGCACCGACCGCCCGGATAGCTCGTGTCGCAGTAGTCGCTGGTGGGGCAGCCGTAGTACGCCGTGCACACCACGCAGGCCTTGGCCTCCAGATCGCAGATCGGAGTGGGATCCGCGCAGTGCGAATCGGAGGTGCAGTCAACGCACTGGCCCTTGGCCACCGAGGTGTCGCACACCTTGCCGGCCTCGCAGCCCTTGTCTTCCGTGCAAGCCTTACAAGTCTTGGTTGCCTCGTCGCAGATCGGAGTCGAGCCGCTGCACGCAGGAGAGCACGCAGAGGGCTCGCAGTCAGGGCCGGTACACTCCTCTTCTCCCGGACAACCGGCGAGGGCGAGGACGGTCAGGGTGCTGAGCAAGGTGAGTCGCAAACGCATGGGGCCTCCTGTGGAAGAGCCCGAACTCTACACCTTTTTCTGCGCCCCGCGCGTCCTGCCGCCGACGATCGTCGTGAAGTCCGCAAGCACACAGCGTTTTGCCGCCCACGCCGTGCCGGCTTCGGGCGTCCGCGCCGCCGCCGAGTCCCGCGGCGTGTTCGCCCCGCCGGCCATGGTCGCCTTCGCAGGCCGGACGGGTCTTGCCGCTGCGGCGCGCGCGAATAGCCGCCGGCGTCGGGCGGTTCGGCAGCCGCGGGGCCGCCCGTGTCCGCCTAGCGCTCGCGCTTTGCCTTGCGCGCCGCGGGCTTCGCCTTGCGGACTTGGCGCTCCTTTCGCGCGGTCCCTTCGGTCGTGGGCGCCGCCTCGATGCTGCGGCCTCCGGGCTTGCGCTTCCCCGCCCGCCCGTCGGCCGCCTGCCCGGCCGGTTTCCTGCCGCGCGGTCGCGGCTCGGCCGGTGGCTTCGCCTCCGCTGCCTGGGCGCGCTTGCCGCGGCGGCCTTTGCCGCCCGCCCCCGGCCTCTGGCCTCGGACCTCGAGGAGCTGGAAATCGATGTGCCGGCGCTTCGGGTTGACGCCGACGACCCGCACGCGCACCGGCGTCCCGAGCCCGAAGCTCAGGCCGCTCGGGAAGACGATCCGATGGCGCTCGACGTCGAGCTCGCCCCCCGGCCCCACCGTCTCGGTCTTGACCAGGCCCTCGACGAACACGTCGGCGAGCTCGACGAAGAACCCGAAGTCAGTCACCGCCGAGACGTGGCCGTCGAGCTCCTGGCCGATCTTGTCGGCCATGTAGAGCGCCATGAAGAAGCTCTGCACGTCGCGCTCGGCGCTCATCGCGGCCCGCTCGCGCTCGCTGCAGCGCGCCGAGATGCCGTCGAGCCGCTCTTCGAGATCGGCGAGCTCGCCTTCGGAGAGCGAGCGCGCCCCGCGCGCCCAGTGCTCCTTGAGCAGCCGGTGGACCATCAGGTCCGGGTAGCGGCGGATGGGCGAGGTGAAGTGCAGGTAGAACGGCGCGGCGAGCCCGAAGTGCCCGATGTTCTCGGCCGAGTAGATCGCCTGCATCATCGCCCGCAGCAGCAGGAAGTTGAGGGTGCGCTGCTCGGGCGAGCCGGCGATCCGCTTGAGGAGCGCGTTGAGCGAGCGCCCGGAGATCTCCTCGCCCGCCTCCAGCGCGAAGCCGTGGGCGCGCGCCAGCGCGAGGAAGGTCTCGAGCTTCTCCTCGTCCGGCGCGCCGTGGACCCGGTAGACCGTCGGCAGCCCTCGAGCCGAGAAGTAGCGCGCGACCTGTTCGTTGGCCGCGAGCATGAGCTCCTCGATGATCCGGTGGGCGATGTTGCGCGGCCGCTTGTCGATGCGCACGGGCCGGTTGCGCTCGTCGAGCACGACCTTGGCCTCGGGCAGGTTGAAGTCGATGGAGCCGCGCGCCTCGCGCGTCGCGGCCAGCAGCTCGGTCAGCTCGGCCATCAGCTCCAGGTCCGCGCGCAGGAGCTCCCGGTGCGGGACCTGCTCGCCGCCGAGGACCGCGGCCACCTCCGGGTAGGTGCAGCGGGCGGCGCTGCGCATGACCCCTTCGTAGATTTGAGCGTCGGCGCGGCGCACCCGCGCCCCTTCGCGCTCGAAGACCATGTCCGCGACGAGGCAGAGCCTGTCCTCGCCCGGCTTGAGCGAGCAGATGCCGTTCGAGAGCCGCTGCGGCAGCATCGGCAGCGCCATGTTCGGGAAGTAGACCGAGGTCCCGCGCCGCAGCGCCTCGTGGTCCATCGCGCTGCCGGCGGCGACGTAGTGCGCGACGTCGGCGATGGCGACGACCAGCCGGTAGCCGGCCCCGACCCGCTCGACGAAGACCGAGTCGTCGAAGTCGCGGGCCTCCTCGCCGTCGATGGTGACCAGCCGCAGGGGGCGCAGGTCGCGCCGGCGGGCTATCTCGCGCTCGTCGATGTCGAGCGGCACCTTCTCGGCCTCCTCGAGGACGTCCCGGGGGAAGGTCTCCGAGAAGCCGTTCTCGTAGGCGGCCTCCAGCGCCTCGGCCTGCGGGTCGTCGCGATCGACCACCTCGAGGACGAAGCCGCCTGGCGGCGTCGTCGGCGTCGGCGGCGAGGTGATCGCCACCTTGACGAGGTCGCCGTCCTTGGCGGCGCGCGACCGGGGCACGAGGATGGCGTCGCCAAGTGAGCGCTCTGTCGGCGTGACGTAGCAAGCCTCGCCGCGCCGCACGTAGGTGCCGAGCGCGCGGGTGCGCCGGCGCTCGACGACGTCGAGGAGGCGCGCCGAGGGCTTGCCCTTGTAGCCGGGCACTATCTGGATGCGCACCAGGTCTCCGTCGATGGCGCGCGACGCGTCGCTGGCCGGCAGGTAGTAGTCGGCGGTCCCTCCCGACAGCGGGCGCACGAAGCCGAATCCGTCCGGATGCTTGTTGAGCGTGCCGATGATGAACCGGCCGCGGCGTCCGGTCCGCGAGCCGATCAGCGGCGGCGCGGTGGTCGCAAACTCTTGGATCGGGAGCTCGGGCGCAAGCGGCGCGCTCTCGCGCGCCTTCGCCGGTAGGTCATAGCGCTTGCCGTCCTTGACGATGTCGCCCGCGCGCACGAGCTCGCGCAGCTCGCGCTTCAGCTCGGTCCGCTGCCCGGGGTTGAGCCCGAGGCGAGTCAAGAGCTCGCCCAGCCCCAGCGGCTTCTTCGACTCGGCGAGAACGTCCAGGATCGCTGCTCGTTCGACAGCCATGTTCGCCTCAATTTGTTTTTTTGGAGAAGAGTTTACGCGCCGCGGCAGGTGGCGCCAGCGGCCGCCACCTTACTGCGAGTCGGCGCGCGAGAATCGACACATCGTCACGGCGCGCGCTGCCCGAGGTCCGCCTGGGGCGCACAAGCGAGGCCCGATTCAGCGCCGGGGCTCACCGCGCTCGCGGCAGCGAGCCGCCTTGCTGATCCCCGACCCGGCGCTCCGGAGAATTGCGGCCGCAGGCGCTTGCGGGTTAAAGCCGCTCGGCCGGACTCGCGGACGTTAGGCCGCCGTTCGACCGAATCACGCTCCCGGAGACTCGATGCTCCCAGTCCAAGAAGCCCGCGCGCGCATCCTCTCGGCCACCACGCCCCTGGCCTCAGAGCGGCTACCGATCTCGAGCGCTCTGTTCCGCGTCCTGGCCGAGGACGTCTTCGGCGGCAGGTCCCTTCCGCCGCACGACGCGTCGATGCGCGACGGCTACGCGGTCCGCGCTCAAGACGTGGCCGCGGCGAGCGACGACCATCCAGCGCGCCTGCGCGTGACCGCCCGCTCGGAAGCGGGCCATCCTTCGCCGACCGGGATCGGGCCGGGCGAGGCCGCGCGCATCATGACCGGCGCGGCGCTGCCGGCGGGCGCCGACGCGGTCGTGATGCAGGAGCGCACCCGCGTCGACGGGGACGAGGTGCTCGTGCTCGCGCCCGCCCGCACCGGGGATTTCGTGCGCCCGCGGGGCTCCGAGACGCAGGCGGGCGCCCTCGCCCTGCCCCGCGGCACGCTGCTGGCGCCGGCCGCGCTCGCGCTTCTCGCCGAGCTTGGCCGCTCGGTCGTACTGGTCCACCAGCGGCCGCGCGTCGCGCTCATCGCCACCGGCGACGAGCTGTGCGAGCTCGACGAGCCGCCCGGCGATCGCATCGTCGACTCGAACACCTGGGGCCTGTCCGCGCAGGTGCTCGCCGCGGGCTGCGAGCCGGTGCGCCTGCCGATCGCGCGCGACGAGCTTCCCCAGATCGAGCGGGCCCTCACCTCGGCCGCGCGCTGCGAGGTCGTCCTCACGAGCGCGGGCATCTCGGTCGGCGAGCGCGACTTCGTCAAAGAGGCGCTCGCCAACCTCGGGGTCACCCTCGACTTCTGGCAGGTCGCGATGCGCCCGGGCAAGCCCCTCGCCTTCGGCGCGCGCGGCGAGCAGCTCTTCTTCGGGCTCCCGGGCAACCCGACCTCGGGCATGGTCTGCTTCGAGCAGTTCGTCCGCCCGGCGCTCCTACGGCTCCAGGGCCGCACGATTGTCGAGCGGCCGCTGCTGCGCGCTGTGCTCGAGAAGCCGGCTGAAAAGGAGAAGGGCTTCACCTACTTCGTGCGCGCCGCCACCCGGATCGAGGACGGCCGGCTCTTCACGCAGCCGGTCTCGCGGCAGGACTCGGGCCTCGCCTCGTCGATGGCCGCCGCCAACAGCCTCATCGTGCTCGGCCCCGATCTCGAGAGGGCCGAGGCCGGGGACGAGGTCTTCGTCCAGCCACTCGACAGCTTTGGCGCCTGAGCTATT
>JBMNNX010000456.1:0-3437 GCA_050942745.1 Myxococcales bacterium
GACCGTGTCGATGCCGTTGGCGAGCAGCCAAGCCGCCATCTCTTCAAGATCGTCGGGGCCGGTCTCTCGCTCGGGGTGAGCGGAGATCGCCCAAGTTGCTTGGACAAGGCGGAACGAACTCAGGGGCGCGGCCGCGGTCCGGAAAAGCGCCCCCGCGTCTAGCGCACGGCGCAGAGCGCGCGTAGCTGCTCGCCGTACAGCCTCACGCGCTTGGCTCCGAGCTGCGGGACGGAGTCGAGGTCCGCGGCGCCGTGGCGCTTGAGGTGCTCGAGCGCGCGCGCGGGAAGTACCACCTGCATCGGCACCTTGCGCCGCTCGGCCTCGGCCCTTCGCCAGTCGCGCAGCCGGGCTTCGCGCTCGCGCTCGGCGGGGTCGATCTCGCGCCGCTCTGGCGCGTCGGGCAGCGCCGGCGCGACCTCCGCAGCCTGCCGGATGACCCCGAGGAGCTGCTTGCCGTGCGTCGCGGCGAGCGAAGCTCTCAGCCCATGGCGCTTCAACTCGCGCAGGTTGTCGGGCAGCGCGTTCGCCAGGGCGACCAGAACCCGGGAATTGACGAGCTGGCCCGCGGGGCGATCGACCTGCGCGGCCACGGCGTTGCGCCAGTCGTGGATCGCGCAAAGCACGCCCATCGCCCGGGGGCTCAGGCCTCGCACGCCCTGCATGCGCCAGATGGCCGCCGGGTCGTAGCCCCCGGTCCAGGTCGCCGCCTCGACCGAGCGGTTGGCGATCTCCACCTCTTCCTCGAGATCCGCCGCGCGCACCATCTCGCGCATCCGCTCGCAGGCCTGAGGCAGGTAGACGACGTCGTCGAGCGCGTAGGCGAGCGCGTTGGGATCGAGCGGGCGCGTTCCCCAATCGTAGCCGGTGTAGGCCTTCTCGAGCTTCACCCCGCACACCCGCTCGACGACGGCCGCGTAACCGGTGCGCTCCCAGCCCAGGAACATCGCGGCCTGCTGGCTGTCCCAGACCCCGGCCAGCTCGATGCCGAAGTCGCGCTTGAGGATCCCGATGTCGTAGTCGCCGCCGTGCAAGTACTTGACCCGCGCGCGGTCCTCGAGCACCGGCTTGAGCGGGTCGAAAGTCGCCCCCGGACCGTCGGGCCCGGCCAGCGCCAGCGGGTCGAGCACGTAGAGACGCCCCTCGGCGTTGATCTGAATCAGGCAGACGCGCTCCCGGTAGACGAACATCGAGTTCGCCTCAGTGTCGAGCGCGAGCCAGGCCGCGCGCTCGAGCTGCTCGGCGAGCGGCGCGAGCTGCTCGGGGCGGTCAATCCATGTGTGGGAAGGTGAGCTCATGGGCATGCTTGATAAAGGTCCGTCGGCCCGCTTGTCGAGGACGGTCTCGCCCGCCGAGGCCTTCGCCCGGGCCCCGGACCGAGGGTCGAGCCCGCAAGGCCGCGGAATGACTGAGAGGCGCGCCAACGCACGAAAGTAACAAAGGAAATCGCAAAGTCCCGGCGCGAAAAGAGGAGCTTGCACACTTTCCCCCACCTGTCGATACTGCCCCCGCCCTCTCCGGCCAGGACCTTATGGACAGCGCATCACCTTCAGCGACCGCGAGGCCGACGCCCCCGGAGAAACCGGCCCTCGTCCGGGTTCTCGAGCAAAACCCCGACTTCTGCTGCGCCCAACTGCGGAACATCGCCGCGCTCGTCTGGAACTACCCGCCGACGCTTCATGCCTTCGAGCGAAGCGCCGCGGCGATGCGCCCCCTCCTCGACGAGCACCCGGCAGGCGTCGGCATCCTCACGGTGCTGCGCAGCGGCGACAGCTCCGAAGAGTCGGCGCTGGTGCGCCAGGCGAACGCCCGGCGCATCAAGGACTCGGGCGGCGCGATAGCCGCGGTGGCCACCGTAGACGGGCGCAACGACCTGTTCGGCACGATCAACCGCCTGCCGTTGAGGCTGCGCTTTCCCCTCGCGCGCGGCGTCCGGGAGCGCTACTTCGGGCGCACCGGTGACGCCTGCGCGTGGCTGGCCGACGTCCTGTGCGAGAAGGGCAAGCCAGCGCCGGGCGCCGAAGAGCTCGCGAGCTCGGTTGACTGGCTGCTCGACTTCTACCCGGGGCCTGCGACCTGATTCTCGGGCTTTCCCGGTCGTTTTCGGGGAAGGCTTGCTCCGTTCGGCCCGAGCGTAGCTGCCGACGCTTGCGTCGGCAGCGGAGTCGAAGGCCCGGTCGATTCCGTTCGCGGCCCCTCGACTCCGCCTCCCGCGTTCCGCGGGAGGCTACGCTCCTAACTTACAGCTCCCCCTGTTAGTTCAAGGCCACAGCCGGCCAACGGGCCGGTCTCTCGCTCGGGGTGACCGGCGGGGGCGGGTCTGCCGCGCTCTACACCGAGCCCCCGCCGGCAGGCGCCGTCCAACGGGGCAATCGAGCGCTGGGGTATAAACACTGTCGATGACACGGCAATCGAGCACCGGCGCCGAGGCCGAGATCCTGCCGCGCTACCTGTTCCTCGAGCCTCTGCTCGCGGGCGCCCGTGTCCTCGAAATCGGCGCGGTCGCGCTCACCGGCGGCCGCGGCGCGAAGCTGCTGCTCGATCGCGGCGCCGCCTACGTCCTCGCGCTCGACGCAGACGAGCAGGCCGTCGACAAGGCCCGGGCCAATCTCGGGCTGCGCCGGGAGGGCCTTCACTTTCGCACCGGCAGCGAGAAGGACCTGCCGGCCGAGTCCTTCGACCTCGTCATCCTCGCCGACGGCGCGGGCCTGCTCGCCGAGACGACGCGGCTCGGCGCCCTCAAGCGGCTGCTCACCCGCGACGGACGGCTCGTCGTCTCGCTGCGCGACCCGGCCGGCATCGCCTTCTCGGGCCCGCCAAGGGAGAGAGCTTCGGCCGCCGCCCAGGCGGCGGCGCTCCTCTCGCTGCTCAACGGCGCCTTTCGCACCGTCGAGGCGGCGACCCAGACAGCGCTGCTCGCCTATTCGGTCGCGCCCGAGGCCGCGGCCGAGCCCGAGACCGCCCTCGACGAGAGCTTGTCGGACGCCGGCACGCCGGCCTTCCACCTCTTCGTGTGCGGCCTGCGGCCCTCGGGACTGAGCACCACCACGCTCGCGGCGCTGCCCTCGAGGCTGCTGCGCGACCTGCAGAACCGCCCGGCGAAAGCGGACGCCGAGCGAGCCGCAGACCTGCGCGGGCTCGGCGAGGAGCTCGAGGTCGAGCTCGACTCCCAGCGATTCGCGGACCTCGAGGAGCGAGCCCAGTCGGCGCTCCAGACGGCCGAGCGCGCCGAGCGGGCGCTCGCCGACGCCTACGCCGAACGCGACGAGCTGCGCTCGCGGCTCGACGCCTCGCGGCGCGACACCGAGGCCGCGCGCGCCGAAATCGAGCAGCTCCAGTCCGCCCTCGCGCAGGCGCGCCGCGATGTGATGGCGACCGAGCGCGAGCGGGCAGAGCTCTGGGCAGAGCTCAAGTACTTCGACGAGGCGCTCACGGCGGAG
>JBMNNX010000330.1:0-6463 GCA_050942745.1 Myxococcales bacterium
CAAAATGTGCGGCACGAGGACCGCTGACGCGTCGATCGGAGCCGTCAGCGGCTGTATCCTCCACGGAGCGTCTGGGGCGGCTCAGTGCCGAAGGGCTTTTCCCCGACGCTCTCCTAGGAACCAGGCGAACGCGCCCGCGGCGAACCAGCGCCACGCGAGCCGCAGGCACCGCTGCTTCAGGCGTTGCGAGGTCTGGAGGCACTTGATGGCCGCGCCCAGGGCGGCCAGCGTCCACCATGCGTCCGCCCAGAGATGCACGAGGAACGTGCGATGGGAGAGCAGCTCGTCGACCGCGACAAAGGCGATCGAGAGCGCTACCGCGGTGACGAACCAGCGTTTGGTCGCGGTCTCCATCGGCGCGTCAGTCGAGAGTCGAGGGTCGAGAGTCGAGAGTCGGCGGCTCGGGCGGCTTCGTCCTGGTTCCGAAAGGCGGGCAGGACGCGCCGCAAGGCGCCCGGCCAGCGATGTGCGACTCTCAGGCTACGACCTCGCCGCGCGACACGCGAGTCGATGCGCTCGGGCCCGTGCCTCGCTCGGCGCGGGCGCAGCCTCAGACGTTGAAGCGGAAGTTGATGACGTCGCCGTCCTGAACCACGTACTCCTTGCCCTCGAGCCGCAGCTTCCCTGCCTCGCGGGCCTTGGCCTCGCTCTTGAGCGCGACCAGGTCCTCGAAGTGCACCACCTCAGCCCGGATGAAGCCTCGCTCGATGTCCGAGTGGATCTTCCCGGCGGCCTTGTGTGCGGTCAGGCCGCGGCGGACGGGCCAGGCGCGGCAGTCGTCCTCGCCGGCGGTCAGGAAGCTGATGAGGTCGAGCAGCGCGAAGGCCGAGCGGATGAAGCGGTCGCGCGCCGGCTCCTCGAGGCCGAGCGAGGAGACGAACTCCTTCTGATCCGCCGGATCCATGTGCGCGATGTCCTCTTCGACCTTGGCGCTCAGGACGACGAGCCCGAGACCCCGGTCCTTGGCGAACTGCTCGATCTCGGCGGGCGGCGGCGCGGCGACCTGGTCCTCGTCCACGTTGAGCACCAGCAGCAGCGGCTTGAGGCTCAGGAAGCGCAGGCTGACGAAGAGGTTCCAGTCCTCTTCGGGCAACTGCAGCGAGCGCAGCGGCTTGCTCGCGTCGAGGTGCTCCTTGAGCTTCTCGAGCGCGGCGAGCTCGCGGGGATTGGCCTTCTCCTTCTTGATGCGCTCGAGCCGCTTCTCGACCAGCTCGAGGTCCGCGAGGATGGTCTCGACCTCGAGATCGATCGCCTCCTGAAGCGGGTTGGGCGGCGTCGGCTGCGCGGGATCGTTGAAGGCGCGCACGACCTGGCAGAGGGCATCCACCTCGCGCATCGAGTTGAGCACGTTGCGGTCGAGGCCCTGTGCCCCGGCGCCCGCGGCGATGTCGCTGAAGGTCACCTCGGCGTAGGTCTTCTTCTTCGGCTTGTAGATCTCGGCAAGCTTGTCGATGCGCGGGTCGGGCACCTTGACGACGCCCAGGTTCGTCTTGCCGCGCGAGGCGCCCATCCCGGTCTCGGCCGACAGGCCGGTGATGGCGTTGAAGACGGTGGTCTTTCCTGATCCGGGGAATCCGACGAGTCCGATTTTCATGGCGGCGCGTTATACCAGACACACTGTGCGCCGGACCTCGCGAAATGGACGCGAGCCGGGCGCCTCCGCCCGGTCATACCGAGCGTAGGCGCGATCGACCCGGTTACCCCGAGCGTAGCTTCCCGCGGAACGCGGGAAGCGGAGTCGAGGGGCCGCAACGAAATCGACCAGGCGTTCGACTCCGCTGCCGACGCAAGCGTCGGCAGCTACGCTCAGGCCGAACGGCACGGGGGCCGCAACGGAATCGACCGGGCCTTCGACTCCGCAGCCGACGCAAGACGTCAGCAGCCACGCTCAGGCCGAACGGCATAGGCCTGGCCCCGAAGTCGAAGGGCGAACGGGTTTCGAGCGAGTCAGCGCCAGAAATGCCGCTTCCTCCTCTTCCCTTTGGCCAGCGGAAACGAAGGCGAGAAGCGCGCCGGGCATGAGAACCGGGCTGGCTGGTTCTCGCGCATGTGCGCGAGCCCCGCCAATCGCGCTCGCCAGCGAGCGCCCGCCTGTCCGATCTGCGAGTTGCCGTGCGCCCGGCGCGTCCAGCCGGGCAGCGGAAGCACCACGGCGTTGTCCATAACCTCCTCTTACGCAACCGAGCCAGCTCGGGAGGGCCCGCAAAGGCGGGTGAGGGGAGAGCCATGGACTTCGAGATCGTCCACACGTTCGATGCGGACCGGGAAACGGTCGAGCGCGCGATGCTCGACCCGCAGCTTGCGCCGTATCTGCTCGAGCACATGACGCTGGTGCGCCACATCGAGCTTCTCGAGCACAGGGACGACGGGGCGGCCATCGTTCGGCGGGTTCGCTACGTGCCCGAGCCGGTCATCTCCAGGATCGGCACGATGCAGGTGAGGCCCGAGTGGATGAGCTGGACCGAGGAGTCGCGGTTCGACCTGCACGTCCACCGGGTCGACTACGAGAACGTGCCCCACGTGCCCAAGATCGCCGAGGTCATGGAGCAGCGCGGAGTCATCCGCTTCGAGGAAGCCGGCCCCGGCAAGTGCCGCCGCACCGTCTGCGGCAGCTTGAAGATCAAGATGCCGCTGGTCGGCCGCATCGTGGAGAAGGTCATCTACCCGAACGCCCTGAAGATCCTCGACGAGGAGGCGCGCCTCGTGAACGCCTGGCTGGCGCAGCGCCGCTGACGGCGGCGTGCGTCGGGGAGCGGCGCGTGGTACAGGCGGGGCCTTTCAGTCGGGGTTCTGCATGAGAATCGGGCTCGTCTCCGACACCCACGGCCGCTTCGACCCCGGCCTCAGGCCGCTGTTCGAAGGCTGTGACTTGGTCCTGCACGCCGGCGACGTGGTCGGGCGGGAGATTCTCGCCCTGCTGGCGAGCGTGGCGCCGGTGACCGCGGTGCGCGGCAACAACGACCTGGGCGACTACGGCAGCGGGCTGCCGGGCGAGGCGGTGCTTCAGCTCGAAGGGCTGAAGACGCTGGTCATCCACCAACTCGGCAGGCCGCAGCGGCCCACGCCCCTCGCCCGCCGGGCGATGGAGAGAGCCCGGCCGGACGTGGTCGTCTTCGGGCACTCGCACCGGCCGACCATCGAGGTCGAAGACGGCATCCTCTTCGTCAACCCCGGCAGCGCGGGCCCGCGCCGCTTCAGGCTGCCGAGGACGGCCGCGGTGATGACGGTGGAGGGCCGCAAGGCCCGGGTCGAGGTCTTCGATCTCGATCGGCCCGAGCTGCCGACGTTTCGGATGCCCTTCGAAGTGACGCTCTGAGGCGATTGCCGACGGGGAGCGGCGGAAGCTGGAGCTCCGCCGTCTAGCCCCGGCCCTCCGCCCGCCTATCCGGCTGCCTGCTCGGTGCGCATCCGCTCTCGAACCAGCTCGACCAGGGTGCGCAAGCCGGCGCCGGTGGCGCCCTTGGAGAGGTAGCCACGCTCCTTGGGGCTCATCGAGGTGCCCGCGATGTCGAGGTGGACCCAGGGCGTCTCGCCCACGAACTCCTTGAGGAACAGGCTGGCGGTAATCGAGCTGCCCCAGCGGTCGCCCGAGTTCTTCATGTCGGCGATCTCGGACTTGAGGTTGTCGCGCTGCAGGTCGCTCAGCGGCAGCCGCCAGCTCTCCTCGCCCGCGGACCTGGCCGCCTCGAGCAGCTCCCAGACCGCCGCGTCGTCGGAGCCGAAGACCCCGGCGATGTAGTGGCCCAGCGCCACGACCACCGCGCCGGTCAGCGTGGCCACGTCGATGATCGTCCCGGGCTTGTGCTCGTTCGCCCAAGTGAGCACGTCGCCGAGCACCAGCCTGCCCTCGGCGTCGGTGTTGACGACCTCGACCGTCTTGCCCGAGCGCGAGGTGAGCACGTCGCCGATCTTGTAGGACTTCCCGTCCGGCATGTTCTCGCAGGCGCCGATGAAGGCGTGGACGGGGAAGGGCGGCTTGAGCTGCGCGATGACGCGCATCGCTCCGAGCACCGCGGCCGCGCCGGCCATGTCGCCCTTCATCCCCATCATCGAGTCCGTGGGCTTGAGCGACAGGCCGCCCGCGTCGAAGGTTATCGCCTTGCCCACCAGCGCGAGCGCGGGCGCCTTGGCCGCCTTCCCCGTCGGTACGTAGCTCAGGTGGACGAGCACGGGCGCCTCGGCGCTGCCCTTGGCGACGGCGAGGAACATCCCCATCCGCAGCTTCTCGATGCGCTCGCGGCCGAGCACCTCGACCTTGAGCTTGCCCCCGCGCCCCACCTTCCGGGCCGCGACGGCGAGGTCCGAGGGCGACAGCGCGTTGGCCGGCTCGTTGACCAGATCGCGGGCCCAGTTGGTCGCCTCGGCGACGAGGACCCCGACGTCGAAGGCGCGCTGCAGCTCGCGCGACTTGGCGACCCCGTCGGCGAGGAAGAAGCGCGCCTCCTTGACCTCGAAGCGCTTGGCGTCCCTCTCCTTGGTCTTGTAGCGGTCGAACTTGTAGAGCCCGAGCGCCAGGCCCTCGACCGCCGCCTTGACCGACGCCTCGAGCTCGCGGGTCTCGGTGATCGCCACGGCCAGCCGCTCGGCCTTCAGCCGCTGTGCCACCTTCGCGCCGCGCCCGATAGCCAGCCGCAGCACCTCCGGGTCGAACTTCTGGCGGGTCCCAAGGCCGACGAGCAGCACCCGGTGGGCCGGGATCTTGTCGTGCGTGTGCAGCGTGAGCGACTGCTCGGCCTTGCCGGTGAAGTCCTCCTCCTTCGCCGTGGCCGTCAGCAGGCCGCCGAGCGCCTGATCGACGGCGACCAGCGCCTTGAGCGGGTTCTTTGCGTCCTTGATGTCGGACTCGAAGACCGGGAGCAGCAGCAGGTCGCAGCGCTGTTTCGCGATGTCGCCGGCAAGGAGGGAGAGCTTCGCCATGAAAAGGGCTCCGTGTCGTTTGTTGGAAAGGTTGCGAATGCTAACACCGACGCTCGCCTGCTTCCACGGGTACGAGGCGGGCGGAGAGGCGCTGTTCGCCGCGATCGACGGGCGACCTCGCGCTCGGTAGAGTCCGTGCCTTCTCACAGGGACGAGGCGCCGAGGGCGCCATAGGAGAGCAGCGGTGAGCGACGAGACCCTGAATCAAGACTGGGCGCGGGCCTATCAGCAGGTGGCCGAAGGCAAGATGGAGGAGGCCGCCGAGACGCTCGCGGCGATCGTCGAGCGCGACCCGACCGCTGGCGAGGCCTGGATCAACCTCGCGACTGCGGAGCGCGCTCTCGGACGACTCGCGTTGGCGGCCGAGCACTACGAGAAGGGAATCGCGCTCCTCGAGTCGATGGCGCCTGAGGACAAGGGGTTGCTCGCCTCGGCGCTGCACGCGCTTGCGGGCACCTACGAGGAGCTCGAGCTGACCGCCAAGGCGATCGCCGCCTACCGCGTCTCGGCGAAGTACGACCCGCGCGCCCCGACCCCGTTCGCCGCGCTCGCCACGTTGCTCGCGCGCGCGGGCCTGCTCGAGGAGGCCGACAAGGTCGCGGCCCAGTACTGCCTGGCCGCGGTGAGCATCCTCGCCGAGAAGACGAACATCGGCTTCGTGCGCCGCTTCCAGAAGGCGCTCGGGCAGGCTTCGACCGTAGACGGCAACCTGCTGCTGGTGGCGACGCGCGAGGCCTACGTGCGCGGCTTCGAGCAGACGGCCAAGAAGCTGCCGACGACCGCGCGCTACGAGGTCGAGCCGCAGCGCCGCAACGAGAAGGGCGAGCTGGTCCCGGTGCTCGCCAACCCGAACCGGCCCTGGTCGCGGGTGCGCTTCGACGCGGTCGATCCCGAAAGCGGCGAGCGCTGGATGATCCAGGACACGCCCACCTACGGCTTCCCCGGCAACGCGCCGGCGGCCGCCGAAGGGCTCTTCTCGGTGCCCTACAAGGTTGACGTCCCGTTCCCGGTGCTCATCGCGACCCGCACCGCTTGGGACTATTTCTACGTGCGCCTGCGCTTCAAGGAGGGGCTGAAGCCGACGACCATCGAGCGCGCCGAGGCGCTGAGCGGTCCCTGGTACCTGCGCGGCTTCGAGGGCGAGTTCGGCGAGAAGGACAAGGGGCGCGGTTATTTCCACTTCCTGTCCGAGCCGTTCGCCATCGGCGACCACGGGCTGCGCTACGAGATCGACCTCGGCCTCTCGCAGCTCGACGCGGTGCCCGCGCTCTTCGACGTGCTCGCGAAGCTGCACGAGAGCGAGCCGATAGACATCTGCGTCATCGGCGACGGGGCGCTGCCGCCGTAGGAGCGGGGCGCGCCCGCGGAAGGATACACTGCGCGGCATGAAACGAATTGCTGACACGGCGCTGCCGCCGTAGGAGAGGAGCCCGCCCGCGGAGACCAGAACGGCGGCCGACCCGGGAGGTCGACCGCCGTTCGTCGTCAGAGGAGGCGCCGCGGCCGGCCCTGCTCGCCGAGAAGCGCAGCGAGCAGGGCTGCGGTG
>JBMNNX010000199.1:0-12536 GCA_050942745.1 Myxococcales bacterium
CACGCGCGGGGGGGGGGGGGGGGGGGGGGCCCGCGGCCGCTAGGGCGCCGGCAGCTCGCAGGCGTAGGGCAGCAACTTGTTGGTGCAGCTCCAGTCGTTCCAGCCTCCTTGGGGTCGGACGGAGACGCAATCCTCGTCGCCGCTGTTGTTCGGCTCGTTGGGTTCCCAATTCGTCCAGACCGCCGCTTTGCCGTTCGACCAGGTCCAAGTGCCTTCGACGGCCTGATCGGTGAGCCCGATCCAGTACTCCGAGCTCGGGCCGGAGATGCGGCGCAGCAGCGCGTTGGTTTCGGGGCTGTGTACGGAGGCGAGATGGCCGCCGAGGTCGTTGCAGACTGCCTCGGCGAAGCCCCAGGGGATATCGTTCGTGAAGGCCGCAAGGCAGAGACCGGTGGTCGGATCGATGGCCGCGCGCCACGCCCCCGTGCCGACGGCGCAGGGGAGCTGGCAATCGGAGGGGCATCCGTCGTCCTCCCAGCGGTTTCCGTCGTCGCAGGTCTCCTCCGCGCTCATCACGCCGTCGCCGCAGCCCTCCCACGTGCAGGCGGGCGTGCAGCCGTCCCGGGCGGCGGAGTTGCCGTCATCGCAGTGCTCAACCGGGCTGACCACGCCGTTTCCGCAGATGGTGACGCTCAGGTAGTAGCGCGGGATCGTGCGGTAGTCGTTGTAGGGGAGGACGTGGGCATAGACCGTCGCGCCAGGCTCCATCGCGAATTGGCGGCGCGAGCAGTCGCTCGAGCCATTGTTGTCGTTGTACGCGAGCACGGTTCCGTCAGCGTCCCGCAGGAAGAGGACCGTGTCGGCGTTGCAGGAGGCTGGCCGGAGTCCGGTGAAGGTCTCGAAGGTGACGGTGATCCGTTCCGCCGACGGATTGACGATGGCAAACACGTCCTCGTCGCCCTCGACCTCGATGGCCGAGACGATGACGATGTCCGGCTCGAACGGGCCGTTGGCCCCGGCTGCCGAGAAGTCATTCCCGTAGTAGCCGCCGCCCGTGCTCGTCGCGCCGTCGTCGTTCGGCTCGCTGGCGAGGGCGAAACCGGGCTCGACCTTGCAGGCGAAGCAGCCGTCGCCCGCCCACGTATTGCCGTCCTCGCAGTCCTCCAGCGGATCGATGACGCCGTCGCCGCAGTGCGAGACCATGCACACGAAGCCGAGGCTGGAGCTGCACGAGGAATCGTTCCAGTAGGCCTCATCCGTCAGCTCGGCACAGTCCTCGGCACTGCCCGAGTTACTGGGCTCACCAGAGGCCCAGCGCGTGTAGGTCGCGGGAGTGCCATCGGTCCAGACGAAGCTGCCCTCACTCGCCTGGTCGGTGAGGCCTATCCACACCCTGGCACCGGACGGGACGAGCGAGTGCGCCAGGGCGTTGACCTCTGCGTTCGGGATGCTGACCAGGTGTCCGCCGAGCCCGACGCAGGCTGCCTCAGCGTCGGGCCAGGTCTTGCTCGCCGTGAAGCTCGCGTGGCAGGTGCTTCCGAGGAAGTTGGCGCGGTAGGCGCCGCTGCCGCTCATGCAGGCGAAGGCGCAGTCGGCCTCGCAGCCGTCACCCCCGAGGACGTTCCCGTCGTCGCACTCCTCGCCCCCGTCAAGCAGGCCGTCGCCACACACCTCGAAGCCGCGGCAGTCCGCGCGGCATCCATCGCCGCTCGACTCGTTGCCGTCGTCGCAGGCCTCAAGCGGACCGACGAAGCCGTCGCCGCAGCTTGCGGCGAGACAGGTGCTCAGGCAGGAGTCGGTCTCGACGTCATTGGCGTCGTCGCACTCCTCGACGCCCGCCTGAACGAAGCCGTCGCCGCAGCTGGCGTCGTGGCAGGTGTTCGGGCAGGCGTCGGTGTTGACGTCGTTGCCGTCGTCGCACTCCTTGACGCCCGCCTGCACGAACCCGTCGCCGCAACGTGCCTTCTTGCAGGTCGAGAGGCAGTCGTCGGTCTCAACCGAGTTGCCGTCGTCACACTCTTCGCCTGTCTGAACCGCGCCGTCGCCACAGACCGCGCCGAAGGGACCGACCGGTTCGTTTCCGCATGCAGACGCGAAAAAGGCGCTCAAGACGAGCGCCGGAACGAGCTATTGGTGCATGGAATTGCCTCCTAAGCTGGCGCGCGAGTGGGTGTGCGAGCGGAGTGTGAGCGCCGAAATGCCGCGCACAGTACATCGGCTGCCCCCCCGAGTGGCGAGGACGACGACTGACAGCGACAAAGCCGGTACGCGGGGGTGAAAAAGTCGCGGCGACGACGAGCGCTCGTTCCGGAGGCGACCGGAATCACAGGTACTTTCGGGTCCAACCAAAACCGAACATTGCCCGAAGGGCTCGGAAGCGGTAGTGCCATCACCGCCATGAACAACCGATCCCTCATCTCGCCAAGCATCCAGACCCACAACGCCGTTCGCGACCTCCTCGCTACTCCCGCCGGACTGCTCGCCCAGCACGACGACGCGGCCCGTCTCTACGAAGCGAAGACCGGCCGCTTAATCCGGCAGCTCGATTCAGGCCCGTTGGGACACTGCTGCCGCAGCCTCGCGCTCCTGCCGGACGAGAAATCGGTCGTGCTGGTCACCTCGTCGCGGATAGCCCGGTTCGACCTGCAGTCGGGCGAGGAGCTCGCCTCGGCGCCGCTCGAGGCAGGAAGGGGCGTGGCGGTGTCGCCTGATGGCAAGCTCGCCTTCACCACGGCGCGCAGGGACGACGCGACGCGACTGCTCTCGTGGTCGAGCGACGACGGCGAGCTCACCGAGCTCGTCGAGCTCGGCAAGTGCCGCGAGGTGCTCGGTCTGGCGATGGAGCCGGACGGCAGGCACCTGTGGCTCTCGGTGAGCACCGGGCTGTGTCGCCTGGACCTGCGCACGAAGGAGCTGTGGCGCTCCCCGTGCGATCGTGAGGGACGCCTCGCGCAGCCGGTGGTGCTGGCGACCGCGGCGATGGTCGCGGTGGGAACGCGGACCGACTCCGTCCAGCTCTGGAACACGCGACAGCCCGAGCTGATAGGCGAGGTGAAGCTCGGCGCCGCGGTGCCCTATTCGGTGCCGGTCGCCTCGCTGCGCAAGGGCCGCTACTTCGCCGCCGGAGATGTCGGGCAGCGGGTATTCATCTTCGCGCCTGGTGAGCAGGCTCCGTGCGCCGAGATCAGCGGGCCGCGCTCGGCGATCTCCGCGCTCGCCGCAGACGGCGAGGATGGGCTCTGGATAGGCGCGGACGACGGGACGATCTGGACGGTGGCGGTCGAGGACGCGCTGCTCGTGCTCTCCCACGGGGCGCAGGCACCTGCTTCGGCGAAGGCAGCGGCGCTGCCGGTCCACCCGACCTCACACGTCATCGCGGTCGCCTCGGTAGACTCCGAGCGCGCCGTGTCGGCGGACCTCGACGGCGCGGTGCTCTCCTGGCGCCGGGGCGCGGACGTCGCCGTCGCGGCGAAGAAGGCGCGCGCTTCCAGATCGGGCACGTCGACCTATGCCATCCCGTCGATAGGCGTGGCCGGCGATCACGTCGTGGTCCGCGATGGCACGGCGGCCTTCATCGCGCTCGACGCGGACACGCTACAGCGCAAGGCCAAGCTGCCGCACAAGGGCGCGCTGCTCGCCGTGGGCGCCGGGAACGGCGTGGTGACTGCCGGCGGCAAGACGCTCAAGCGCTGGTCGCCAGAGACATGGGAGCAGACGGCCGAGGTCGTCGGTCCCGGAGGGAACATCGAAGCGCTGCAGTACCTGCCGGCGTGCGGCGCGGTCTTCGCGCGGGACGAGCGGTCGGTCGGCCTGTTCGAGGCCGCGGACCTGAAGCCGATGACGCGCCGCAGCTTCGCCGGCATCGAGCGGCTGACCGCGAGCGCGGTCGATCCCTCGGGGAAGCACGTCGCGCTCGGCTTTGACGACAAGGCGAAGAAGCCTCGGGTGCGCATCTGGCCGGTCGGCGCGCTTGACCTGCTCAGCCTGGACGTGGAGGCGAGGAACCCGGTCTTCGCGGCCGGCGGGCTGATGGTCATCGACGGCGACCAGCTCGCCCTCTACGAGCTCGACGGCAAGCAGAGGTGGTCGAAACCGACGAGCGAGCTGCTCGACGTGCCGGCGGTGTCCATCGCGGCGACCGACGGCGAGCGCGTGGCGCTGGTGGGCGGAGGCTGGCTCATCGTGATCGAGGGCGCCAGCGGCAACGTGGTGCAGCGGCACGTCATCGATCAACAGTTCCTGCAGGTGCAGTTCGCGGGCAAGGAGCTGGTCTGCACGACCTCGGGCGGCCGGGTGATGTGGCTGAAGGCCGAGCTGGGGGCGTGAGCCGCCGCAGGGCGCGCGTGGCAAGGAGCGACCGAATCCCCGTAGCCGGAGGGAGTTGTCGGGAGGGCCTCACAGGCTGTCGGGAGCGGTCCGCCATCTCGACGAGCTGGCCGATCGCCAGCGCGCTCGCGCTGTATACGGTCCCCTGGTGCCGGACGCGGCTAACGAGGTCCATGTAGGTGTCCATGACCTCCTCGCCGGCGCCAAAGCCGGCTCCCTCGACCATCTGCGTCAAGGCATCCGCCACAGGCATGGCAGGCCTGTGCGCGTCCTCGACCGTGCTCCTGTCGGCCGCTCGAATCGCTCGAACCAGCTCGGACTTTGGCTTCACTGATCCCGAGGCCTCCTTTGGTTGTTCGGACAACCTCTGGGGCCCTCCCGACAACCTGTGAGGTTCTCCGGACGACCTGTGAGGTCTTCCGGACGACCTGTGAGGTCTTCCGGACAACCTGTGAGGTTCTCCGGACAGACTGTGAGGTTCGCTCGATTCGGCTCGAGGATCGGCCGCGCTCGCGGTTCTCCTCTCTATCGCCAGGGAGTCAGGCGAGCGATGAATCGGTGCGACGTGCTCGAGGCGCTTCGAGCGGCGAAGGAAGCCATGGGCGAGGATGCCGAGCTTGACGACTGTGGAGGCAGTGCGCACCGCGACACCCGAGACCTTCATCCCTGAGGGCGACAGCTTCTCAACCGTTGCCCTGCGGCGCGATTCGGCGCGATTCCGAGCGCCGGCCTTCGCGCCGGCCGCCGAAAACCCTCGAATTCGCCGCGGGTCTGCTCGATTCCTCGACGGGCCAATTGCCATGCGCCCGTACCAAAGATCGAGCGCGCCCTTCAGCTCAGCTCAGCGACCTTCTCCCCGAAGATCCGGTCGATTGAAGCGAGCATCTCGTCGTCGGGCGCGACCTTCAGCGAGCCTGCGCTGATCGTAACTTCGCTCTCGAGCGGGACGACGATCTGCAGCGCGACGCCGAGGTTGCCTGGGTGCTTCTCGAGGAGCTCGCGCAGCTTGATCAGCCGGTCCTCGGTGGCGAGCGAGATAGGCAGCCGCAGCTCGAGCCGCTTGGTGCGCTGCGCGCGCACTGCCGGCAGGCTCTGCACCTCCTCGGCGATGAGCTCGGCCTTTGGGTTCTCCTCGTCGCGCGAGTTGATCTGCACGACGCCGGTGAGCAGCACCGGGTCGTCGCCCTTCAGCAGCGACTCCCAGTCCTGATAGCCGGGTTTGGGGCCGCCCTTCTGCCACTTGCCGTCCTTCATCTCAGGGCGGCTGCCGTCCTTGGGCGGGAAGAAGACAACGTCGACCGAGCCGCTCAGGTCCTCGATGGTGCCCCACGCCATGCGCTTTCCAGACTGCAGGACCTTCTCGCGCAAGCTGACGACGACCCCGGCGATGGTCGCCCTCTGGTCCCTGCGCATCTTCTGGACTTTCGAGCAGGGCCTCGCGTAGCGGTCGATCTCTTTGCGGTACTGCTCGAGCGGGTGGCCGGTGATGTAGAAGCCGATGGCCTCCTTCTCGAGCCGCAGCCGCTCCTTCTCAGGCCACTCCTCGGCCTGGACGTAGTCCTCGGTCTCGGCGCCCTTTCCGCACTTCTTCGAGAGCACGCCAAACAGCGAGGCCTGGCCGACGGCCTTGTCGCGCTGCGTGCACTGGCCGCGCTCGAGCGCGCGGTCGATGGACTCGAACATGCGCCGGCGCTCGACCTTGGTGAAGTCGAAGGCGCCCGCCTTGATGAGCGACTCGACGACCTTGCGGTTGACGCGCTTGAGATCGACCCGCTCGCAGAAGTCGAACAGGCCCTTGAACGGTCCGTCCTTGCGCGCGGCGACGATGGCCTCGATCGCCGCCTCGCCGACGCCGCGGATGGCGCCGAGGCCGAAGAGGATCTTCTGCTCGACGACCGAGAAGTCGTACTGCGACTCGTTCACGTCGGGCGGCAGCACCTCGACGCCGGCGGCCCTGGCGTCGGCGATGTGCGCCACGATCTTGTCGGTGCTCTCCTTCTCGCTCGAGAGCAGCGCGGCCATGAACTCGACGCGGTGGTGCGCCTTGAGCCACGCGGTCTGCATGGTGATGACCGCGTAGGCGGCCGAGTGCGACTTGTTGAAGCCGTACTCGGCGAACTTCTCC
Source organism: Myxococcales bacterium (assembly GCA_050942745.1). GTDB lineage: Bacteria > Myxococcota > Myxococcia > Myxococcales > UBA5297 > UBA10939. Next base: position 6,392 of record JBMNNX010000199.1, read on the forward strand.
ATGCCGTCGAAGACGCGCTCGGCGACCGCCGGGTCGATTCCGTTCTTGGTCGCGCCCTCCATGAAGCCGACGCGCTCCTTCTGCATCACCTCGGGCTTCTTCTTGCCCATCGCGCGGCGCAGCAGGTCGGCGCGGCCCAGGCTGTAGCCGGCCAGCACCTGGCTTATCTGCATGACCTGCTCCTGGTAGACGATGACGCCGTAGGTCTCCTTGAGCAGCGGCTCGAGCAACGGGTGGTCGTACTCGACGGGCATGCGCCCGTGCTTTCGCTCGATGTAGAGCTCGACCATGGTCACGTCGGTGCCGGGCAGCTTCTGCTTCAGCGGGCCGGGGCGGTAGAGCGCGCCGGCGGCGATGATGTCCTCGAAGCAGCTCGGCTTGAGCGCCTTGACCATCTCGGTGAAGCCCGACGACTCCATCTGGAAGATGCCGGCGGTGTCGCCCTTGGCCATCAGCTCGAAGGCCGCCTCGTCGTTGAGCGGCAGCATCGAGGCGGTGATGTGCTCCTCGGGCGGCAGCTTCTTGTTCACCCAGTCGATGGCGTTCTGGATGACGGTGAGGTTCTTGAGGCCAAGGAAGTCGAACTTGACCAGGCCGGCCTGCTCGACCTCCTCCTTGGCGAACTGGGTGACGAGGATGGGGTCGTTCGGCGGCTGGTAGAGCGGCACCGTCTCGTAGAGCGGCTTGTCGCCGATGACCACGCCGGCCGCGTGCATGCCCGGCTGACGATGCAGGCCCTCGAGCGCCATGGCGATCTCGAGCAGGTCCTTGGTGGTGACCTCCTTCTCCTCGGTCTCGCCCGGCGCCTTCATCCGGACCCCGAGCGGCTGCGGATTGTCGAGCATCTCCTTGAGCTTGGGCTCGCCGGCGATGTTCTTGGCGGGGTCGCCGAAGATCGCCTGCTTGAGGCTGATGCCGAGCACGTCGGGGATGAGCTTGGCGATCTTGTCGGCCTCGGCGAACGGCAGGTTCATCACCCGGCAGACGTCGCGCACCACGCTCTTCGCCTTGAGCGAGCCGAAGGTGATGATCTGCCCGACGTTCTCGCGCCCGTAGCGCTGGGTGACGTAGTCGATGACCTTGTAGCGGTTGGTCTGGCAGAAATCGACGTCGAAGTCGGGCATCGAGACGCGTTCCGGGTTGAGGAAGCGCTCGAAGAGCAGCTTGTACGGGATGGGGTCGAGGTCGGTGATGCGCAGGCTGTAGGCGACCAGCGACCCGGCGCCCGAGCCGCGTCCCGGGCCGACGGGCACGCCGTTGTTCTTCGCCCAGTTGATGAATTCCTGGACGATGAGGAAGTAGCCGGAAAAGCCCATCTTCTTGATGACGCCTATCTCCAGCTCGAGCCGCGCGCGGTACTGGTCGGGGTCGAACGGCAGCCCCTTCTTGCGCATCTCGCCGAAGCGCTCCTCGAGCCCCTTCTTGGCGAGGGCGACCATGTACTCGTCCTCGTTGGTGCCCTCGGGCAGCTTGAAGGACGGCGGGCGCGGGTTGCCGAGCTTCAGCTCGAGGTTGCACGCCTCGGCGATGCGCAGCGTGTTCTCGACCGCCTCGGGGACGTCGGAGAAGTACTCGGCCATCTCCTGCGGGCTCTTGATGTAGTACTCGGCCGACTCGTGCCGCAGGCGGTTGGCGTCGGCGAGCGTCTTGCCGCTCGCGATGGCCATCAGGATCTCCTGGGCCCGCGCGTGCTCTTTGAGCACGTAGTGGCAGTCGTTGGTGGCGAGCAGGCCGACGCCCGTGTCCTTGGAGAGCTGCTTGAGGGCGTCGTTGACGCGGATCTGCTCAGGCAGGCCGTTCGGCTGGATCTCGAGGAAGAAGTGGCCCGGCTCGAAGATGTCGCGGTACTCGAGGATGGCCTCGCGAGCCTTGTCGATGTTGCCGTGCAGGATGTGCTGAGGGATCTCGCCGCCGAGGCAGGCGCTGGCCGCGAAGATGCCCTTCGAGCGCGCGCGGAGCAGCTCCTTGTCGATGCGCGGGTTGTAGTAGTGGCCCTCGATGTAGGCCATCGAGGCGAGGTAGCGCAGGTTCGCATACCCCTCGGCGTTCTCGGCGAGCAGCAGCAGGTGGTGCGAGGAGCGCTCGCTGCGGTCCTTGCGGCCCTTGGGCGCGACGTAGGCCTCGGTGCCGATGATTGGCTTGATGCCCGCGTCCTTCGCCTTCTTGTAGAAGTCGATGGTGGCGAACATGTTGCCGTGGTCGGTGACCGCGACCGCCGGCATCTGGAAGCCCTGGACCGTCTTGATCAGGTCCTTCATCCGGATGGCGCCGTCGAGCAGGCTGTAGAGCGTGTGCAGGTGCAGGTGGACGAAGGACATGTGCTCTCTCCTGCGGACGGCGGGTGGCAGGCCATCCAAGCGTCCGGTGTGAGTAGCGGCGCCGACCTTGAGTGTCAACGAGTGGGCTGTAGCCGCCCTCCCCAGCCCGAAGAGCGCCGTGATTTCGCGCGGTCAGCGACCGGCTGAGCGGCGGCGCCGGGCTATCCGCTCAACGCGAGGGTGTTGGCTTGCCTTCCTGTGGCGCGGCGCGCTCCGCGCCTGAGGCCCCGGTGCGCTGCAGGCGAGGGCCTGCCAAAGAGCCTTGGTACGTGACCGTGGCGGGGATTGCCGGCACCGTCTTTGCGACGCCTTGAGGTTCTCTGGAGCCGGGCGCGTGGCTTGAGGTTGGGACTGCCGGCGCCCCGCAGGCAGCCGGCGCGCCGGAGGCCGAAACGGTCTGCGCGACGTCGCGAAGTTGAGGTGGAGCCGAGCCGCCGCAGGCGAGCCTTCCCGCTCGATGTGCTCGGGCCCCAACCGTCTTGACGAAACCCGAGCTTCAGCCTCCAATCGCGCGCATGCCACTCTACGAGTACCGATGTGACGCCTGTGCCATCCAATTCGAGGAGTTGGTGCGCTCCCAAGCTGAGCAGGTCAATTGCCCGAAGTGCGGCACCAACGAAGTGAAGCGGCAGATGTCAACCTTCGCGATGCACGGTTCGCGCTCCAGCTCGGAGGTGCCGCTCCCGTCCTCGAGCTCCAAGAGGTCCGGATGCGGCGGCTGCTCTGGCGGATCCTGCTCGAGCTGCCACTGAGCCTCCGCTCGTTCCTCTCACCCACCAGAGCATCGTGGACGAGGCCGGTCCCCCTTCGGCGCTCCGCCGAAGCGCGGCTTTCGTTCGCTCATGCGAATACGCCTCGCCGACCTGATGGCGAAGCTAGAAGGCCCACCATGAGGCTGTTCCCCGCAGGTTTTCTCGCCGCTCTGCTCGTCGCTTTCCTCGCGGCCTGTGGCGACGGCGGGGCTGGCTCTCCTTCGATCGATGCTGGAGTCGACGCCAAGCCCGACGCGGCGCACGCGCTTCCGGACGCCGCCGAGCCCACCGATTCAGGCGCGGCGACGGATGCCGGCCTGCACCAGGACGCGGGCGAGGAGCCCGACGCCGGTGGTTGCGTGCTCCCGGAGGCCGGCGGGCCGGGCCCGTCCGGCTATGCGCTCGATGGCTGGGACTGGAAGAAGCGCGGCCTGCTCTTCGAAGACCCGCAGGCTGGCGCCGGCGACGGTTACATCGCGCCCGCAGTCGTGGAGGCGAACGGCGCGCTGCACCTCTTCTTCGTGCGAAAGACCGGGCTCGAGCAGCGCATCCTCTACGCGAAGTCCACCGACGGCGAGTCCTGGACTTCCCCCGTGCCCGTGACCGGACTTGGCAGCGGCACCGTCTTCTCGTCGCCGTCGGTGCTGCACGCGGGGCGCAGGTTCAAGATGTGGTTCGGCTCCGGCGCCATCGACCTCGCCGAGAGCATTGACGGCGTGGAGTGGACCGTGCTCGCCAGCGGAGTGCTCGGAGCAGGTGCTCAGGGCGCCTTCGACTCGCTCAGCGTCCTGTACCCGAGCGTGGTCCAAGAGGTGAGCGGATACTCGCTCTTCTACACGGGCTTCAACGGCCAGACCTACGCGATAGGCCGCGCGCTTTCGGCCGACGGGCGCGAGTGGAGCCGCGAGCCGGTTACGCCGGTGCTCAGCGCGGGCGCGGCGCAGGAGTTCGACAACACGGCGGTCGCCCAGCCGCGCGTCCTGCGCACGTCGGCCGGATACCTGATGTGGTTCTCGGGATACGACACCTCGCTGACGAACCCGGGGCCGTACCGCGTCGGCCTCGCGCGGTCGGACGACGGGGTGAGCTGGACCAAGGTCGGCGTGTCGCTCGACCTTTCGGCCGCAGGCCATGACGCCTGCAGCACCCGCGACGCCGCGCCCTTCGTGTGGCAGGGAGCCTGGCGGATGGTCTACGTCGGCATGGGCACCGACTACCGGTATCGCCTGCTCCTCGCCGATTCGGCGGCCTGCGTGCCATAGAGAAAGCCTGCGGTGGGCGAGTGCCGGCGCGCGGCGACTGTTCGGAATCGGGGCTTCGCCTTGCGCGTTCTCCGCGATCCGCTATCGTCCGCCGCCCATGATCGAGCGCAAAGTCACCGAGGATGCCGCAGGCCAACGCCTGGACAAGTACGTCCGCAAGATGCTCAAGGACGTGCCGCTCTCGCACGTCTACAAGATGCTCCGCACGAAGAAGGTGCGGGTGAACGGCGCGCGCGCGAAGCCGGACCAGCTCCTCGAGCCCGGCGACGTCGTCACCATCCGCGGTGAAGAGCAGAAGCTGCTGGCGCCGCGAGAGGAGACGGTAAAGCGGCCTCCCGCACCCTCGGGTGAGCCGCTGAAGATCCTCTTCGAGGACAAGGCGATCATGGCCGTCGACAAGCCGGCGGGGATGGCCGTCCATCCCGGCAGCGGCATCACCACCGCGACGCTCGTTGACGAGGTGCGCGCCTACCTCGGGCCGCGCGCGGTGCGCAACGAGTTCGCCGCCTCGCCCGCGCACCGGCTCGATCGCGACACCTCCGGGGTCATCCTCATCGCCAAGACGCGGCGGGCGATGGTGCGGTTTACCGAGATGTTCACCGAGGGCAGCGCCCACAAGAGCTACCTCGCGCTGGCCAAGGGGAAGTTCGCCAAGCCCCGCGGCGTCATCGACATCCCGCTCGCCGAGCACGAGCAGAGCGCGAAGAGCAAGGCGAGCCGCGGAACCAACATGCAGGAGGCGCTCACCCGCTGGCGCGTCGTCGAGGGCGGCGAGCTCGCGACGCTGCTCGACTGCAAGATCGAGACGGGACGCACCCACCAGATCCGGCGCCACCTGGCGGCCATCGCTCACCCGGTCGCCGGTGACAAGCGCTACGGCGACTTCCCGTTCAACCGCGAGCTGCGCAGCCGCTTCGGGCTGAAGCGGATGTTCCTGCACGCGCGGCGCATCGAGTTCCGGCACCCGATCACCGACGGGCGGCTCGTGATCGAGTCTCCGCTCGCTCCCGAGCTCGTCGAAGTCCTCGAGCGGATGGGGATGAAGGCCCCGAGCTAGGGGCGGCAGAAGGCAAGCGGCGGCGCCCGGATCTTCGGCTGGGCCGTTCGAACCGCCGGGCGAGCGCCGTGCCGCTACCTCGGCAGATCGGGCAGCGGCAGCGTCTTGGGGCCCTTTCGCCTGCCGAGCCCGAAGTACAGCGCCGCGCCGAGCAGCCCGGCGGCGAAGACCGTCCAGAGCACGGCCCAGACGATGGAAGGAATGCCCGTGGCGTCGGCGAGGAGCTGCGCGTCGGTGCCGCTGCGGCGCGAGGTGCTCCAGAGGTCGTCGCGCACGTCGAAGAGCGCGTAGAGCCCAGTGAACGCCGCGAGGAACAGCGCGACCGCTTGCGAGGCGCCAGCGGGCAGATAGCGGGCGCCGAGGCCGAACGCCACGGCGAGGCCGAGCCCGGTCGCCAACGTGAAGAGGCTGCGGCCCCAGAGCACGCAGATGACGACGAGGAAGAGGCTCATCAACCCGAGGACGAAGCGCCCGGAGGCGCGCCTGAGGGTGACGAAGAGCAGGATCGAGCCTGTCAGCGCGCTGCCGAGGTAGCCCGCCGACGCGGTGATGACGCGATTGAAGAAGGTCGGCTCGAAGGCGAACTTGCAGAGCCCGCCCTGCATTTCGTTCACCGTGATCGAAAGCACGTCGCCGCCGACCGCCTTGGCGGCGAGGGCGTGGCCGGCCTCGTGGATGAGCACCACGAGCAGCTTGAGCGGGTACACGAGCTTCGAGTCCCACAGGAAGATGCCGACCGCCAGCGCTGCGGCGAGC
>JBMNNX010000457.1:0-3429 GCA_050942745.1 Myxococcales bacterium
AGCAGCGCGAGAAGCAACGTGCCCCCGAGTGGAAGCGCGAGTACCGAGCAACCCGGCCGAAGGTCGAACGGAAGCTCGGCCACATGATGTTCCGGCGCCATGGAGGGCGCCGAGCACGGGTTCGAGGTCTCGAGCGCGTTGGCCAAGACTTCTCGATACTCGCTGCGGCCATCAACCTGCATCGGCTGGCAGTGCTCGGAATACGATTCGTCAGCCGAATTCAAGGATGGGAGGCCGCGATGGCTTGAGTAAGGGGGCGGGAGGCGGTCGGGGCGAAGAAGCAGCGTACTTGGCGCTACTTCGGTCTCCCCGAGAACGCGCCCCTGTGGACCGCGCTCAGGTGCATAGTGGTTTTCCACAGCCACCACGGCCCCAGAGAGAGTCGCTTAACACCAGCCACCTAGTGTCCGCTGCGCTGTTCAAGCAGTCTTGAACTCCGAGAACTTCTCCGTGAGCGCAACCGGCACCACCGCCTTCGTCACCCTCGTCGAGCGCCGCATCGCCGCCCTGCTCGCGCCCGATCCGAGCGCTTGGGCCGAGCGCAACACGCTCGCGGCCGCCTCGCGCCACCTGTGCCTGGGCAACGGGGGCAAGCGCGTGCGCTCCCGGCTCGTGCTGTTGCTCGGGCGGGCTGCCGGCGCGAGCGAGCCGGCGCTCGAGGCCGTCGCGACCTCGGCCGAGCTCATCCACGCGGCCAGCCTGCTGCACGACGACGTCGTCGACGAGGCGAGCCTGCGCAGGGGCAAGCCGAGCGTCAACGCCGGCTGGGGCAACCAGGTCGCCGTGCTCGCTGGCGACTGGCTGCTCTCCAGCGCCTTCTCGGTGCTGCGGCCTCACCCGCGCGAGGTGACGAGCGAGGCCATCGAGGTCGTCGCCGAGATGTCGCGGGCGGCCATCGCCGAGCTCGAGGCGCGCGGGCGCGCCGACCTGACGCTGGAGCGCTGGCGGGCCATCGCCGCGGGCAAGACCGGGGCGCTCTTCGGCTGGTGCGGGCAGGCCGCCGCCCGCGTCGCGGGTCGCGACGATCTCGCCGCGCGCTTCGACGCCTTCGGGCGGCGGCTCGGCGTCGCCTTCCAGCTCGCCGACGACCTGAAGGATATCTGGTCCGACGAGGGCAAGGACCGCTTCGCCGACCTGAAGAACCGAAACCCCTCGGTGCCCATCCTGCTCGCGGCCGGGGGCGACGAGCGCTTCGCGGCCGAGCTGCGGCGCGCGTGGAGCCGCGCGGAGGTCTCGCCGGCCGAGGCCGAAGCGCTGGGCGAGCTGCTGCTGGCGAGCGAGGCGCCGGTGCGCGCCGTCGAGCGGCTCGAGCGCGAGACGGAGGCGGCGATCGATCTGCTCGGGCCGATGCGCGAGCTGCCCTGGTGCGCCGAGCTGCTCGCGCTCGTACGCTCGTTCGGCCAGTCGGCGGGAGAGACCCGATGAAGCGGCAGGCGGTCGAGAGGATCGAGGCCGACGGCGCGGGCGGCTCCCGGCTCAGCGAGTGGGAGAAGCTCGTCGTCGAGGCGGTCGGCACCGTCATCGAGTACTGGGGCTTCAAGGCGAACGAAGGGCGGGTCTGGGCGCTGCTCTACCTGCACGGCAGGCCTTTTTGCGCCGCCGAGATCGGCCGCAGCCTCGGGCTGTCGAAGGGCGCGGTCTCGATGGTGACCCGCGAGATGGAGGCCTGGGGCGTGCTGCGCCGCGTCCGGGGCGCGGGCGCCGGGGTCTGGCAGTACGAGGCCGAGACCGACTTCATCGATATGATCCGGCGGGTCCTCACCGCGGCGCGAGACGCGCCTGATCGCGCGGGTGAAGGCCGACCTCGAGCGGGCCGAGAAGGCCGCGAAGCGGGCCGCGCCGCCCGAGGTCGTCGAGAGGATCGCGCGGATGAAGGCGCTCGCCGGGCTGGTCGAGCGCGCGGTCGAGGCGTTCCTGAGGACGGCGCGCTTCGACGTGACCGGCGCGCTGGGCATCCTCGCCGGGAAACGGCCGGCGGCGAGGCGGGCCGGGGCGCGGGCCGAGGAGCGCGGCGCGGCGAGCGGCAAGCGCGCGGCGCGGCGGGCCTGAGGAACGAGGAGGGGCCGATGATCGAGATCGACGGGGCCGCCGGCGAGGGCGGCGGGCAGATCGTCCGCACCGCGCTGGCGCTCTCGCTGGTGACGGGCAAGCCGTTTCGAATCGAGAACGTGCGCGCCCGCCGGGCGAAGCCGGGGCTGCGGCGCCAGCACCTGACCGCCGTCGAGGCCGCCGCGAAGGTCGGGAGGGCGCACGTCGAGGGCGCGGCGCTCGGGTCGCTGTCGTTTCGCTTCGAGCCCGCGCAGGCCATCCCCGGCAGCTACAGCTTCGCCATCGGCACCGCGGGCAGCACGACGCTCGTGCTCCAGACCGTGCTCCCCGCGCTGCTCTGCGCGCCCGGCCGGTCGTTCCTGACGCTCGAGGGCGGGACGCACAACCCGCTCGCGCCGCCCTTCGACTTCCTGCAGAAGGCGTTTCTGCCGCTCATCGAGTCGATGGGGCCGCGGGTCGTCGCGACCCTTGAGCGGCCGGGCTTCGTCCCCGCGGGCGGCGGTCGCTTCAGCGTCGAGATCGAGCCGGCGCCCAAGCTGCGGCCGCTGAAGCTGCTCGAGCGCGGCGAGGTCCGGCGCCGACGCGCCATCGCGCTCGTCTCCGGGCTGCCGGCGAGCATCGGCGAGCGCGAGCTGCGGGTCGTCGAGCGCGAGCTCGGCTGGGCGAAGGATGAGCTGCAGCTCGAGGAGATTGAGAACCCGCGAGGGCCCGGCAACGTGCTGAGCCTGGAGATCGCGAGCGAGCACGTGACCGAGGTCTTCACCGGCTTCGGCGAGAGGGGCGTCCCCGCCGAGCGGGTCGCGGCGCGGGCAGTGGCGGAGGCCAGGCGCTACCTCGCCGCCGGCGTGCCGATCGGCGAGCACCTCGCCGACCAGCTCGTCATCCCGGTGGCGCTCGCCGGCGGCGGCAGGTTCCGGACGCTGCGGCCGTCGAGCCACCTGACGACGCAGATCGAGACGGTGCGGCGCTTCATCGACCTGCCGATAGCCGTGCACCAGAGGGCCGAGGACGTGTTCGAGGTCGTCGCCGCATGACCGAGCACCTGAGTTCGTTCCGCCTTGTCCAAGCAACTTGGGCGAACTCCGCTCATCCCGAGCGAGAGACCGGCCCTTTGACCGGCTGTGGCCTTGAACCAACACCGGTCAGCCCGAGCGTAGGCCGAGCTTGCGAGGCCGGAGTCGAGGGCCTGTCGTGGTTGCCCCGGGTTTCTTGCCGGTTCCATAGCCGGGTTTGACCCCGCGTCGATGCGCTGTTGGTTAGGAGCGTACAGGCGACCAGCGGGAGCCTCGGAGTCGAGGGACTCGCGGATTCGCCTCCCAAGCCTGATTTGGACAAGAACCTCCCACAACTCGCTCGTGAATCCGGCCACTTGCGGATTCG
>JBMNNX010000458.1:0-3411 GCA_050942745.1 Myxococcales bacterium
AGAGGGCGCCCAGGAGCCGGGGACGTAGTCACAGCGATGGAGCGTCGCCGAGTCGCCGCAGTTGAAGGCGCCGCCGCGAACCAGCATGTCCGAGCCACCGGCGATGTGCTCCCAGAGGTTGCCGTTCATGTCGAAGAGGCCCCAGCCGTTGGTGCAGTTGGGAAAGGCGCCGGTCGGCTCGAGCCGGAAGGCCGAGCGCCCGAAGGCGTCGATGCCGTTGCAGGTTTCGGGCTCGTAATGTTCGCCGTAGCCGTAGACGGTGCCCTCCGGGCCGCGGCAGGCGAGCTCCCACTCGGCCGCCGAGCAGAGCCGCTTCCCCGCAGCGGCGCAGGCCACCTCGGCGACCGCGTTGCTTGCGACCATCCACGGCATCACACCCTTGATCGAGCGGGCGACCGACTCGTCGCTGCCCGCGCTCTGCGCGGTGGCGTCGGGGCGCGAGGCCTCGTAGATGTCGACGCAGAAGGCTTCGGCCACCGGGACCATGTCCTCGGGGCAGACGACCGGATAGCTCGGGCGCGGCTTGCAGCGGTGGCCTTCGCAGGCGAAGCCCTCCGGGCAGTCCGGGTCCGACGAGCATTCGAAGACGCAAACGCCGTCCGCGCCGCACACCTGCGGGCTCTCGCAGTCCGAGGCGTCGAAGCAGCGCGGCTCGACGCATGCGCTCCACGAAGGAGCGAGCGCGCAGGCGAGCGCTGCCGCGAGGGCGGCGAGGCTCTCCGGTCGAAGCTCTCTTGCCAATGTTCGCAGGGTTGCCATGAAGCGCTCCATGCCGCGCTGGGCGATTCCTGGCGACGGCGTCGGCGGGTGCAACGTGCGATCCGCTCACGGCTCGCCCGAGGGATCGGACGAAGGCGAAGCGGGCTGGCGCAAGGTCGCCGGCGGGGTGGAACGGGTTGCTCCGCCGACTGTGCAGATTGTTTGAGACCGGAACATCGCAGTCTACCCGGCTGTCTGCCCGCCGCGCCCGCGCGAGTGGCCTGCGCGACCGCCGTCGGTCAGCCGGCCCAGATGAAGTCGAGCGTGGGGACGAAGAGGTTGGAGCGCACCCTCTCGTGCGTCGCCGGGTCGATCTCGTGCTCGTCGGCGTTCCACCACATCACGCCGAAGGTGACGCGGCTCGACCTGCCGACGGCGAAGTCGAGGCCGAGGCCCGCATCGACGGTGTAGAGCGAGGGCTGGCGACCGTGGAGCCAGAGATCGGCATAGCCGCGCAGCCTCCAGCTCGGGCTCAGGCTCGCGTCGTAGACGGCGCCGAGGCGGGCTCGCCAGCCGGTGAGCGCCGGGGCAAAGAGCACGGCCAGGGGCGCGACGCTCTCGATGGGCTTCGCGTCGTTTCGGGTGAGCGGGATGCCGGCGGCGCCTTCGAGGCGCAGGGTGAGGACGTCGGCGGCGCGCACGCCGCGGCTGGCGACGAGGCCGGCGCGCGGGACCACGAACCAGCCGATCTGGCCGTCGGACTTGTCCCAGGACGGAAAGAGGTAGCCCTGGCTCAGCCGCATCGCGGGCGTGGGAACGGACACGCCGTACTCGCCGGCGAAGCGAAAGCCCGCCAACGCGCCGTGATCGACGCGGGCGAGCAGGTTGGGCGAGACGAAGAAGAGCAGCGGGTGCGCCTGCAGCTCGAAGCCGTCGGAGAGCGCGTAGCGCAGCGGGTTGAAGACGCCGACTGAATAGGAGCCCTTCGGTCCGACCGCGGCGGTGTCCCGGGCGCTCAGGCCCTGAGCTGCGGCCGGTCCCGCGGCGAGGAGCAGGGCGAGGGCGAGGAGTGAGGCGCGGATCATCGGTTGATCTCCCAGATGCCAACGACGGGGCAGTGATCGCTCAGGTCCATGGGCTTGCTCGCGATGCCGTCCGCGCCCGCGAGACCTGCGCCGTCGCCGGGCTTCTGCAGCACGTCGGTCAAGTCCCAGGAGTCCGGGGCTTCGATGAAGAGGTAGTCGAGCTTGCGGTTCCAGAAGCCGGGCTTGCCGTCGAGGCCGATCGTGTCGTCGCCGATGACGCTGTGCGTGTAGTAGCGCCGCTGCTGCTCGACCGTGGTGCCGTAGCGCTCGAGGGTGATGGCAGGCAGGAACTCGTCGTAGAACGGCTGCAGATCGGTGAGCGTGTACGGCGGCTGCTCGAAGTCGGTGCCGATGGACTCGGGGGCCTCGTCCGGGAAATTGTCGTACTGCACCGACGTGGGGGGCAGCGCGTTCAGGTCTCCGCCGAGGACAAAGGGCAGCGTCTCGGCGCGCACCAGCTCGAGGATGTGCTTCTGCTGGCGCGAGTTGGTCTTGTCCTGGTCGTAGGCCTCGGTGTGCACCGCGAAGACCGCGAGCTGCTTGCCGCCGACGTCGAGGACCGCCCGCCCGACCGCGCGGTGCAGGTAGAACGAGCGGGTCGCCGGGTCCTGATCCGTGCGATCGACCTGGGCGTGGCGCTCGTTCTTGACGATGGGGAAGCGCGAGAAGATGCAGTTGCCCATGTCCACGCGGCCGACGCCTTCGGTGGGGACGAACTTGGACTGCCAGACCGGCGTATAGGCTGCCCAGCGCAGATCGGTGTTCTCGAGGATGCCCTTGACCATGTCGTAGTAGGCCGAGCGCTTCGAGTTGACCTCGATCTCGTTGGTGATGAGGACGTCGGGCTGCACCTCGTTGATGAGGCGGTAGATGCCCTCCATGTTCTTCTCGACCTCGGCGAGGCTCATCTCGGTGCGATCGCCCCAGAGGTCGAACCAGAAGTCGATCCGGCCGGCCCCGTACTTCACGTTCCAGGTCATGACCTTGAGCTTGAGCGGATTGGGCGCCTGAGGGGCGACAGCGCCGTCCTTGACGAGGATGGGGAGCTCCTCGAGCTCGTCCCAGTTGGTGAAGAGCGGCTCGCAGGCTGAGAAGGTGAGTAGGAGCGCGAAGCTCCCGAGCAGATGCCGCATCCGGACCTCCGGTGTCTGGGCAGGTTGGTTGGCGGCCGCATTCTCGCACGAGTGTCGCGCGGTGGATGGTTGCTGGAAGAGAACGGACGGCTTCCTCGAGCGCGGGCGAGGTCATGCCGCCCGCGAAGATGCGATCTCTCGCGGCACGCGAGCCGGGCCGCCGCGGCGCCCGCGGGCGTTTCGCCTCGTGTCGCCGCGCCGCGGGCCGACGCCCGAGCGCCCGAGCGCCCGGGTGAGCGGCCCTTTTCGCGCGGCCGTCCGCGAGGCTCCGGCCCCGGGCAGGGCCAGCGCCCGGCCGCTCGCGGGTTGGATCGGGCGAGCCCTGCGGTTACAGTCGCCAGCTTTCCACTGCCGAACAAGGAGAGATACCGTGCAAGCCCGTCTGGTGCTCGGACTTCTGGTTGCCTTCCTGGCCGCTCCCGCGGCTGCGCTGGCCGATCCGCCGCTCGACTGCTCTACGCCCAGGAACGCGGCCGAGAGCCTGTTCGGCTGGC
>JBMNNX010000459.1:0-3399 GCA_050942745.1 Myxococcales bacterium
CTCGCGAGGTACTCGTCGCACCGAACGGCAAGGTGGGGTCGGGCGCGAAAGGCTGGTTCATCCCTGGCCGCTTTCGGTTCTGCCTCCGGTGCGGGGCAACGCACAGCACTTCGGCCCGCGACCGCACGCGACTCGCGTCGCTCTCTGCGGAAGGTCGAAGCTCGGCGACCACGGTGCTCGTGTCGAGCGCGCTTCGGTGGATGCACGGGAAGGACTCGGGACTCCCGACACACACGCGCAAGCTCCTCGGCTTCACCGACAACCGACAGGACGCCGCGCTCCAGTCGGGCCACTTCAACGATTTCCTGTTCGTAAGCCTTATCCGCGCGGCCTTCCTTGGGGCGCTCGACCTGGCGGGTGACAAGGGGCTACGTAGCGACGAGCTCGGCGCGGCCCAGCAGCGCGCACTCGGCTTCGATCGCCCGGCCCCGGAACTACGCAGCGAGTGGCTTCTCGAGCCGTCGCTCAAGGGCTTCAACCTCCAGGAGGCCGAGAGCACGCTTCGACAGGTGCTCTCGTATCGTGTCTGGTTCGATCAGCGTCGCGGCTGGCGCTACACGAACCCCAACCTCGAGCAGCTCGGGCTCGTCGACGTCGAGTACCTCGGCATCGACGACCTCGCGTCGGATGAGGAGCTGTTCGCCACGGCGCCCGATGTTCTGCGGCTCGCCTCGCCTGCGGTTCGCAAGGCGGTCTACATCGAGATATTCGACCATCTTCGGAAGTGGATGGCGATTCGCAGCCAGGTGCTCGACCCTACGGCCATCGAGCAGATGCTGCAGAAGTCTCATAGCCGGCTTCGCGCGCCGTGGGGCTTCGGCAACGACGAGAAGCCGCGCAGGGCGCGCTGGCTGCTCATCGCACCTCCGCCGCGCAAGGGCACGAGCCTACGGGACGAAGACCTCATCGTGCGTGGTGGCTCTCGCAGCTCGCTTGGAAAGCTTCTGAAGTCCTCACGCGGCACTCGCACCTCGAAAGAGCCGGATGGGCGCAAGCTCTGGTCCGATTCCTCGGCAGTGCGTGCGCTGAAGTCCAAAGAGTTCGATGCGCTCATCGAGGCACTGCTCAAGGCCGCCGTCACACACGGGCTCGTGTCCGAAGAGGTCACCCCCTTTGGTGACCAGACTGGCTTTCGCCTGAACGATGCGTGCGTGCTCTTCAAGCGCGGTACGCCCGTCATCGACCCGAATCATCCGAACGAAGATGCGTTCTTCCGCGACTTCTATGCGAATCTCGCGGTTACGCTCCGCCAGCCCGTCCACCCACTTTTCGGGTTCGAGGCACGCGAACACACCGCGCAAGTCGATGGCGAGAGGCGAGCGGTACGTGAGAAGCGGTTCCGCTTCGGTCTCAAGGAACGCGAAGAGCTGAGCTCCGACGAAAAGCACCTTCGCGAGATTGGCGAGACCAATCGCTTCCTGCCGGTCCTCTTCTGCTCGCCGACAATGGAGCTCGGCGTCGACATTTCGGCGCTCAACGCCGTGTACCTCCGGAACGTCCCTCCCACGCCTGCGAACTACGCGCAGCGCAGCGGACGCGCGGGCCGCAGCGGACAGGCCGCCTTGGTGCTGACGTACTGCTCATCGCAGAGCCCGCACGACCAGTATTTCTTCCGCGATCCGAAGGCGATGGTACATGGCGAAGTTCGCCCGCCGCTCCTCGACCTGGCGAACCGCGATCTCGTGGAGAGCCACCTCTCGGCAGTCTGGCTCGCGTGCACGGAGCTTCCGCTCAACCCGTCGATCGCGGAGCTGCTCGTGCTCTCCGAGGCCGGGCGCCCGTTGAAGGAGGAAGTGAGGGAGCCCATGGCGCTCCCGAAGGTTGCCGACGAAGCGCGTCGTCGCATCCGCCGCGTACTGGACCTCCTCGACGAGGATCTCACGCCCGCGCTCGCCCCTTGGTATCCGGGCCGCGACGTGTTCTCGGACGAGGTCGTCGAGCGCGCGCTCACGCGCTTCGATGCCGCGTTCAACCGCTGGCGCGATCTGTTCGCCGCCGCCGAGCAGCAGCGGGACGCCGCGCGTCGCACGATGGACGATTACGCGGCGCCGCAGAACGAGAAGCGCGCCGCGCAGAGTCGCCACGCACAGGCCATCGACCAACTCAACCTGCTGCAGTCGGACACGCGGAACTCGAACAGCCCGTCGAGCGATTTCAACACGTACCGCTATCTCGCGACCGAGGGCTTCCTCCCGGGGTACAACTTCCCGCGGCTACCGCTCATGGCCTACATCCCGGCTACGAACGACGGGCGCGGCCGGCAGACTTATCTTCAGCGCCCACGTTTCCTCGCGCTCTCCGAGTTTGGGCCACGCAGCCTCGTCTACCACGAGGGGCGGGCGTATCGCGTCGTGCGCGCGATGCTGTCCCTGAACCATCAGGCGAGCGCCACAGCCGACGTGAAGCTCCCGACGAAGTCCGTGCGCATCTGCAAGGCGTGCGGCGCGGGGCACTGGACTGACGAAGCGTCGATGTGCCACGCGTGTCAAGCGTCGCTCGGTGATGCGGAGATCGTCAATCACATCTACCGCATCGAGAATGTCTCGACGCAACCTGCCGAGCGCATCACCGCGAACGACGAAGAGCGTCAGCGTCAAGGCTTCGAGCTGCAGACCACCTTCGAGTGGGCCACCCGCGACCACGTTCTCGACGTGCGCAAGGGCGTTGCCCTCGACGATACCGGGGAGATCGCACGGCTCGCCTACGGACCAGGCGCAACTATCACACGCCTCAACAAGGGACTGCGCCGACGAAAGAACCGCACGCAGCTCGGGTTCTTGATGGACCCAGTCTCAGGTTACTGGGCGAAGAACGAGGACGAGGGGGATGAGGTTCAGGACCCAATCGCGTCGCCCAGGCAGTGGATCGTTCCTAGCGTGCAGGACCGCAAGAACGCGCTGCTCTTTCAGCCGAGCGACGTCGAGCTCTCCCAGGTCACTCTGACCACGCTGCAGCACGCGCTGCTCCGTGGCATCGAGGCTGTGTTCCAGCTCGAGGAGGGCGAGATCCTCGCGGAGCCAATGCCCCAGCGCGACGCGCGCACGGGCTTCCTGTTCTACGAGGCCACCGAAGGCGGCGCAGGCGTGCTCACACGGCTGGTCGCCGAGCCCGAGCGTCTGGCTGAAGTGGCGAAGAGCGCGCTCGACATCATGCACTTCGACGTCGAGAAGGGCCTTCCGACTGTCGCTACGATGCTGGTCGACCAACCCGGAACGGCATGCGTGGCCGCTTGCTACCGCTGCTTGATGTCGTACTTCAATCAGCCGGATCACGAGCAACTCGACCGCCGCGACGAGAAGGCTCGCGCGCTTCTGCTGCGGCTCGCGCGAGCGCAGCTCAAGGGGCTCGAAGCGCCGGTCGCGCGGCGCTCGACCCAGCCGCCACCCATCTCGGCCGGCG
>JBMNNX010000120.1:0-18849 GCA_050942745.1 Myxococcales bacterium
AGGCGGAGAAGCGCACCTGCTCGAGCTCGGCCGACCCGCGCACGGTGAGGCGCGCGCCCCGGAACTCGGAGGCGAGCAGCGTCAGGGTGGAGCCCGTTGCCACGGTGAGGTCCGCTTCGATCTCGAGCCCGGCCATCCACGCGTCGGCCTCGATGGAGAGCGGCGCGGCGAGCACCACGCCGGCCGATCCCGCGAGCGTGAGCGGCGCGGAGACAGCCAGAGGAGCGGCCCGCTCGAGGCGCATCGGCCCGGCGAAGGTGACCGCGGCGCCGGCCTGCGCGCCGGCGAGCCGCAGCGCCTCCTCCAGCGACAGCAGGCCGTCGGCGCCCAGGTCGCCGTCGCAGGCGGCCGCGCCGTCATCGATGGGATCGGGCGTGGTGACGACGCAGAGCTGTGCGGGCGACTCGACGACGACCACGGGCGCGCTCGCGTAGGCCACGTCGCCGTCGGCGTCGCGCACCGCGACGCGCGCGCGGTAGGTCCCCGGGGCCGGCCAGGTCAGAGTGGTCGAGAGCCCGAAGGCCCAGCCGCTCCACGGCGCCGGACCGGGCTCGAGGCCGCTGCCGTCCCAGCTCGCCTCGAGCTGCGCGGCGGGGGTCTGGTAGTCGCGCGTGAGCGAGGCGTCGGCGAGGGCAGGCGCGCCGGCGAGCACCGCGCCGGGCGTGAGCTGGAGCCGGGCGAGGGGCGCCGAACGCAGCGGCGCGGCGGCGACGTCGAAGGGCGCCGAGGTGCCGACCATCGACTCGGAGACGGCGACGAGCCGCAGCCCGGCCGCGGCGGGCGCGACGGAGACCATGCCGGTCCAGACGCCGTTGCTGAACGCCGCGGTCTCGGAGGCGGAGCTGCAGTCGCGCTCGCAGGTGACCGCGCCCGCGCCCATCAGCTCGAGCGTCGCGGTGCCCGCGAAGTCGGGGGTCGGGTTCTCGTAGACGTCGAGCGCGCGCAGCGCCACCGGGAAGGGCACGCCTTCGGGCTGCGGCGAGGCGATGGGATCCCAGGCGAAGCGGGCGCTCGGGCCCGGCTCGATGGTCTGGTCCTGGGTCGCGCTGGTGCCGAAGGCGCTCGCGCTCACCGTCACCGTCCCGGCGACGGTCCCGCGCACGTAGAAGCTGAGGGTGTCGCTGCCCGGGTCGAAGGTCGGCGAGGTGAGCCGCGTCGCGCAGGAGCCGTCGGAGTAGAAGCCGAAGTCGGCGCCGCCCGAGCTCGACAGGGCGAGCGGGGTGAGCACGCCGCTGGCGACAGGGTTGCCGAGCGCGTCCTGGCTCTGGACCGCGACGATCTGCGAGCACTCGCCGGCCGCGAGGGTCCGGGGCGGGGTGACGAAGACGAGCAGGTCGGGCGTGCGCGCCTTGACCTGCTGGATCTGGCTCGTGCCCGTCAGGCCGCTCGCTGTCGCGCTCACCGTCACCTGGGCGGCGCGGCGGCCGAGGAAATGGAAGTCGCCGCTGGGCGAGGCGGCCGGCAGCGCGAGCGCGGCGACGGGCTGCGTGCAGTCGGAGTCGGAGAAGAGGCCGAAGCCTTCGGGCGGCGCGCCGCGCAGGTTGACGACGGTGGTGCCCGCCGGCGCGGCCACGTTTCCGAACTGGTCCTCGACGGCGACCGTGAGGACCGGCGAGCACTCGCCGGCGAGCGCCTCGCGCGGCGGGGTGCGGAAGCCGAGCCTCTCGGGCGCGTCGGCGACGATGGTCTCGGTCTGCGAGGCGCTGCTCCAGCCGCCCACCGACGCGGTGATGCTCTGCTCGCCGGCGACCGTGCCGCGCAGGTAGAAGGTCGCGCGGCTCGAGCCTGAGGCGAGCTGCACCGACGTCGCCGGCGCCGAGCAGGCCGCGTCTCGGAAGAAGGCGATGCCCGCGCCCGCCGACGAGAGCGCGACCGGCGTGTCCGCCCCGACGTCGCGCGGGACGCCGTTCGGATCGCGGGCCTCGACAGTGATCGCGGCCGAGCAGCGGCCCGCGATCAGGGTCTGCGGAGCGGTGACGAACGCGAGCCGGTCGGGCAGCGGCGGCAGGATGGTCTCGGTCTGCTGTGCGGCCTGCAGGCCGAGGCTCGAGGCGGTCACGGTGTACGTGCCCTCGGCCGTGCCCTTGAACGAGAAGCTGGCGCGGGCCTCGCCGGCCGCGACGGTGAGGGAGCCCGCGGCGGCGGCGCACCCGGGACCCGCGAAGAGCTCTAGGCCGCCGGCGGGCGAGGCGCCGAGGGCGATGGTCGTGACGGCCGCGGCCGGCGCCGGATTGCCGAAGGCGTCGCGGATCTCGAGGCGCGCCTCGTCGGAGCACTCGCCGGCGATCTTGGTCTGCGCCGCGGTGAGGAAGACCAGGCGCTCGGCGGCGGCGGG
Organism: Myxococcales bacterium; assembly: GCA_050942745.1. Taxonomy (GTDB): domain Bacteria; phylum Myxococcota; class Myxococcia; order Myxococcales; family UBA5297; genus UBA10939. The sequence goes on from JBMNNX010000120.1 coordinate 2,336, forward strand.
CACGATGATCTCGAGCTGCTGCGCCTCGCCCAGCGCCGCGGTCGCCGCCCTCAGCTCGACCTCGCCGGCCTTCGTCCCGCGGAAGTAGAAGGAGACCGCTTTGGTGCCCGGCTCGATGGCGAGCGCGTCGAGCGGCGTCGCGCAGCTCTCGTCGGCGAAGAGGGCGAAGCCGGTCGGCGGGGTGGCGGAGAGGGTGACGGGGACGCGCTCGCCCACGGTCGCGGCGTTGCCTTGGGCGTCGTGGCTCTCGATGGTCACGAGCGAGGAGCAGGCGCCGGCGACGAGCGTCTGCGGCGCGGTCACGAAGGCGACGTGCGTCGCCTCTGCGGCCTCGACCGTGTGGATCTGCCCGTCGCCCGCGAGCCCTTCGGCCTCGGCGGAAAGGAGGATCTTGCCGGCGCGTGCGCTGCGGAAATGGAAGATGAGCTCGGCCTGCTCGGGCGCGAAGGCGGCCGAGGAGATCGTCTCGCTGCACGCCGCGTCGGCGAACAGCTCGAAGCCGGGCGACGGCTGCGCCACGAGCGCGACCGGCAGCTCCGCCTCGACCCGCGTCTCGAAGCCGGAGACGTCGATGACGCTGAGCCGGATGGGAGCCGAGCAGGTGCCGGCGAGGAGCGTCTGCGCCGCGCTCGTCCAGCGCAGGCCGGCCGCCTCGCGCGGCTGCACGTCGAAGGGGTTGGAGCGGCCTTCGCGCCCGAGCTCGTCGCGGACGACGAGGGTGTTGCCGAGGCTCGGCTCGCGGACCTCGACCGGGCCGGTCCAGCGGCCGGCGGCGAAGAACCCGGCGATCGACGGGAGCGCCGAGCCCGACACGTCGCCCAGCGACAGCGAGCCGTTGAAGTAGGGGACGACCTTTCCTTCGGCGTCGATGGCCTCGATGGTGACCGGGAAGGGCGCGAAGACGCGCTGCGGGCCGATCTCCGAGATCCGGTAGCCGACGACGAGCTCGCTCAGCTCCTCGATCGAAAGCATGCGGAAGGCCGCCGGCAGCGTCGCTTCCTGCTCCCAGGGATCGACGACCACGAGGTCGTAGGTGCCGGGCGCGACGCCTTCGGGGATGACCGCGCTCAGCGTGCCGTCGGCCTCGAGGCGCACCTGGCGCAGGGTCGTGTTGCCGAGGCGGGCGACGAAGCGGGTGTCAACGCGCGGCTCGCCGCCGAAGTCGCTGAAGACGCGCGGGCCGAAGCCTTTGCCGTGGATGGAGATCGCGACCGGCGCGCCCTCGACGGCGCGGCTGGGGATGACCGCGACGAGCTCGGAGACCGGGCGCGAGCCGCTGGTGCAGGCGGAGAGGGCCACGGCCAAGCCCAAGGCGGCGAGGAGGGGCGTCTGGCGGAGCTGGAGCTCCGCCGTCCACTCGCGCTTCGCGTCCGGCTGTCTGACGAAGTGGATCACCAAGGGTTCGGCCATCACGGGCTCGCGGTCAGCACCATCACCGCCGGCGCAAGGGAGTTGGACGGGGCCGCCTTGATCGAGCTAGTCCCGGCGCCGTCGGCGCGCACGTGGAAGCGCGCCAGGTTGGCCTCGGGCTCGAGGTCCACCGAGGTGATCTCGTTCGCGCAGGCGGTGTCGGAGAAGAAGCGCAGCGCCCCGGCCGGCTGAGACTCGAGCGCGGTCGGGACGGCCTGCGCGGGCGTGCTCGGGTTGCCGAAGGCGTCGTGGGCGCGCAGCTCGACCGGGCTCGAGCACCTGCCCAGCGCAAGCACGAGCGACGGGGTGACGAACTCGATGGCCGCGGGCTCGAGCGCCGAGATCGACTGCGCCTGGCTCGCGCCGGGCACGCTCTCGGGCAGGGCGCGCAGGGTCACGGTGCCCGCCTTTTCGCCGCGGAAGGAGAAGGTGGCCCGGGCGGCGCCCGGCGCGAAGGCGATCTCGGCCGCAGGCTCGGCGCAGTCGGCGCCGGCGAAGAAGGTGAAGCGGTCGGGCGGCGCCGCCGCGAGCCGCACCGGGAGCTTCTCTACGGCGGGCGCGGGGCGCCCGAGCGCGTCGCGCAGCTCGAGCTCCACGGGTTGGGAGCACGCGCCGGCCGAGAGCTGCTGTGGCGCCGTGGTGATCGCCACCTGCACCGCGAGGCCGGGCTCGACCGCGAACTCTTCGGAGCGGCCCGAGCGGCCCTCGTCGTCGGTCGCCTCGAGCTGGTTCGCGGCCGCCAGCGCCGAGATGGTCGCGTGCGCGCGCGCCCTGCCGAGCGCGAACGGGCCGACGACGGTGGGCGCGAGCGCCTCGGTGCGATCGGCGAGGGCCACCGAGCCGGTGAACCCGTCCACGAGCCCGCCCTCGGCATCGACCGCCGTCAGCTCGACGAGGAAGGGCACGCCGACGCGCTGGGGCCCTATCGGCTCGAAGCGGAAGCCGGCCACGTGCTTTGCCGAGCGCACGACGCGGAAGACCTCGGGCAGGAACGCCTCGCGGCCGAGCGGATCGGTGACGCGCACGCCGTAGAAGCCGCGGGCGAGCCCGGCGGGGACGGTGGCTCGCAGCTCCTGCGAGGAGACTCGCTGCACCTCGGGCAGCGTCGCGGTCGGCAGCGTAGCGTCCGACGGGACCAGGTCAACGCGGAAGGTGTCGTCGAGCCCGCTCCCGGCCGGATCGTTGAAGTCGGTGCGCACCCGCGGTAGGAAGCCGTCGCCGCTCAAGGTGAGCGCGACCGGCGCGTCGTCCTCGCCGGCCGACGGGGAGACGGCCGACAAGCGCGGCGCGGGGAGCTCGTCGCGGCCCGAGGTGCAGGCGCCGAGCACGGCGGCGAGGATGAGGAGGGCGGGCGCGCGCATCAGAACAGTCCGAAGCGGTAGCCGAGCTCGAGCGAGAGCCCGCCCGCGTCGAGGTGGAAGTCTTCGTCGTCTACCGGCGCGTAGGCCCACGAGGCCTCGAGGAAGAGCTGGCCGGGGCCGAGATCGAGCGCACCGCCGACGAAGCCGATTGCGCCGAGCCCCACCTGCACCGCGTCGTAGCCGTTGGCCTCGGCGCGCACCCGCGCCCAGGTGGCGACCGCGCCCGCGCCGAGGTAGCCGGCGAAGCGCGAGGTGATGAGCGGCGCGTAGGCGAGCTTGAGCGCGGCGGGCACGAAGTTGGCCTGCGAGCGGCTCTCGGCGTAGGTGCCCTCGACGGTCTGGGTCGCGCGGCCGTAGGTCGCCGACAGGCCGAGCGCGAAGCTGGCCGTGGAGAGGCGGAAGGGGACCCAGAGATCGAGCCCGGCGCGCGGGCCCGACAGCTCGGCCAGGCTGTGCGTGTAGCCGGCGCGCAGGCCGCCGAGCAGGCGGTGCTCTTCGCGCAGCGGGACGGGCACGATGGACTCGAAGCTGTTCGAGGAATCGACGATGCGCACGAGCGCCTCGGCGCCCGGCGGCACCGTCTCGGGAGCGACGTAGTCCACGCGGTAGCGGCCCTCGCCGAGATCGAGCACCGGGCTGACGGTGCCCTGGCCGGCCGCGGCGAGGGCGATGAGGCGCGCTCCCGGCAGCGGCACGCCCGCCTTGTCGCGCACGTCCAGGGTGATCACCGCGCGGCTGTGGCCGTCGGCGAGCACCGGGCGCGGCGCGACCCGCCCGAGGAGCGAGGCGGGCAGCGGCAGCGGGAGGACCTGATAGTTGGCGCCGGTGGTCAGGCCCTGGCCGTCGGGCTTGAAGACCGTGGCCGAAAAGCGCACGAGGCCGCCCTCGGGATAGGTCGCGGGGGCGACGAAGCGCGCCTCGTAGACGCCGTCGGCCTTGTAGTGGAGGCCCTCGATGCGCTGGCCGTTGGCCATCAGCTCGATGCGCTGCAGCGGCAGGCCGAGGCGGTTCTCGTCGAACACGCGCACCTCGACGGTGGCCGAGGCGTGGCCGTCGGCGATGAGCGGCTCGTCGGGCGGTTTGATCACGATCTCGGCCGGCGGCGGCAGGCCGAGCGCGAGCCGGGCGCTGCCCTGGGCGGCTTTGTCGCCCTCGACGGTGACCTGGAAGCCGAGCTCGCGCGAGACCGAGCCGCGCGGGGGCATGTAGCGGTAGCTGTAGCGCGGCGGCTCGGCGCGCAGCAGTGTCACCTCGCCCTCGGTCGGCACGACGCGGATGGAGTCGGGCGCGACGGCGCCGGCGTCGTAGAGCACGTCAACGCGCGCCCAGTCGACGCCGTTGGCGAGGATGGCGTGCGGGACCAGGGCGACGGTGAGCCGGTTGTAGGGCGGGGTCGAGACCGCCGCGCGCCGCGTGGTCACCGAGCCCGAGCGCTCCTTGATCTTGATGACGGCCTCGGGGACGTCGGGCGGGACGTCCACCGGCACCGAGGCGCGGCCGCGGGCGTTGGTCGTCACCGGGCCGAACTCGGTGTCGCCGACGATCACCCGGACCTCGGAGCGCGGCGGGGCGACCGCGTCGATGCGCGTGCTCCCGTGGAGCGGCAGCCGCATGAACTCGATGGGCGCCTCGGGGCCGGACTCGCGCCAGGCGGCGACGAGCGCGACCTGGGGAAAGAGCGTCTTCGGGGGCGTGTAGACCGCGCGGTAGAGCCCGGGCTCGACCCGCGTCACCTCGCCGAAGCTGCCGACGTTGACCGACAGGCGCAGCGGGCGCGGCTCTCCGGGCGGCTCCTCGACCTGGAAGAGCACCCCGACCGATTCGACGCGGCCGAGGACGACGGGGCCGTTTTCGAGGGTGAGCGAGGCGCCGAGGGCGGGAGCGGCGGCGCCGAGGGCGAAGCTCAGGGCGACTGCGAGCGCGAGGGCGGCCCGGGGCGATGGCGCTCGCGCGCGCGCGATTGCGGCGCGAAGGGCGCTCGAGAACGTCGTGGCTTCCAAGGTGAGGCTCCCGCCTGTCAGGGCCCAGTGTTCGACAGGCCCGATTGTCCGGTTTGGAAGGATAGGCGGCGGCCAGGGCCGACTCAAGGAACGGGAGGCGCGGCGTCAACCAGCGGTCGCGGCCTCGATCATCGCCGGGGCTACCTGAGCGCTTCGTCGATTCGCTCGGCGACCAGCGCCTCCCAACTCTCCGCCGGGCTCTCGGCGCATTCCCGAGCGAGCGCTCTCAGGTCGAGCTCGCGGGCGTTTTCGACCCGTGTGCCCAGGCGCACGGAGCCCTCGTCGTCGAACTGGAAGTCGAGCCCGCGCGCCCTCGCCTCTGCTCCGACGATCCCCATCAGACGGTGGTAACCCTTGGCTCCCAACCCCAAGGCCCACCCCGGAACACGGCTTCCCCAAAACTTGGACGGCAGGCGCATGCAATTCTCCCCGGCGTTGTTACAACCTCAACAATGCCAGTGCCCGGGCGGCGGGCGCCAGTCGGCGCGCGGCGGGCTGCTCGAGGGCAGCCTGACCACCCGGGAGGCTGCGGCGTGGGGAATTCTGATGTCCACCCGAAGCCGTTTTCTGGTATGCAGGGCGGGCCCGTGAGCTCCGAGCCCCGCTCGCTGTCAACTCCGCGGGCCGGTCATTTGAGGAGAGCGAAAAATGGCGAACAAGATTACCGAAGAGTGCATCAGCTGCGGCGCCTGTGAGTCCGAGTGCCCGAACCAGGCCATCTCCCAGGGCGACAGCACCTACGTGATCGACGCTTCGAAGTGCGACGAGTGCGCGGCGCGCGGCGGCGACATGGGCTGCAAGTCCGTGTGCCCGACCGACGGCGCGATCGTCAAGGCGTAGAGCGCTCGACCGGTCACGCACCGATTCAGCGGCTTTGCCCGAGGCCCCCTTTCCTTCGCGGGAGAGGGGGCGTTTCGTTAGCGGGCGACGCCCGATCGATAGGCCGGTCGGGCACTCGACGACGGTCGTCGCGGCCGCGGAGAAGGCCCAGGTAGGAGGATTCAAAGTCCTCCAACCGATGATGGCCGGCGCGAACCGGGGAAAAGAGGCGGCGCGGTCGATCGTTCGGCAGCCCGCCTGGCCGGCGCGCGACTGCCGCCCGCGGCGGCTCAATCCCACGAGACCGCGGCGTAGCGCAGCGGCTTGGAGACGTTCTTGACCGGGGTTTCGGTCAGCTCGCCGAAGCGATAGCCGTGCGCGTCGGGCAACTCGCCGAGCGCGCGCACGGCGCTCTCCATCGCGAGGATCTCCCGGAAGCCGGCCAGGCCCTGCAGGCGCGCCGTCGCGTTCATCCCGGCCGAGAAGGCGGTCACGTCGTGGTTCGGCCCGAAGACCCCGACGCAGGCCGGGCAGAGGTTGATCCCGACCGCGATGCCGAGCCCGTTGGCGAGCTCCGGCTTGGACCTCATCCCGTCGAGCAGCGGGTCCTCGGCGAAGCGGATAGTGAACTCGAGCATCTTGCGCGCGGCCTCGAGCGCGTTGAGCGCGCGCCGGGCGCTGGGCTCCTCGTAGAACGGCGGGCCGAAGAGGCCGATGATGCAGTCGCCGACCATCTTGTCGAACGTCCCGCCGTGCTCCCAGAGGATGTTGACCGCGCCTTCGGCCCAGCGGTCGATGAACTGGCCGATGAGCGAGGGCTTCTCCAGCACCATCTCGCTCAGGCGCGTAAAGCCGTTGATGTCGGCGTAGAGGATGGCCACCTCCTGCTCGCGCGGCGCCAGGTACTTCTCGTCGTAGGCCGGCTCGCGCAGCAGGCGGTTGATGACCGGCGGGGCGAAGAACTGTGCGAGGTGGCGCCGCTCGCGGTTGTGGTCCACCAGCCGCTCGCGGGCCATCTGCGCCAGCAGGCGCACCAGGTCCAGGGCGAAGGTCGAGAAGCCGCGCGGGCCGGCCTGCACCAAGCACTTGCCGAGCCACTCGGCGCGGTTGAGCCCGGAGAGCAGCACGTTCTCGAGGCAGCCCTCGAGGCCGAGCACGGTGCGCAGCCGATGGCGGTCGGGGGCGAGCAGCTCGACCCCGTGCGCCCGGATCGCCGCTTCGAGACCGGGGTGGCGGCGGCTCTCGCTGTCGTGCTCGAGCTTGCCGCGGCGGTAGAGCCGATAGCAGATGGCCCTCTCGTCTACCGCGTCGCGCCAGACGAAGAGCAGGGTCTGGATGTCGATGGTCGGGTGGAGCAGCGAGACCGCCGTGTCGAGGCCGCGCTCGAAGACGCGGTCGGCGAGCGCCTGGCTGATCCGCTGGATGAGGTCCTGCTTCTCGGAGGCGGTGTGGATGGTGGCGAGGATGCCGTCGAGCTGCTCGCAGACCACCTGGATGCGGCCGCGCACGCCCTCGATCCGCTCGGGCGCGAGCTCACCTTCGAAGACAAGGCCCGCGGTCCCCACGTCGGTGCCGGCGACGTCGAGCACCTGGCTGACGAGCGTGTGGCCGCGCAGCGGGAAGGCGCCGAAGCGGCGGTCGGCGAGCAGCGTCCAGGGGTCTTCGCCCGCGAGCTCGCCGTGCGAGAAGGCGGCGGTGACGAGGTCCTCGTTACGCGTGATCACCGCGGCGCCGACCGCGCCCAGCTCGCCGCAGACGAGCGGCAGGAAGCGCTCCATCGTCGCGCGCAGCGACAGGCGCTCGTGCACGCAGGTTTCAAGAAGCTCGTCGGCCGCCTTCGACAGACGCGTCTGCTCCATCAGCTCCTCAGGTGAATGGCTCGCTGCGGTCACGCGGGGCTCCCGGGTGCGCGGATTCATGGTTGGTGGAGGTCTCGGCGCTCGTCTCGCCTGGCCGGCCTACGCGCGCCGACGAGATACAACCCCTTTCCATTTCGATAATCCAGTACCCTTCGTCGCCGCGCATCGTGGAGGCGCCCGCGCCGAAGAGGTGCGGATGGCGGTCGGTGGCCCGGTGCCAGTAGCGCTCGTGGATGTGGCCGTGGTGCACCGAGCAGCTTCGGCCAGCGAGCGCGCGCAGCAGCCAGCGGGCGTCCCACAGGCCGTGCGTGATCGAGTCGGCGCCGCCCCAGCGGTGCAGCGGCGCGTGGTGGACGAGCACGGCGATGCCCCGGTCGCGCAGCGCGGGGTCTTCGAGGATCGCCGCCAGGCGCCGAAGCTGCCCGAAGCCGATGCGCCCGAAGGCGAGCCCGGGCAGCGGGGCGAGGTGCGTGCTGTCGAGGCCGATGACCGCGAGCTCACTGCCGACCAGGCGCACGTAGGGATAGCCGTCCGGCCCGCAGTGCTGCGGGAGGTCGCTCTTCAGCAGGTTGCCGAAGTGCTGCTCGAAGCGCCTGCTGCGCATGCTGTGGGCGGTGTAGCGGTCGTGGTTGCCGGGGATTATCGAGAGGCGGCTCGGATCGTCGGCGAGCAGGCCGAGCGCCTCGCGGGCGCGCCGGAACTCCTCGTGCGTCGCCAGGGCGGTCAGGTCCCCGGAGAGCAGGACGTGGTCGGCGCCCAGCGCGTCGGCGTCGCGGGCGATCTGCCGCAGCACCTCGACGCCGCGCTCGAAGCGCGCGGCCCTGCCGAGGACGCGCAGCTCGACCTGGGCGAGTGCCCGGCGCCACCCGAGCCGGCGCCAGGGGACCTGCGAGTAGTCGAGCTGGATGTGGACGTCGCTCAGGTGAATCAGTCGCACGGCGGCCTCCCTTCGAGCTTCGAACCTACTGCGTTGAGTCGAGTCGCGCCGGGAGAAGCTTCGCCCGGCTCCAAGGCGCGCCAAACCGGCGGGCGTTCGAGCAGGGAGATATCATCGCGCCGCCCCGCGCGTCCGCTCGACGTTTGCCGGGGCGCCACGTCCGCGAACCTGGGGAGCACCATGCGCACGCATCCATCCCGACTCCTCGGCAGCGCTCTCGCTGCTATGCTGCTCGGCATGCCCGTCGCCGGCTGCAACTGCTCGGACGAGCTGCAGCCTCCCGCCGACGCGGGAGGCGCCAGCGACGACGCCGGACTTGCCGACGCGGGCCGGATCGATCCGGACGAGCTCTGCGAGACCCGCGCCCTGCCGGATTGGGTCGCCGGCGATGCCCAGCGCTTCGACATCGCGTGCGCGGGGTTCGAGCTGTCCCTGAGCGCCTGGCAGGAAGGCATCGTGCGGCTGCGCTACGGCGAGAAGGATGCGGATCGCTCCTTCGCGGTCGTCGCGCAGCCGGAGGCCTCGGCGCTGATCGGCTTTGGCGGCGACGCCGACAGCTTCCGGCTGTGCACGCCGGAGATCACCGTGTCGGTCGCGCGCGACTGCCGGGTCCGCGCGGTCGGTCGGGACGGGGAGGTGCTGCTCGAGGATCCCGAGGACGGCGGCTGGTTCCTCGTGGCGGGCGAGCGCGGTGTCGAGCGCGTCGCGGCGCCGGGCGAGCACTTCTACGGCTTTGGTGAGAAGGGCGGACCCTTCGACAAGCGCGGCCAGAAGATGGAGATGTGGAACAGCGATCCCTTCGTCGACGAGTGGGGTGGCTATCCGCCCGGCACCGACCCGCTCTACCAAGCGATTCCTTTCTTCATCGGCCTGCGCGGCGAGATCGCCTACGGCCTCTTTACCGACAACTCCTGGCGCACGCGCTTCGATATGGGCGCGACCGAGCGCAGCCGCTACCGCGTGAGCGCCGAGGGCGGCGCCATCGACCAGTACCTCATCGCGGGTCCGTCGATGGCCAAGGTGCTCGAGCGCTACACCTGGCTCACCGGGCGCATGCCGCTGCCGCCTCGCTGGGCGCTCGGCTACCACCAGTCGCGCTGGGGCTACTACCCGGACACCGAGGTCCGCCAGATCGCCGAAGAGCTGCGCAGCCGGCGCATCCCGGCCGACGGCATCTGGCTCGACATCCAGCACATGGATGGCTTCCGGTCCTTTACCTGGGAGCCGGCCGGGTTCTCGGACCCCGAGGGGCTCGTCGCCGGGCTCGAGGCCCTGGGTTTCAAGACCACGGCCATCGTCGATCCAGGCATCAAGGTGGACCCGGCCTGGGACGTCTACCAATCCGGTTTCGCGGGCGGGCACTTCCTCAAGAGCGCCGACGGCCAGCCCTACGTCGGCGAGGTCTGGCCCGGGCCGAGCGTCTTCCCCGACTTCTCGTCGGCCGGCACGCGCGAGTGGTGGAAGGGGCTCGTCGCGAGGCTCGCCGGTAAGGGAGTTCGCGGAGTTTGGATCGACATGAACGAGCCGACCTCGTTCCGGCCGGAGCTGGGCAACACGGTGCCCAACGAGCTCGTCTCCGACGGCGACGGCTATCCGATGACGATGGCCGAAGGGCACAACCTCTACGCGCTCTTCGAGGCGCGGGCGACCTACGACGCGCTGCGGGCCGCCGCGCCCGAGCGCCGGCCCTTCCTCCTCACGCGCGCAGGCTACGCGGGCGAGCAGCGCTACACCGCGGTGTGGACCGGAGACGCGCCGAGCCGCTGGGAGACGCTGCGCGAGACGGTGCCGATGCTGCTCAACCTCGGCCTGTCGGGCGTCACCTTCGCCGGCAGCGACGTGGGCGGCTACGGCGGCGACGCGACCGCCGAGCTCTTCGCGCGCTGGATGCAGGTCGGCGGCTTCTCGCCCTTCTTCCGCGGCCACTGCCAGACCACGGGCAACCGCCAGGAGCCCTGGGCCTTCGGCGTCGAGGTCGAGGACATCAGCCGCGCGGTCATCCAGGAGCGCTACGAGCTGATGCCCTACCTCTACAGCCTCTTCCGCCAGGCCTCGCTCACCGGCACGCCGGTGCTGCGCCCGCTCGTCTATGAGTTCCAGACCGACGAGCAGAGCCGCACCATCGGCGACGAGGTGTTGCTCGGCCCGTCGATCCTCTACGCGCCGGTCTTGAGGGAGGGCGCGACGACGCGCACGGTCTACCTGCCGCCAGGCCGCTGGTACGAGAGCTACTCGGGCAAGGTGATCGAGGGCCCGAAGACGTTCGATCAGCCGGTGTTCCTCGGTGCGCGACCGACCTTCGTCCGCGAGGGCGCCATCGTCCCCAGGTTCAACGCCGGGCAGTGGACCGACCAGAGGACGCCGGACGTGCTCTACCTCGACGTCTACCCGGGCGCGCAGCCGAGCGCCTTCGAGCTCTACGAGGACGAGGGCGACTCCTTCGCCTATGAGCAGGGCGCCTACTCGCTGGTGCGCTACGAGCTGACGCGGCGCCAGGACGGCGCCACGCTGAAGGCCTCGGCGCGCGAGGGCAGCTTCGAGCCGGCAGCGCGCCTCCTCTCCGTGCGTTTTCGCCGGGTCGATCACCCGCTGGCCGGCGTGAGCCTCGATGGCGAGCCGCTGACCGCGCAGCCCAGCCTCGAGGCGCTCATCGCCGCGGGGCGGGGCTATTGGTACGACGAGGGCGATCTTGCGCTCCTTGCCGTGATGCCCGACCGCGCCGGCTTCGAGCTGCGCGCCGATTACGACCCCGAGCTTGTCGCGCCGGCGCCGCCGGTCGAGGTGCGCTTCGAGGTGAAGGTGCCCGCCGGCACGCCGACCGATCGGCCGATCACCATCGCCACCTCCGCGAACGGTTGGCAGCACCAGGCGCTCGAGTGGACCGGCCCGAGCATCGCCGCCGGGTCGGTGAGCCTGCCGCGCGGCGAGTGGTTTGAGTACAAGTACGCCCGCGGCGGCTGGGAGACGGTCGAGAAGTGGGACGGCTGCCAGGAGGCGAGCAACCGTTATGGCTTCGCTGCCGCGCACCCTATCCGCATCGACACCGTGTACGGCTGGGCCGATTGGTGCCACTGACCGCGGTACGGGCGAACGGCACGGCGATGCGCCCGGCCGCGACGCGCACTCGGTCCCGCGGCAAGGGGCCGGGCGTGGGGAGGGGCGCACGGCAGTGCGCCCGGCCGCGCAGGCCCCGGCGCCGCTTACTTGCCGTGTTCCCCGACGTCCCAGCGTCTCGCGCGAGGCGAAGAACGCCGCCTTGGCGGCCGTTGATGCGCCCCCGCGAGGCCGCTCCGGCTTTCCCGGCGAATTCTCGGCCGACCACCGCCATTCGCGCGGCATTCCCGTCCTGCGAACGAGCAGCCTTGCGCTTTACCCGGACGCTATCGGCGGTTAGGCTCCGCTACCGAATCGAGGCAGGGAGCCGGACCCGGGGCGCTGCTCTGGAGACCGCTTCCGCCCAAGGTCCGCGCCCAGCCAATCCGGAGAAGCAATGAAGCGTCTTGTCATCCTCATCGCGTTGCTGCTCGTCCCCGCGGCCGCGCACGCCTACCTCCTCTCGGCGGCCGCCGTGATTCACAAGATGGGCGTCCACCGGCGCAACCTGAAGCTGGCGACCATGGTGGTGAAGGGCGAGATCACCTTCGAAGGCCCGGAGGTCGCCGCCGCTGCCGTCGCGCTCGGGCGTCAGGTCGAGGAGAGCAAGCTCACCGCTCCAATGACCATCTCCTACAAGATGCCGGGCAGGTGCCGCGTCGAGCTCGAGGCCGCCGAAGGCAGGGAGGGCCCGTCGGCCTCCAACATCAACGGCAAGGTGACGACCACGGGCACGGCGCTCGGCGCGCTCACCGACTTCGCGGCCTACGTCTGCCCGCTGCTCGACGGGCGCGGCGGCTTCGACGGGGTCCTCGATCTCGCAAAGACCTCCGGCATCAAGACTACGAAGGTTGCGCTCGGTCGCGCCGAGGGCGTGGTCGCCTACGTCATCGGTGCCCACCCGCGCGACGTCGGCGTTCCCAGCCTCTGGGTCGAGAAGGATCGCTTCGAGCCATTGCGCCTGGTCCTGAAGGACGGGGAGAGCTTCCGCGAGCTGAGGCTCATCGACTACTCCTCGGCCGTCGCCGGCGAATGGCACCCGCGGGTCGTCGAGCTGCGCAAGGCGACCGAGCTGTCGGCGCGCTTCGTCCTCGACAAGATCGAGCCCAACGCGAAGCTCGCCGACGCCATCTTCTGAAAGAGCGCGGCGGGCAGCGCCCCGGGTTTCCAGCGCATGGCCGTGCGGTATTCTCTCGATCATGCGCTCTTCTACTTGCTCTCTCCTGTCGGCCGCGGCGCTCGTCGCCGGTCTGGCCTCGCCCATCGACGCCATCGCCGCGAGCTCCTCGCGGATCTCGGTAGATCCGGTCTGCGTCACCGGCGCGGACGCGGTGCTCTTCTTCATCGAACAGACCGACAACTGCGACGGAGCCGACAAGCAGTGCCGGAACAGCCGTTGGGCCTACGGCGCGCTCGCGGCCAAGGGCGGCTGGAGCTTCGAGAGGCTCGGGGATGCGTCGCTCGACGAGGAGGCCGCTCCCGAGAAGAACGCGCACGTCGCGCGACAGCTCTTCAAAGCGCCGGCCGCGCACCCGTGCGCCTCGTTCTTCCGCGCCCCGCGTCTCCCGTCGCCGGACCTGCCCTATGCCGAGGCGTGGTTCGAGTATTCGATCGAAGGCGGCGCCCTCGTCCTCCACTGGCAAGGCCAGCGCGAGATCGTGGTCCCGGGCGTCCAGCTTTGGCGCCTGGGATGGTGCGGCGCCGGCTGCAAGGCAGGGCAGGAGCCGCGCGCCGAGGCGCTGGCGCTCGGCGCGGGCAATGCCAAGGCGCTCGCGACGCAGATGCCGCCGACCGTGCCGGCGATCGATCTCGCGCTGGGCGAGCAGGTGATCCTCGGATTCGCCGAGCCGAAGAAGGACGGCGCCACCGAGCTCGGGTACCTCATCGTGCGCGTGCCTCAGTCCAATCTCCGGGGGCTGCAGGCGAAGCTGCTCCACAAGGACGCGAAGCGGCTCCTCGAGAAAGCGGCAGGAGACCTCTTCGCCAGCGCGCAGGCCGCCGGCGTCTTCGACGCCGCGCTCCAGCTCGATCCGGCGAACGCCGAGGCGCGCTTCGACTACGCGCGGCTCCTCGCATTGCGAGGCGAGCCTGCGCCCGTGGTCCGCGAGCTGGAGCGGCTTCGTGGCACACCGCGGCTGCGCGCGAGGCTCGAAGCCGAAAGGGGCTTCGCGACGGTGCGCGGCACGGAGCCGTTCAAGAAGTTCCTGCAGAGCCTTCCAAAGTAGGTGGGCTACGCCGCGAAGCGCCGGCCTTCGTGCCGGCGCCGCCGCCCCGACGTCGCGATTGTACGGAGCGCCGGCCTTCGTGCCGGCGCCGCCGCGCCGATCTCACGGCCGCGGCGCGACTCGCCTTCGTGTCGCCGAGCGTTCCCCGTTGGGCGCGATGCTCCCTCGCCTATTCCGGCCGCTGCAGCCATCGGGAGAGGAAGCTCCACGCGGCCTCGGTGGCGTCGACCCCGCTCCCGTCTTCACGCCGCCTCGGCCAGGCGTGGCCGCCTTCGTCGATTTCAAAGAGGGCGACCTCGCCTCCTGGCGCGCATCCTGACCAGGTGCGGACCACGTATCCGCGTTGCCGCTCTTCCTTCGGTTCCTGTCCACAGCCCGCGAGCTGAACAAAGTGGGCGACCGCGTCCTTCGGCCCCAGGTAACGGATCTCCGGGCGCCGCGGGCTCTGACCTCCGTCGAGCGGGATCGACGAGTCGTCGCGGGCGTGGATGACGAGCGTCGGGAGCGGCGGCTCGGGAATCGCGAAGCTGCGCATCTCCGGCTCCTCGTCTTCTTGGGCCCCGAAAGCCGCGCTGACCGCGACGATGGCCGCCACCTTCTCGCGGTGCTCGGCGGCGAAGCGATAGGCCAGCATGCCGCCGTTCGAGAAGCCCACCAGCGCGACCCGCTTCTTGTCGATCGAAAGGCGCGCCGCGAGGTCGTCGATGAGCTCCACGAGGAAGCCTACGTCGTCCCAGCCGTCGTACTTGGCCTTCCCACAGCAGAAGCCCGCGTTCCAGTGCCGAAGGAAGCCGAGCAACCCGATGCCGTTCGGATAGGCGACGACAAAGCCCTCGCGGTCGGCGAGCTCGCTGAAGCCGGTGGTCTCCTCCAGCAGTTCCGCCGAGTCGAAGGCGCCATGCAGGGCGATGACCAGCGGATAGGACCGCGCGGGGTCGTAGCCCTTGGGGACGTGGACGAGGTAGTGGCGGGAGACGTCCGTCTCGAGCGACTGCGAGTAGGTGGCCGGGGCGATGGCGCCGCTCTTCGGCAGGCTCGCGGCGCAGCCGGCGAGCAACAGGGCGAAGGCCGCGAACACTGGCCGGGCGAGTCGAGAGGAGGCCATGCGATCACCTCGCGCGATGGCGAAATGGAAGCGCCCGCGAGGCTCTCCTTCGAGGAGGGCCGCGCGGGCGCGAGAGCAGAGGCCAGACGGCGGCTAGTAGCGGCCGGCCGAGCCGAGCACCTTCTCGTTCTTCTCAATGATCATTTTGATGAGCTCTTCGCGAGCGGGCCCCAGGTACTTGCGGGGGTCGAACTCGGCGGGCTTCTCGGCGAAGACCTTGCGGATGATCGCGGTGAAGACCAGCCGGCCGTCGGAATCGATGTTGATCTTGCAGACCGCCGAGGACGCGGCCTTGCGGAGCTGGTCGGCGGGGATGCCGACGGCGGCCTCGAGCTTGCCGCCGTGGCTGTTGATGATCTTGACGTACTCGGGCAGCACCGAGCTGGCGCCGTGGAGCACGATGGGGAAGTCGGGGATGCGCTTCTCGATCTCCTCGAGGATGTCGAAGCGCAGCGGCGGCGGGACGAGGACGCCGTCCTCGTTGAGCGTGCACTGCGAGGGCTTGAACTTGAAGGCGCCGTGCGAGGTGCCGATGGAGATGGCGAGCGAGTCGACGCCAGTGCGCTTGACGAAGTCCTCGACCTGCGAGGGCTGCGTGTAGACGTGCTCGGCGGCCTGCACGTCGTCCTCGATTCCCGCGAGCACGCCAAGCTCGCCCTCGACGGTGACGTCGTACTTGTGGGCGTACTCGACCACCTGTCTGGTCAGCTCGACGTTCTTCTCGTAGGGGTGGTGCGAGCCGTCGATCATCACCGACGAGAAGCCGGTCTCGATGCACGACTTGCAGAGCTCGAAGGTGTCGCCGTGGTCGAGGTGCAGGGCGATGGGGTTGGTGTAGCCCTTCTCGCGGGCCATCTTTACCGCGCCCTCGGCCATGTAGCGCAGCAGGGTCTGGTTCGCGTACTTCCGTGCGCCGCTGGAGACCTGGAGGATGACCGGCGACTTCGACTGGCCGCAGCCCTCGATGATGGCCTGGAGCTGCTCCATGTTGTTGAAGTTGTAGGCGGGGACGGCGTACTTGCCCTCCATCGCCTTCTTGAACATCTCGCGCGTGTTGACGAGACCGAGATCCGTGTAGCTCAGCATGTCGAAGCCCTCTCTTCCGTTGGTGAAGCGCGCTTTCGCGGGGAGAGGAGAACAACACGTTGGCTGGCCGGTCAAGCTGCAAGCGCGCGGGAGAGCGCCTGTGTTCCCGCCATCGCGCTGCCTCGCCCGCCGCATTCCTCAGTCCACGCGCGCCCACCGTGAAAGCCCCCTCCCCTCGGGCGCGCTGATGCAGTCGCGACGAGCACGCGATCCCGTTGGCGCGCTTGAGGGAGAGGGGGTTTGGGGGTGGGGAGCGGCGCCCGGATTTCGCGTCGCCCCGTTGTTCGCCCGCTGGTACGAGTCTCCGTTCGCCCCAGAGCCAAGACCGAGGAGCGAGCGACACTGTACGAGGATGTCGTCACACCTGCGCTGCTGGACCTGACCCGCCTGCTGGTAAATCTCCAATTGATACGCGCACTTGCAGATCGTGCGAGAAGGCACCTGGAAGGGCCCGAAATGGCCCCAGGAGCCGCGTTCGAGCGCCAGCCGTATTGAAGCAGGCCAGGAGGGGGCAAAACCGCTCTACGGGCCAGCCAGGCACGTTCCTGGGCCTCTTTGGTCCGAAAAGCCCCTGGATCCAGGCCTGAGCGGCCGCCCGCGGCGGCGACCGTCTTGCCCC
>JBMNNX010000460.1:0-3389 GCA_050942745.1 Myxococcales bacterium
CTGCTTGAGCACGCCGTCCATCACCGCGAGGAACGGGTCGGCCGACGCCGTGTCGCCGCTGACGACCACCTCCTCCATGTCGCGGGAGATGGCCTCGGCCATCATCTCCATGATCGTCTGCCGGAGCTGGCCCCGCTCGATGCTGTCCTCGAGCGTCTCGTCCGACAGGCGCACCTCGGCCTTGAACAGCTTGGCGTCGAGCTCGACCTGCGAGAGGTCGGGCTTGGAGCGTTCGGCGGCCGTGAGCGCGGTGGCCTCGGCGCCCGGCCGCAGGATGCGGCTGCCGAACTTGATCTTCGAGATCTGCTGCTTGGGCGACGCCATCGGCACGACGGTCGCCAGCCTCATCAAGACGGACTCCTTGATGAGCAGGCGCATGAACTTCTGGGCCTGCGCCGGCTTCAGGATGCCGCCCCCGGCGGTGAGGTCCGCGAGGGCGAGGTCCGCCTTCTCCAGGATGGTGCGGTTGCTCATGTAGCTCATCGCGTTCTGCTCCTTGTCCCCGCGGGGCTCACAGGTCGTGGAAGGATGTCGCCTTGTCGACGCTCTCCCGGTCGAAGGGTCGGTTGAGGTCGAGGGGCCAGCCGATGTCCTCGTCATCGGGCTTGGCGGGCCGCTCGCCGGACGGCGCGCTGTTGGGCAGGCCGAAGCGCTTCTCGATGCGACCGAGCCGCTGCTGCTGCTCCTTGACCGTCTCGGTCAGCGTGCGGAGCGCGGTGGCGAGGGCCTCGAGCTGGCCCGCGACCTTGTCGTCGCCGGCGCCGTCCGCGCCGCTGTCGCCCGCGCTGTCGTCCTGGCCGCTCCGGGTCGCTCCGTCGCCGTCCTTGCCCGCGGCGTCGAGCACCGCGGAGACGCGCTCGAGCGTTGCGCGGACCGAGGCGACCGCGGCGGCGAGCGGCTCGCCCTCCCCGGCGGCCGGCGTCCCGTCCGACCTGGCCGCGCCCGTCGCCGCGCCGTCCTCGGGCTTCGCGCCGGCCAGGCCGGCGAGCCGATCCGAGACGGTCTTCAGCTCGCTCGCGAGCTCGGCGAGGCGCGGCTTGGCGCCCTCGTCGCCCGCCGTCCCGAGGAGCTCGACCGCCTCGGTCAGCCCCTCGAGCGCGGCCAGCGCCGAACCGAGGGGGCTCTCGGCGCCGGCGGACTCGGCCGCCTCGCCCGAGCTCTCTTCCTCTTCGACTTCGGCCGCGAGGTCCTGAACCTCCTCGGTCGCGTCCGCGGTGGTCGCCGCATCGTCGGTCGTGGTTGCGTCCATGTCGTTGCTCCTCTTCACGATGAGAAAGCGGTGCTTGTTGGCGGCGCGGTCGACAAGCGAGACCTCCTCGACCACGATGTCGATGAGCCGGTTCACGCCGTGCTCGGCCTTGGCGCGCACGCTCATGCGGCTCTCCGCTGCTCGACGCCGGCGTTCGCGTCGGTCTCGTGCTCGGGCACGCGGCGCGCGGATCCGCCGATGGAGAAGCCGGTGAGCCCGCCGTCCTTCACCTGCGCCCACAGCTCGTCCGACAGGATCCGCACGGCGAGCAGCCAGGTGCCCTTGCGCACCTTCACGTCGCCGAAGCTGACGTCCGCCGGGGCCAGGTAGCTCTCCAGCACCTTGACCTCACCGTTCACGCGGAAGCGGTGCATGAGGCCCAGCCCGCCGAACTCCTCCATGAAGCGGTGGGCCGCCTGGCGGATCTCCTCGGGCGAGTAGATGTCGCCCTGGGCGTCCACCGCCTCGGGCTCGAGCACCACGCCGAGCACGTAGCGCTCGTCGTCTGGATCGACGCCCTTGATGAGCGGGATGGACTTGGCGAACGGCGCGCCGGCGCGCTTGCGTTCCGCCTCCTGCGCCTCGGCGAGCAGCCGCCGCGCCCGGTCCTGTAGCTCGCGCAGGTCGCGAGCCGTGAGGCCGGGGATCTTCGCCTGCGGGATGCGTGCGATGGCGTTCCGCAGGTGCGGGAGGTCCAGCTCGCCCTTGTCGTCGCGGACGGGGAAGTGCCGCAGGCTCCGCGGCACCGTCTTGCCCTCGTCGTCCTTCCGCCCACCGGGCTCGATGTAGAGGAAGGCGTCGTCGGGCAGGTCGTTAATGAACGCCCCGGACCACTCGGCCTTGTCGGTCGCGTCGGGCTCGTCGAGGACCTCCACCCCGTCTGCCTTGGCGACCTTGAAGTTGGCGCAGAAGAGGCGCGAGGCCTTCTTGGCGCCGCCGGTGCCGGAGGCCTCGTGGACCTTCAGCCGGAAGACGTGGCCGACAGACTTGAACGCGGCCACGTTCTCGGGGCTGTCGTTCAGGACCGCGATGAAGCGGCCCTTGATCGACCGGAGCGCCTCGGCGAACTCGCCGAGATCGATGACCGCGTCCTTGTCGTACCACTCGCCCGGGTAGGGCGGGTCGAGGAAGAAGAACGTCTTCGGCCCGTCGAGCTGCTCGATCGTCTTCCGGTAGTCCTGGTGCAGGATCGAGACGTCCTTCAGCCGCTCGGCCGCGCGCAGGTATTTCTCCGGGTTCGTCGTGCTGCCCAGGTGGTTCTTGGCCGGGTGCGTGCCGTCGGGCCGGCAGTCGCGCGCGTGGGTGCGGACGAAGACGAGCTTGTAGAAGCGCTCGACCGCGTCCTTCGGCTCCATGTCGCGCGCCTTGGCGAAGCTCTGCTCGGTGCACTTCCACTCGAAGCGCCGCGCGAGCTCCTCGACGCGCTCGGCGGTCATCGCCTTGATGAACCGGTGCAGGAAGACGACGTCGGCGTCGTTGTCCGCGAGGACCTCCTTCGCCGACGGCTCCTTGGCATAGAGCAACGCCGCCGCGCCGGCGAAGGGCTCGGCGTAGGTCTCGTGCTCGGGGATGAGCGGCACGATCCGCTTGGCGTAGTGGTGGGAGCCGCCGAACGTGCCGAACGCCTGCGCCTTCTCGATCTCGCCGTCCAGAACCGGGCCGCCGCGATCGTCGAGCTCGAGCTGGCCGTCCCACGCCTCGAGGAGCGCCTCCTCGCCGGCCTCCGTCTTCTCGACGAGGTCGTAGTTGGCGACCAGGAGCTGGGTGAGCAGCGTCGGGCCGCCCACGCCGCGCATCGAGCCGATGCTCCGCGGCGTCCGGATCCGCTTGATGGTGAAGCCCGCGTCCTTGAGCAGCGCCGGGAGCTTCCCCCGCACGCCGTAGGTCAGGAGGAACTTGCCCTTGAGCGACTGGAGCACGCCGACGAAGCGCTCCTCGTCGAAGTCGCCCTCGCCGACGTCCACGTTGTAGCCGGCGTAGGGCGGGTCGAGGTAGAAGACCGTGTCCGCGCCGTCGTACTTCCGGACGACCTTCTCGTAGTCGCCCCCGTAGATGCGGACGTTCTGCAGGCGCGGCGCGAACGCCTCGATGCGCTCGGCGGTCCTGGCCTCGATGCCCTGCGTCGACGGGCTGAAGCTCT
>JBMNNX010000463.1:0-3364 GCA_050942745.1 Myxococcales bacterium
GATCACACGCGAATAGCTCAGCCTGCCGAGACGGTCATGACGGGGACCGGCGAGTATGTACAGATGATTGCCCGCCGCTTCAGGGTGATCATCGCCATTCGGCAAGGCGAGCTTCGACGTGGCTACTCCCACTCATTCGCTGAGCACCATCCTGCCCCGTGTCGCAGACGCCCAGCCTCCCAGCTGCCCGTTCCAACCACGCATGCCTAGAAGACCGGTGAGCCAAACTCAAACCGAAAGAAGCGGATCCGTTCCCCCACTTCTTGTGCAGGTGCCACCTCCCGCAGCGCCTACGAGCGCAGACCGGGATGAGCTGAGAGGCGCTGCAGTTGGACCGGCACGCGCTTCGAGCAGCGCCCCCGCTCCCATGCACCCGGCGGAAGCCGCGATTGCGCAAGCCGCCGCCGCGCGATCCGCTCGAGGTTCTCGAACGCGAAGCTGCCAGCCCCGCGTGCCCTCCCCCCAGCACCTCCACCTCGGTGCGCGCACCCGCAAACCATCAACCCGCAACTACCGACCATCGACCAACGAACGCCATCTACGCTGGTCCTCAATCTCCCTGAGCTTCGCCTCGGCCCGCACCTTGAGTTTGTCCGCCTCTTCGCGCAGGTTGCGCGCCCGCGCGGCGGCCGCGTCCGCCTCGCGGATGGCCAGGTCGTAGCGCCCGGCCCGCTCGAGCAGCCGCGCGTACTGCCAGCGCAGCCCGGCGTCGTCCGGCCGCAACGTCACCGCGGTCCGCATCAGCGAGACCGCCCTGGCGCGCTGCCCGTCCCGCTCGGCGGCGCTCGCCTCGAGCCGCAGCGCCCGCAGCCGCACGCGCAGGTCGAGCCCCGGGGGCAGCCGCTCGAGCGCTTCGCGGCAGCCTCGGGTGTCGCGCGCGGCGAGCTTCATCGTCGCCAGCGACAGCGCGATCTCCGGGTCCATCGGGTGCCTCTTGAAACCCTCCTCTTCGAGCAGCCGCATCGCCGCCTCGGGCTCGCCCTTCATCTGCAACGCGCGCACCCGGGTGTGCAGCCCCAGCGGCTTGTCGGGCGCGATCTCGGTCATCCGCGCGCCGACGCGATAGGCCTCGTCGGGCTCGAGGCGCGCCGACGCGACCCGCGCCAGCCGCTGCAGGGTCTGCAGGCTCTCCCCGTGGCGCTCGAGCGAGGTGCGCACGACGGTCTCGGCGGCCTCGATCCGCCGCTGCGCGATCAGCGCGTCGGCCAGCGCCGCCAGCGAGGCCTCGTCGTCGGGCACCGCCTCGAGCAGCTGCTCGGCCCGCTCGTACAGCTCCACGACCTCGGGGATCACCGTCCGGTCGCCCCGCTCCGCGGCGAGCCGGTACTCGACGCGCGCCTGGTCGTGCCGGCCGAGGCTGCGCAGCGCGAAGGCCGCCAGCCGGTGGGGCTGGGCCTGGGCGCGGTTGAGGTACATCGCCCGGTTGGCGAACGCGAGCAGCGCATCGGCCCTGAGCGGCGTCTCGGCCGCGAAGGCCTGCGCGGCGACGAGGTGCGGGAAGTAGTCGGCCGGATGCCGCCTGGCGAGCCGACCGGCGTCGGCGGCGATCTCGGCGGCGGGCGCCTTGCCGAGCTTTCCGGCGAGCGCCTCTCCGTCGCGCGCCAGCGATCCGCTCGCGCCGAACAGCCCGACGACGCCGACGACCCCGGCCACGGGCACCAGCGCCAGCGCCCCGCGGCGCTTGAAGCGTGGCCCCTCCGACCGCCGCGCGACCGCGATCGCGAACGCGACCGAGGCGGGCACGGCGAGCCCACCGAGCTCGAGGCCGAAATCGACGAGGTCGTGCAGCGCGACCCCGGCGACGCCGATCGCCGCGGCCAGCCGCTCGACGTCGCCGGCGTTGCGCTTGATCGCGAGAACGAGCGAGCCGCCGCACGCGCCCAGGAGCAGCAGCGCCATCGGGACCCCGAGCTCGGCCGACCACTGGAAGACGAGGTTCTCGGGGTGGGTCAAGGTGACCGCCAGCGGCGCGGGCTGGAAGCGCTGGAAGGCCGCCTCGAACGCGCCGCGGCCGACGCCGGTCAGCCAGTGGGCCCGGACCAGCGGGACAAAGCTCGGCCAGAAGGCGATCTTGGAGTCCTTGACCTTCTCGAGCGAGTCGGCGGTCGCCAGCTCGCGCGCGAGCGCGTCCCAGGCGAGGTAGGCCGCGACGGCGAGCACGCCGAGGATCGCCGCCGGGACGACGAGCCTGCCCGCCCGGACCGGGGTGTCCTCGCGCTCGCTGCGGCGCGCGAGGTGCACGCCGACGCCGAGCATGATCTGCGAGCCGACGAAACCGACGATCCCGGCGCGCGAGAGGGTCAGCAGCACGCCGACCCCGGCTGCGAAGTAGCCGAAGGCCCAGAGGGTGGCGATCTTGCGGTCGCGCTCGGTCAACACCCGCGCGAGCAGCGCGGTGGCGCCGAGGCCCAGGAAGCTCGCGAGGTGGTTCGGGTTGCCGAAGGTGCTCAGGAAGGGTGGCCGCGCGTGCGTGTAGTCGAACACGCCGAACAGCGTGGTGGTGTTCCAGAGGGCGTGGGCGAAGCCGATGAGCGCGACGGCCAGGCCGGCGACGCCGACGACGGTCAGGACGCGGGTGCGCGAGCGGTGCGAGCGGACGATCTGAGCGGTGGCGAGGAAGGCGGCGAGGCAGGTAATCGCCCTGGCGAGCTCGCGCGCGGTCGCTGGCGGATCGAGCGAGAGCGGGCGCCACGCGGGGTAGTGCCCGAGCGGTGCGAGAACGAAGTCGAACAGCTCGTGCGTCCGGGGCGCGATCAGGCCGAGCAGGGCCGGCGGCAACGGCACGAGCTGCAGGCCGATGAAGCCGGTCGCGGCGACGAAGGCCCACGCGGGCCAGGGCATGAGGAAGGGCTCGCCGCTTCGCACGGTGGCCCAGGCGGCGAGCCCGCAGGCGACCAGCGAGAGGACGAGCGCGACGGCGATCGCCCAGAGGTGGACCGTGCCGATCGCCAGCGGACAGAACAGGACCAGCAGGCCGAGGGCGACCTCGGCGCGCAACCATGCGCTCAGGGCGCGGCGACGGGAGCGCCGTCCTCGGCCTGGGGAGTCGTTCACGGCGGCCATGCTACACAGGTGCCACGTGCAGTGCATCTGCCGGGCAGGCTGGCGCTGGAGCCTGCCCGCCTGGCGGGCACCGGGGCGGCGGGCCACTTCCCGCTTGCCGGCGGCCGCGTGGCTTTGACACAATCCGCGCCCTCATGAGACGCCTCCTCGTCAGCGCCGCCCTGGTTCTTGGTTTCGCCGCCTGCTCGGATCCCTGCCTGGAGCTCGCGGAGAAGGTGTGCGACTGCGAGCCGACGCCCAGCGCCCGGGAGACCTGCACGAACAACGCGCAGGATCAGACGGCGCTGGTGGACGTCAGCAG
>JBMNNX010000464.1:0-3360 GCA_050942745.1 Myxococcales bacterium
CCTCACAACGTCTGTCGGGCCGTGTCGATGCCGCCGACTTATAGGAGCGCGCGCTCGGCGGCGTCAAGCGGGCAGGCGAGCCGAAGGTGCGGATTTGCGGCGAAAACTTGCGCCGCCCCCCTTCGCCGGTACGCTGGAGGCCTCGCGCCAACCGAGGTCTCCGCTTGCGACTGTCCGTCCTGCCCGCCGCGCTGGCCGCGGCGTTGTTCTGCCTGCCCGAGGCCGCCGCCGAGCCGGTCGCGGAGAGCACCCGGATCGCCCTTCAGGCGGGCTGGCGGCTCGCTCCCAACGCGCGCTTCGGAGAGCTCGCCGATGCCGCCGGCCACCCGCTGGTGGGCCCCTCCGCCGGCGGTCCCGGCGTTCTCGGGGTGTTCGGCTACCGGACGAGCAGGCAGCTCGAGATCGCGCTCGAGATAGGCTGGGCGACCGAGACGTTCGGGTTCGAGGACTCGACCCTGTCCCTGACGCACATGCCGCTGGCGGTCGCCGCGCGGTGGGCGCCGTGGCCCGGCGACCTCCTGCCGTACTTCGGGGGCGGCGTCGGCTACTTCCTGAACTTCTTCTCCGGAGGGCCGATCGGCTCCCTGGAGAGCCATGGCGGCGGCCCCTTCGCGCTTGCCGGCGTCAGCTGGCAGCTGGCCGACCGCTTCGGACTGATCGCCGAGTATCGGCTCGGGCTGGCGCGCGTCGAGCTCCCCGGGCTGGGGTGGATGCAGACGGGAGGCAACTGGTTCTGCCTGGGGGCGCAGTACGCCTTTGCGCCCGAGCGGCGCCGACTGAAGTGACCGGCGTCAGAAATTCTTGGGCCGTGTGCCCGTTGTGAAGCGGCATGAAGACGAGACAGGGCCTCGACCACCGCGATCCGGACGCCAGGCACTGGAGGAAGGCCGGTGGAAGGGAGCAGCCCCCGAGCGGCCAGCCCGGGCAGCGTAACCAGCGCGGGCGGGCCGTCTCGGCAGAGCAGCCATCGCCGGCGGTCTCGAGCCCCGGCTGGACAAAGAGGAGCGCACGAATGCGCACGCAGTCGGAGGTGGAGGCGTTGCAGAGCGGACGCGGGGACCAGGAGCGCAGGTCGGGAATGGAGCGTGAGATCGCCGATCTGCGCAGGGAGGTCGTCGAGGCGCGCAACCTCGTCATCAAGACCGACAACCTGCTCAAGAACCTGCACGCCGAGCTGAAGGCGGTCTCCAAGCGGAACGACGACGCCTATCGGCGCACCTGGTACGCGTCGGCGGCCGCCTACGCCATCTTCCTGCTGCTGGCGGTGGCGGTGGCGATCTTCGCTTCGCGCGCCTCGGTGGCGACCGAGCGCGCGCAGGTCGAGGAGGCGCGCAAGGGCGAGGCCCAGGCGCGCAGCCACAGCGAGGCGGTCAGCGCCCAGCTGGCGAAGATCAAGGCCGAGCAGCAGGCCATCCGCGCCACGAGCGAGCAGGCGTTCTCCGCCTTCAAGCTGATGAGCGACGGGCAGGGGGAGTCGCGGCTCAAGGGGGTGGACGAACTCGGCCGCCTCGAGCGCAAGAACCTGACGGCGCTCGAGCAGTGGGCGCTCGACGAGCGGGCCAAAGTGGTCAAGGCCGAGCTGGGGCAGGCGGCGTACGAGCGCGGGCGCACGGCGTTCCGGCGCAACGACATGAAGACCGCCTCGACCGAGCTGCGCCGCTATCTGGTCCTCGATCCCCAGAGCGGCGACTCGTTGCAGGCCTCGTACTACCTCGGCGCGGCGCTCTTCCAGTTGCGGGACTTCGCCGAGGCCATCCCGTACCTCGAGACCTTCACGACCAAGGGCCGGGGCTACAAGCACGTGGACTACGCCTACTTGCTGCTGGGGCAGAGCCTCGAGCAGACCGGCAGGCACGCCGAGGCGGCCGAGACCTACAAGCGCGCGCTGTCGGTCTACCCGGGAAGCGACTTCGCGATCCAGATGCAGAACCGGTTCAAGATCGCCAACCGCAACGCGCACGGCGTGAGCGCCGCGAGGCCCGCGCCGGCGGCGAAGCCCGAGCCGGCGGCGAAGCCCGAGGCGGCGGCGAAGCCCGAGGCGCCGGCGAAGCCTGCGCCTGCTCCCGCCGCGGCGGCGGCGGCCGAGGCGAGCCAGCCGTAGCCTTCAAAGAGGACGCACCGGTTGACAGGCAGGGCGTCGCGGGCGTACGGTCCGCACGTGAAGAACCCGCCTGAATACAAGCCCTTCCGAGTTGCGGTCGCCGTGATCTACATCGTGGTGACCGGTTTCATCTGCGGGTGCCTGTTCTACTCCGGGTACCGCGGTGCCCAGAAGCGCATGGGCGAGCCACCCGAGCTCGCGCCGCGGGAGGCGGTCGATCCCTCGGCGATGCGCCGCTGCATGGCCGAGCTCGACGATCTCTACGCCGAGCTGTACGGCAAGCTCGAGGCGACCCTGTCGAGCTCGCCTGCCCGCCGCAGCAGCGTCGAGTGGGACGAGTGGTCTCCGGACTGGCGCACGCGGCTGTTGCAGGCCGGAGCGCCTTGCCGGCTCTCGGTGGGCGACGTGCCGGGCACGGCAGAGATGAAGGTGGCCTACGACCGGCTCTTCGCCCTGCACCGCCACTACACGACGCTCGCGGTGCAGTTCTCGAAGGAGATCGGGCCGCACTCCGACAAGCTGCACCAGGCGATGGAGAAGGCCAGGAGGTCGGTGCCGGCGGCGGCACCGTAGCGGCGCCCCGCATCCCCCGCGACGCGGTGGTGTGGAGAGGCGAGCGCCGCCGATACACCCTGAGCCGCTCCTTCCATCCGTAGGCAGCGAGATGGTCGAGCGTGCCCGGACCCGCCGGCGCGAGAGGCCCGGGGCGCGCCGCTGACCGGCGCTTCACCTGCCCCGGAGTCGCTCCCGGCGGCCGGGCGCCGACGGCTCCCTCCCGCAAGCGGCGACCGCTCCGTTCAGGGGCGCGCGGCCACCGCGACGCCCGACGGGCCGGGGCGAGGCGCTGCTCATCCGGGCTCACGCCGCGCGGTCTATTCGGCCTCCGCCTTCGGGACCAGCACCTTGAACTGCCCGCGCGAGTCCGTCAGCGCCTCGTACACGACCGCCGGCGGCGGAGGCGGGGACAGCAGGCTGCTCGTGGCCGGCGGCCGGTACACGACGATCTTGGCGTTGGCGACCCCTGCGAGCGTGCCCGAGCCCGTCGGGGCGTTGACCGTCCCGTAGACCTCCCGCGCTTCGGACACCGCGATCACCTCGACCGCGCTGGCCGACGCGTCGGGATCGATCGCCTGGATGGTCCGCGACGCCCAGGGCAGCCGGCGCTCGGCGCCGGGCTTGACCAGCACGCGGTAGAAACCGGGCTCGACCGGCACCGAGAAGGACCCATCCGCGTTCGTCTTGACGTCGCCGCTCGAGCG
>JBMNNX010000121.1:0-18660 GCA_050942745.1 Myxococcales bacterium
CGGCCGTGCTCGCATGTCTGTCCCCTGCCCCGCCGGCGCCCGAGCGAGAGGGCTTCGCCTCCGCGCGGCGCGTTGCTCGCTACAGGTAGTCGGCAAAGTTGCTCTCGAAGTGCTTGAAGATGGCCGCGCCGATCGCGAGCGTCAGCAGCGCGGAGATGGTCCCGGCGCCCAGCACCATCAGCCCCGGCGCGCTGCCCTCGAGCAGCACCGCGCGATAGCCCTCGACCACGCCCACCATCGGGTTCCACATCAGCACCCGGTCGTAGGGATACGGCACGAAGCTGAACGCGTAGAACAGCGGCGTCAGCCAGTACATCACCAGCAGCGCGCTGTTGAGGATGTACTGCGTGTCGCGGTAGCGCACGTTGAGCGCGGCGACCGCCAGCCCCACGCCCATGATGAAAACCATCTGGACGCCCAGCAGCAGCGGCAGCCACAGCAGGTTCCAGCTCAGGTGGAAGGCCTCGGGGAAGTACAGAAACAGCGCGGCGACCAGCACCAGCTCGATGAAGAAGTGCCGCAGGTGCGAGAAGACGACCGCGAGCGGCAGCATCAGCCGCGGGAAGCTCACCTTCTTGACGAGCTGGACGTTGTCGAGCACCGAGGTCGCCGCACCGTTCACCGAGTTGGCGAAGAAGCGATACGGCGTCAGCCCCAGCAGCAGGAAGATGGGGAAAAAGGGCTGGGCGACCTTGAGGATGTGCGCGAAGACGATGGTGAAGATGACCACCATCACCAGCGGGTCGGCTATCGACCAGAGCCGGCCGAGCGCCTTCGCCTTGTAGCGGGACTTGAAATCCTTCTCGACGAGGGTCGCGAGGACCTCGCGCTTGCGGATGAGCTCGCCAATCATGCGGGCGAAGCTTCTATCCGAATTCGCACGCTGCCGAAAGGCTCACGCACCGATCAGCCGCTCGAGCTGGCGCACCCTCGCTTTCCAGCCGTTCTCGGCCAGGAACCGGGCGATCTCCTCGGCCGGAGGCTTCGTCCCCTGGGCGCGCGCGACCTGGGCGACGAGTTCGCGGGCGTCGCGGGCGACCAGGACGCCCGGGAGGCTGCGCACCTCGGGCAGATCGAGCGAGACGACCGGCTTGCCCATGGCCAGGTACTCGAAGGCCTTCAGGGGCGCCGCCGCGCGGCCGAGCCGCTCCGGGCGCCACGGGATGAGGCAGACGTCGCTGTGGGCGAGGTAGGCCGGGATGTCGGCCCGCGGGCGCAGCCCGAGGCAGTGGAGGTTGGGCAGCCAGGTGCGAAGCTGGCCCCGGTGGTCGCCGACGAGCACGACCTGGGCCGCAGGCCGGGCGCGCGCCAGGGCGAAGACCGACTCCCAGTCGAACCCGTCGCCCCACAGCGTGCCGACGTAGGTGAAGACCGCCTCGCCGCGCGGCAGATCGGCCGGACGTTCGTAGTCGCGCCCGGCGACGAAGAGCCGGGTGTCAACCGCGTTCGGCACCAGCGCGACGTCGCGCCCGGTGCGCAGGCCGAGCGACTCCTTGAGCCCGCGGGAGCTGGCGAGCACGAAATCGACCTCGGCGAGCAGGCGGTCCTCGACGCTGCGGGCGTACCACTTGCCGTCGAGCGCGCCTTCCCAATCCTCGGCGCAGTCGTAAATCGTCCGCGCGCCGCGGGCGCCCAGGTAGCGGGTGCAGGCGCGGTATTCGGCGAAGGGGATCTCGCAGATGGCGACGATGCGCTCGCGGGTCTCGCGCTCGAGCGAGAAGCGGCGGGCGCTGAACTCGGCGAAGTGGATGTGGGTGAGGTTCTCGTGGGCGAGCGAGCGGCGGCGGCGCCGGTATTCGCGCGAGGGGAATCGGTAGACGTAGGTGACGCGATGGCCGCGGTGCAGCAGCTCGTGAGCGAGCTGCGCGGGCCGCTGGCCGCCGCCGCTGTCGGTCATCGGCACGCCGGCCAGGATGAGGAAGTGCCAGCCGCTGGTGCGGTGCGACAGCGTCGTCGCGCGGGTGACGAAGGGGTCGATGCTTCCGAGCTTCCAGACTTCGTAGAGCGGCAGCGGCACGGTAGCGATGGCGGCCGCGCGCGCCTCGGCCCGGAGCCTGCGCGCCAGGCCGCGCGTGGGCCCGGGCGCGAGCGTTGCGAGCTGTCGCGCGAGCCGGCCGAGAGCGCCGGTGCGCGAAGGCGAGAGGCTGACCGGGACGTTCTTCGGATCGGGCAGCGGCGGCGTTGGGGCGGGCTCGGGGCGCATCGTGTCTCCCGCGAGAGGACTCGACCCGATGGTCATGGCCCACCTGCGAGCCTCGATGCAAGGGGCAGCAAGTCGGGGGGATGGAGGCTCGACGCGGAGGGCCGCCGGCGGGGCGAAGGATGGAGGGCGAAGCTCCAGCTTCCGCCACCCGAAGGACGCCAGCGACACCGATGGAGAGCGAGGCTCCAGCTCCCCACCCGTGCCCGCTCCTTCCCCCTTCTGGGTAGACAAAGCGTTAACCGGCAAACCAGGTGATCCATTCTGGGTAAGTCGAAGACTATGACCGGGAAGTCTCCGACTACGACGTGGGAGTCTCCGACTATGACCTCGAAGTCGATGACTCGGAGGTCGAAGTCCCCTTCTATGGCGGGGATAGTCGGCGACTTCGGCGTCGAAGTCGGCGACTTCCCGCTCGAAGGCGAGGACTATGGCAGGGATAGTCTCCGACTACGAAGTCAAAGTCGGGCGCTATG
The DNA here is from genome assembly GCA_050942745.1 of Myxococcales bacterium. Classification (GTDB taxonomy): domain Bacteria; phylum Myxococcota; class Myxococcia; order Myxococcales; family UBA5297; genus UBA10939. The sequence continues at coordinate 2,677 of JBMNNX010000121.1, forward strand.
CGCTCGAAGTCGGGATCTATGGCAGCCATAGCCTCCGGCTACGACGCCGAAGCCCGCACCGGCCGCCGCCGGCTCGGTGGCGACAGGCAGGCCGGCTGTTCCATCCGTCTCGCCAGCCCCGCGGAGTCGCCGGCGCGCCCTCCTCCTGTGCCGGCCTCCCTCGTCGCGCCCCTTCATCCGCCTGCCTCGACGCCTCCTGTCCCGCGCGCCTATCCTGCTGCCAGCCACCAAACACCAGACAGGAGAGAACACGTGGCCACCATCCAGTTCCTCGGCGCCGCTCGCACGGTCACCGGCTCGAAGCACCTGCTGGAGGTCAACGGCAAGCGCCTGCTCATCGACGCGGGGCTGTTCCAGGGCAAGAAGGAGCTGCGGCTGCGCAACTGGAAGCCGCTGCCTATCCCTCCTGACCAGATCGACTGCATCGCGCTGACGCACGCGCACCTCGACCACAGCGGCTACCTGCCGCTGCTCGTGCGCGACGGGTTTCGCGGCCGGGTGCTCACCACGCGGGCGACCAAGGACCTCCTCGGCCTGATGCTCCCCGACTCCGGCAGGCTGCAGGAAGAAGAGGCGGCCTACGCGAACAAGGAGCGCTACTCGCGGCACAACCCCGCCAGACCGCTCTACACCGAGGACGACGCCCAGCGTTCGCTCGAGCACATCGACGGGGTCGCCTACCGCGAGCGGTGCGAGGTCTTCCCCGGCGTCTGGCTCACCTTCCGGTCCGCGGGCCACATCCTCGGCTCGGCGACCATCCAGGTTGACATCGAGGAGCCGGGCAAGCCGCCGCACCGCATCGTCTTCAGCGGCGATTTGGGCCGCTACGACGCGCCGGTCATCCCCGACCCCGAGCCGGTGCCCGAGGCGACCACGCTGCTCGTCGAGAGCACCTACGGCGATCGCGTCCACGGCGGGACCTCGCCGAAGGACGCGCTGTGCGAGGCGATCAACGAGGCGGCCGAGCGCGGCGGCGCCATCGTCATCCCCTCCTTCGCCATCGAGCGCGCCCAGGACCTGCTCTACCACCTGCGCGAGCTCGAGAACGAAGGACGCATCCCCATCATGCCGGTCTACCTCGATAGCCCGATGGCCGTGGACGCGACGCCCTTCTACACGCGCCACACCGAGGAGCACGACGAGGCGATGAAGGCGCTCGTTGACGGCGGCAAGAAGCCGCTGCTGACCCGCCGCAGCGTCTTCACCCGCTCGCGCAAGGAGTCGATGGCCATCAACGACGAGCGCCGCTGCATCATCATCTCGGCCTCGGGGATGGTCACCGGCGGGCGCATTCTCCACCACCTCAAGCACCGGCTGCCGCAGGCGCACAACACGGTCCTCTTCGTCGGCTACCAGGCCGAGGGCACGCGCGGCCGCTCGCTAATCGACGGGGCGAAGGAGGTCAAGATCCACGGCCAGTACGTGCCCGTCGCTGCGCAGATCCGCGTCATCCGCGGCTTCTCGGCGCACGCGGATTCGAACGAGGTCTTGCGCTGGCTCGACGGCTTCCGACAGCCGCCGCAGCGCGTCTTCTGCGTCCACGGCGAGGGCAAGTCGCTCGACGCGATGAAGGCGAAGATCGAGTCCAAGGGACCAGGCTGGAGCGCGCAGATCGCGGCCTACATGGAGAAGGTTGAGCTCTAGGCGGCGAAAAACACGCAAGCGCCACGAAAGCGGCCGGGCTCGAACTCCTCCGAGCCCGGCCGCGCACTTCGCGGCGTTGTCCCCGTGTTCCCCTACGGCTCGAGGAAGACCCGCCCCGCAGGCCCCTCGATCACCTCGCCGATGCGCGCCGCCGCGAGCGTGCCTCGCCGCGCGAGCGCCTCGACGAGCGCTTCGAGCCTCTCCTTGGGCACGCTGATGAGCAGACCGCCGGAGGTCTGCGCGTCGTTGGCGAGCAGCACGTCGGCTTCACTCGCCCCGCGCACCTCCACGTTCGGCGCGTGGAAGTCGCGGTTGCGCTTGCTGCCGCCGGGCACGAAGCCCTTCTCGATCAGCTCGCGGACCTGCGGCAACAGCGGGAAGCTCCCGACCTGCAAGCGCGCGGCGACGCCGCTGCCGACGAGCATCCCGCGCAGGTGCCCGATCAGGCCGAAGCCGGTCACGTCGGTGCAGGCGTCGATGCCGACCTCGAGCATCGCCTCGGATGCGTCGCGGTTGAGCCGGGTCATCGACCGGATGGCCGCCTCCATTGACTCGGGCGGGCACTGCCCGCGCTTTATCGCGTTGGAGACGATGCCGGTGCCTAGCGGCTTGGTCAGGACGAGCACGTCGCCCGGCTTGGCCCCGACGTTGCGCGCGACGCGCTTCGGGTCCACGACGCCGGTGACGACCAGGCCGTACTTGGGCTCGGCGTCCTGGACGGTGTGACCGCCGAGGATCGGGATGCCGGCTTCCTTCGCCTTCTCGGCGCCGCCGCGCAGGATCTCGTGCAACACCTCGAGCGGCAGCTCGCCGCTGGGGAACCCGGCGATGTTGAGGGCGAAGAGCGGCCGGCCGCCCATCGCGTAGATGTCGCTGAGCGCGTTCGTCGCCGCGATCTGGCCGAAGACGAACGGGTCGTCCACCACGGGCGAGAAGAAGTCCACGGTCTGCACGAGCGCCGTCTTCTCGTCGAGCTGATAGACGGCCGCGTCGTCCGCGGTCTCGGTGCCCACGAGCGCGTTCGAGTCGGTGAACTGCGGAAGGCCTTCGAGGACCTGGACCAGGTCCTTAGCGGGGAGCTTGCAGGCTCACCCACCGCCTTGCGTGTACTTGGTCAGGCGGACTTGGTCGGTCATGGCGGTCGTTCCTCGGGTCGATGGTTGTCGTGCTGCCCCGGCGCGCTCACCCCGGTAACCCCGAGCGTAGCTCCCACCGCGCCAGCGGTGGGAGCGAAGTCGAGAGAGGCTTCGGTCACCCGAGGCCAAGTCGGGCCTCAAGTCACCATGAGTGGAGTCGGGGCAGAACTGCCGCTGGCCGTGGCCTCCACTGAGCCGGCTCTCTTACTGCCTGCCCGCCGGAAACTGGAATGCTACGCCCGCAGGCCGCAAGCAGAGATCGTCAATCGGCTTCGCAATCGCTGGCGTCGCGAGTTGCGTTCATCGACTGGCCGCTCTAACAGGCCCTCTCATGGCTGCCGAATTCATTGTCGCTGGAAGAGTCGAGCTTCCGGAGCGGACCACGCCCTGGGAGCACACAATCGATAGCGAGCAGGGCGGCGTCTTGGTCTACGAGGCCAGCGCCTACTACGACGCCGCGGGGCGCGAGGAGCTCTCCGCTCAGGTCGCAGAGGTCGTCGGCTGGGAGCCCAAATCCATCGTGCTCGTGCGCAAGGCCTGGGATCTCGCGCGGGTCGTCGCAGAGGAGCTCGAGGGCGCAGTCTTCTGCGATGTAGACGAGGAGGTCGTCTTCGACGCCGCGGGGAAGGGCTCGCCAGCAGATTCGCTCGAGAGCCTGCAGGACCGGCTCGAGAGCGCCTTTGGAAATCCCCAGCCTTTCTTCGATCGCTGGAAGCGCGAAGAGCAGGAGCGCCAACAAGCCGATCCGGCGAGCTCCGACGCCAACGACTGGTCGGACGTCGAATAGGCGTTCGGCCCGTTTGCTTGCCGCCCATTGCTCCCGGCAAACGGTTGGCGGCGACACGTCAGGAACGAGGGAAGGCCGCTGCGCGCGAGTAGGGAGCCTCCGGCCAGCGGCACAAATGGCCCTCGCCCTCCACGCGCTACCCGCGCAGCGCGGCCCGGATCGATCTCACGAGCTGCCCGTCCTCGTGCGGCATCACCGTGCGCGGGTCGAACAGCACGCGGTCGTCCTCTATCCGCGCGACCACCGGCGGCTCGCCCTCGCGCAACCGGCGAACGAAGGCATCGGGCGCCTCAATCCTCACGGCCAGGGCCCGCGTCGGCAGCGTCATCCCCGGCAGCGAGCCTCCGCCGACGGTCGAACGCGCGTCCCGAACGCTGGCCACCTCTTCGCCGAGCCCGAGCTGCTCTTTCCAGGCCTGCGCGCGCGCCTCGATCTCCTCGAGCGGCATCGAGATCGACCTCCAGACCGGCAGGTGCAGCAGCACGTCACCGCGCTGATACCGCCGCAGCGTGGCCTCGATCCCCGCGAGCGTGACCTTGTCCACTCGCAAGGCCCGCAACAGCGGCTGCTGCTTGAGACGCTCGATCAGCTTGCGCCTGCCGACGATGTACCCCGCCTGCGGCCCGCCGAGCAGCTTGTCCCCGCTGAAGCAGACGAGATCGGCGCCGGCGACGATGCGCTCCTGCACCCTCGGCTCGCGCTCCAGGCCGAACTGCGCGGTGTCGATCAGCGTGCCGCTGCCCAGGTCGTCGATGAGCAGCAGCCCGCGCCGATGCGCGAGCTCGGCGAGAGCCTCGAGCGCCGGCTCGTGCGTGAAGCCGACGATCTGGAAGTTGGACCGGTGTACGACCATCAAGGCCGCGGTCCGCTCGGTGATCGCCGCTTCGTAGTCGCGCACGTAGGTGCGGTTGGTCGTCCCGACCTCGACGAGCTCGGCGCCCGACTGCCGCATGACGTCCGGGACGCGGAAGCCGCCGCCGATCTCCACGAGCTGGCCGCGCGAGAGGACGACCTGCCGGTCGCGGGCGAATGTCGCGAGCACCAGCATCACCGCCGCGGCGTTGTTGTTGACGACGAGGCCGTCTTCGGCGCCGGTGAGCTGCGCGAGCAGCCTGGAGGCGTGGACGTAGCGCGAGCCGCGCTCGCCCTCCTCCACGTCGTACTCGAGCGTCGAGTAGCCGCGGGCGACCGCGCCCATCGCGGCGATCGCCTCCTCGGAGAGCGGCGCGCGCCCGAGGTTGGTGTGCACGATGACGCCCGATGCGTTGATCGCCGGCCGCAGCGACGGCCGCGACTCGCGCTCGAGCTGGCTGCGCGCCGACTCGAGGATCGCCTCCGCCTCGGGGCACGGCTCGCCCGCGAGCACGCGCGCGCGCGCCTCCTCCACCGAGGAGCGAAGCGCGCCGAGCACCGGCTCGCGCCCGTAGCGCGCCTCCCACCCGGCCGCCGCCGCGTGCTCGAGCAGGCGGTCCATCTTCGGCAGCTTGCGGAGATTCTCCATCGCTCCCCTCCCCTCGGTTCGTCCCGCCTCGGTCCTGAATCAGGCGGGCTTGAGGATGGCGGCGGTGCTCTTGCGACCGTCGAGGATGATCCGCAGCGGGGACTCCAGCCGCACGTGGCAGACCTCGGCCGTCTCCGCGAAGGCCGGCTGCTTGCGAAGCCACTCGAAGTCGCAGCGGCGCCGCTCGGCGGTCGCGCGCCGGTCCACGTTCGACAGGGTCAGGTACCCGATACGGAACGAGGTGACGTTGTGGAAGAAGTGCGAGCCCTGCGAAGGCTCGACGTCCCGGTTCTTGAAGTCGGTCTCGACCATCACCTTGGCGCCGGCGATCTCCGACCACTTCACCGGCACGCCGAGCCGCGGATCGGACGAGCCCCAGCGGCCGGGGCCGATGAGCAGGTACGGGCGCTTCTCGGCTGACAGGCGCGCGTTCATCTCGCCGACCTCGCGGGCGACCTGCGGGGTCTCGTGCGCCTCGAGATCCTGGCGCTTGACGTAGACGATGTCGCGGATGCCCTCGACCACGCCGTGGCCGAGCGAGCGGTCGGTGCAGCAGAAGATCTCCTCGGGTGGGAAGCCCTCGGTCCGCACGTTCTGCTCGATCACCTGCACGGCCTGCGGGCGGACCTGCAGGACGTAGAGGCACGGCTGCTGCCGCTCGGGCCCGCGCGCCGGGCGGCCCCAGTCGCCCGCGTCCACCGCGAACTCGATCTCGACCGGGCAGCCCATCCCCTCGCGGAACAGCTTGAGCAGACCGGCCAACGCCGGGGCGAGCGGCAGCTCCTCCCACTTCAGGATGTTGTTGAAGGTCACCACCCGCGGGCCCGGCAGGCTCAAGTTGTCGCGGATGAGATCGTCGTCGTAGCTGTAGACGCTGCCGACCAGGCCGAGGATGCCGTCCTCCTCGGCCGCGCTCAGGTCGCACTGCACGAGCGTGGCGTTGTCGCCGGCCTGGAAGTCAACGGTGTCGCGGGTCATGTCGAGCGCGAAGAAGCGCGACTGGCCGAACTGCAAGTACTCCTTGGGCTTGCCGAACTGCGGAATGACCGAAGGCGTGCTCGGCGAGAACTGCAGCGCGGCGCCGCCCTGCACCACGGTCACGCCCAGGCCCAGCGCGGCCATCGCCAGCCCGTCGTGCGCCTTCTGATGGCCGACCGGATAGTAGTTGTAGGAGACCGCGACACCGGAGATCGCCGGGTAGAAGCGCTTGCCGTAGCCCTGGCCGACGACCTCCTGGATGAGGACGGCCATCTTCTCCTCTTCGATCGAGTACGGCGTCCCCGCGATGTAGGCGCGCGCGTCGTCGGAGAAGGTCGAGGCGTAGACCGCCTTGACCGCCAGGCAGAGCTGCTCGAAGCGCACCTCGGGATCCGGGTGGTTGTTGGGCAGCATGTAGGTCGCGTAGATGCCCGCGAACGGCTGGAGCTGCGAGTCCTCGAGCAGGCTCGAGGAGCGCACCGCGAGCGGCCCGCGCATCAGCTCGACCGCGCGGCGAAGGTTGCTGCGCAGCTCGTCGGAGAGCCGTCCCGCCAGGCACCGCCGCAGCATCTCCTGCTCGCTGTGGCGCGTGCCGTTCTCGATGATCTGGTTGCGCTCGAAGAACTTGTCGTACTCGTCGGTGGGGATGGCGAGCGACTTGGGGATGCGCACCCGCAGGCCCGGGTAGCGATCGTCCATGCCGTCGCGCACCAGCAGCGAGTTGACGAAGGCCAGGCCGCGCGCCTTGCCGCCGATGGACCCATTGCCCAGGCGCACGAAGCGGTTGCCGCCGAACGGCTGGCGCGCCGAGAAGTCGGTGATGACGCCCTCCTGCTGCTTGATGCGCGCCTCCTCGAGCACCTGCAGCAGATAGCGGCGCAGCCCCTCGGTGCCGCCGACCTCGTCGATGGTGCGAGACCTGAGCTGACGGGCGAGCGCGAACATCGAGCGGGCCATCAGCCAGATGGAGAAGTGGTTGCGCGTCGCGTGGAAGGCGAGCGCCTCGCCCGGCACGGTGCGCACCTTCTCCTCGAGCTCGTACATGTCCCTCGCCCGCGCCACCTCGCGCCGGTCGGGCATGCGGAAGACGAAGTCGCCAAAGCCCAGGCTCTCGGTGACGAACTGCCGGATCTGCTTGAGCAGGCTGCTCGAGTTCTTGTCGGCATAGAGCACGCCCAGCTCGGCGGCGCGGGCCGCGTTCTCGGGCTCGGCCGACTGCAGCAGGATGGCCAGGTCGGGGTTGCGCCGGCGGATCTCGCGCACGAGGTCGAAGCCGGCCTGCGGGTCCTCCTCGCCGCCGCGCGGGTAGCGCACGTCGCTGATCAGCGCGACGACGTACTCGTCGTAGCGGCCGAAGAGAGCCATCGCCTCCTCGAAGGTGCGCGCGAGCAAGAGCTTGGGGCGGGCGCGCATGCGCATCAGGCGCTGCAGGTCGTTGACGCCCTCGGCGACCAGCGAGCCCGACTGCGTCATCAGCTCGCCGTACAGCAGGCTCAGGAACGACGAGTAGCGGCGCACCGAGTCCTCGACCACGATGATCACCCGCACGCCGGCGGTGGCCGTGTCGTGGGGCGCGTTGAGGCTGTCCTCGATGAGCTTGACGATGGCCAGCAGGATGCGCGCGTCGCCGGTCCACCAGAAGACGTGGTCGATGGCGGTCGCGTCGACCCCGCCGGGGAAGTGCTGCAGGTCGGCCTCGGTGAGCACGAGCAGGACCACCGGCATCGACGGGTAGCGCTGCTTGACCTCGCGGGCAAAGGCGCTCACGTCGGTGTCGGCGATGCGCACCATCGTCAACACGAGGTCGAAGCGCCGCTCGGCGAGCAGCTCGAAGGCGCGCGCGCCGGTCGCGACGTGGGTGATGCGCGGGGCGGTCGAGAGGTTGAGCTCGGAGTACTCGGTGAAGATGCGCTCGGTGAGCCGGCCGTCCTCCTCGAGGATGAAGGCGTCGTAGTGCGAGGAGACGAGCAGGATCTCTCGGATCCGGTTCGGCATCAGGTCATGGAAGGTGCGGTACCAGGGGTCGGTGCTGCGAACCGGAACGGGGATCGGGCTGGCGAGGGTCTGCTTCATACCTGCTCGTGGAAGAGGGCCTCTGAGGGCAACGGTGGGGGAAGGAAGAGCGGCTCGCGAATCGGCGGCCTTCACGCCGGCCGAGCCGGCCCCCTTTGATACAGCGAAGCCGGGCGCACGCAGGCGCGCCCGGCTTCGCTCGGACTACCGAATCACGGAGCGTCGGCTCCGCGGGCGGGCAATCGGGCCCGCCCCGGGGCGCTGGATCAGACGACGCCCTGAGCCAGCATCGCGTTGGCGACCTTGATGAAGCCGGCCACGTTCGCGCCGTTGACGTAGTTCACGTAGTCGCCGTCCTTGCCGTACTGCACGCAGGACTGGTGGATGAGCTTCATGATGCCGTGCAGCCTGGCGTCGACCTCCTCGGCCGTCCAGACGAGGTGCTGCGCGTTCTGCGCCATCTCGAGGCAGGAGGTCGAGACGCCGCCGGCGTTGGCGGCCTTGCCCGGAGCGAAGAGGATCTTCGCGTTGAGGAACTGCTCGATGGCCTCGGGCGTACAGGGCATGTTGGCGCCCTCGATGACACCCTTGCAGCCGTTGGCGAGCAGGGTCTTGGCGTCCTCGCCGTGCAGCGTGTTCTCGGCGGCGCACGGGAAGGCCAGGTCGCACTTGACGAACCAGGGCATCGCCTGATCGCCGTGCAGCTTGGAGCCGGGGAACTGCTCGACGTAGTGGTGCAGGTAGCCGCCCTTGGCCGAGGCGGGCTTGGTGCGCTTGAAGACCAGCTCCTTCACCCAGGCGAGCTTCTCGGGGTTGATGCCGTCCATGTCGACGAGCGTGCCGTCGTAGTCGCTGATGGCCACGCACTTGCCGCCGAGCTGGTTGATCTTCTCGACCGTGTGCAGCGCGACGTTGCCGGCGCCGCCGACCACGCAAGTCTTGCCCTTGAACGAGTCGCCCTTGAGCTTGAGCATCTCCTCGGCGAAGTAGGCGACGCCGTAGCCGGTCGCCTGGGTGCGCATCAGCGAGCCGCCGTAGTCGAGCCCCTTGCCGGTGAGCACGCCGGTGAACTCGTTCGTCAGCTTCTTGTACATGCCGAACATGTAGCCGATCTCGCGGCCGCCCACGCCGAGGTCGCCGGCCGGCACGTCGGTGTTCGGGCCGATGTGGCGGTACAGCTCGGCCATGAAGCTCTGGCAGAAGCGCATCACCTCGTTGTCGCTCTTGCCGCGCGAGTCGAAGTCCGAGCCGCCCTTGCCGCCGCCCATCGGCAGGCCGGTCAGGGCGTTCTTGAAGGTCTGCTCGAAGCCGAGGAACTTCAGCACGCCGAGGGTGACGGTCGAGTGGAAGCGGATGCCGCCCTTGTAGGGACCGATCGCGCTGTTCATCTGCACGCGGTAGCCGCGGTTGACCTGGACCTGGCCCTTATCGTCCACCCAGGGGACGCGGAACACGACCACGCGCTCGGGCTCGACCATCCGCTCGAGGATCTTCGCCTGCCGATAGGCCGGGTTCGCCTCGACCACCGGCATGACCGACTCGATGACCTCGCGCACAGCCTGGTGGAACTGCGGCTCGGACGGGTTCTTCGCCACCACTTCGGCCATAAATGCGTCAACTGCCTTGCTCATCTGAAGCTCCTTTCGAGCTTGGAAATGACCGGACCTACAACAGCGACAAGCACCACCTTCTTGCTCGCTCCGTCGCGGGACCCCGGGCGGAGAGACAGCCTGGCATAGGCCGCGCCTTTTATCCGCAACCCCCCGAAACGTCAACCCTTTTGGGGTCGCGCGACGAGCCAGGCGAGCTACCTCTCGGAACCCATTGAGGAATACCCGCGGCAAGGCGTTTGCAGCTCGAGCAGCCCGAGTCGTGAGCCCGCGAACGGCGCCTCCGAGCCGGGCTTTCGCAGGCGGCGGGTACGAGCTCGAAATGCGGGCGGAACCCGCCGCGCGGCAGCCGGGCCAAAGCGCGCTCTCCCTTCGAAAAGGCGCGCGCGCGGCCGCATCCAGTGAGCGTCCGCATCCGCGTCGGCCAGACGCCCGCCGTGACGCCTGTCCAGCGAAGGCCCGGGCGCGCTTCGTTACCCCTGCACGACTAGCTTTCCTGAGAGGAAGCGCAGGGAGGAGGAGATGGCCCTCGAGCCCCTTCAGCGCAGGCTCCGCCGCGCCGGGCGCGCAGCGATGCTCCTGTGGCAGCAGCGCGTCCTCACGAGCGCGCTGCGCGGCGAGCAGCGTCGCGCGGCCAGAAGGGCCCGTGAGCTCGAGCTGGCGAGCCGGCCGCAGGCCTTCGTGCTCGCCGTCATCGCAGCGATGCTCATCGTCTTCTGCGCCTCGAGCCCGGCGGCCTTGTGGTGGCTCGGGCTCGCCGCGCTCGGGTTGCTCCAGGCCTCGGTCCGCATCTGGCTTCGGGTCCGCGAACGCGCGCGCCTCTCGCCGGCCGCGCTCGACGCGCGGCCCGCGGGCCCGCTCGGCCGCGTCGAGCTGCTCGCCGACCGCCTGCGCCAGGAGCTGCGGCGCGCCTCGCCTCTCGTGCGCGAGGCGCTGCATCGGCCCGAGGAGACCGTCGAGGAGCTGCGGGACGCCTGTCGAATCCTCTTGCGGCGCGAGCGCGAGCTGCGCGGCGCGTTGGCTGCCCGCGACGAGGCCCGGCTGCTGTGCGAGCGCGCCGCGCTCGGCCGAAGGATCGAGCGCGAGACGGACGAGGTTTGCCGGCAGAGGCTCGAGCGCGCGGCGTCGGCGCTGGACCTCGAGCTCGAGCAGCGCGCCGCGCTCGGCGCCTCCGCCTCGCGGCTGGAGGCCGAGCGGACCCGAATCCTCTACTCGCTCGAGATGCTTTACACGCAGCTCCTGAGGGTGCGATCGGCCGACGCAGCCTCGGCCGATCTGGCCGGCGCGGCCGTCCGCGTCCGACTCGAGCAGATGAGCGAGGAGCTCGCGGCGGTCGCCGAGGCGCTCGACGAGACGCACGCGGATCTGTCGCGCGTCGTGCCCGTCGAAGCCGCCGGGGCCGCCGTGCAGGCGGCGAGCACTGACGGCCCGCTCCGGTCCTGAGAGTCCGGCGGCGACGGAGCGCCTGCTTCCGCGAGAACGGACCGCCGGCCTTCGTGCCGGCAACGGGCCGCCGGCCTTCCTGCCCGCAACGGACCGCCGGCCTTCGTGCCCCCAACGGACCGCCGGCCTTCGTGCCCGCAACGGACCGCCGGCCTTCGTGCCGGTGACGGGCCGCCGGCCTTCGTGCCGGCAACGGACCGCCGGCCTTCGTGCCGGCGACGGACCGCCGGCCTTCGTGCCCGCAACGGACCGCCGGCCTTCGTGCCCGCAACGGACCGCCGGCCTTCGTGCCGGCGACGGACCGCCGGCCTTCGTGCCCGCAACGGACCGCCGGCCTTCGTGCCCGCAACGGACCGCCGGCCTTCGTGCCCGCAACGGACCGCCGGCCTTCGTGCCGGCGACCGAACGCCGCGCGCGTGGTTCCCCAATCGGCCGACTTTCATGGCTGCGGCTGCCTGTGCGCCGGCGACCTTCGCTTGCAGTCGCGATCCCCGCCGTGTTAGCGACCGAGGACTGTCAGGAGAACTACATGCCCCAGGAGCAGTCTCAGGACACCTCGCCCGTCGCTGTTCCCGCGCAAGCGCCCGCGACCCCGTCGACCGCCCTCCCCGTCGAGAAGACCGGGGTACGGAAGCTCGACCGCACCTTCTGGACCCTCAACGCCATCGAGATGTGGGAGCGGCTCGCGTACTTCGGCGTGCGCACCGTCGTCCCCATCTACCTGATGCAGGCCGACGACCCGGGCGGCTTGCACCTGACCGCGGCGCACAAGGGAACGATCTACGCCGTCTGGTTCGTGCTCCAGTCGGTGCTGCCCATGTTCACCGGGGGCTATGCCGATCGCTACGGCTACAAGAAGACGATGGCCTTCTCGGTCATCCTCAACATCATCGGCTACGTGATGATGGCCTTCCTGCGCAGCTACGTCGGCTTCTTCGCCGGCGTCGCCGTGCTCGCCACCGGCACCGCGTTCTTCAAGCCGAGCATCCAGGGCTCGCTCGCCCAGAACCTGACCAAGGACGTCAGCTCGCTGGGCTGGGGCATCTTCTACTGGGTCGTCAACATCGGCGGGGCCGGCGGGCCCTTCATCGCCACGGCCATCCTCGGCCAGCCGCACACCGCCGAGGCCTGGCGCAACCTCTTCCTCGCCTCGGCCGGGTTCACCTCGCTCAACCTGCTGATGCTCTTCACCTTCAAGGACGTGCCCTCGGGCGCGAGCAAGACCGAGACGCCGCTGCAGGTGATGAAGCGGACCCTGACCAACATCGTCGAGCCACGCCTGGTCTCGTTCCTCCTCATCATGAGCTGCTTCTGGCTGATGATGTACCAGCTCTGGGATCTGCACCCGAACTTCATCGAGGACTGGGTCGACAGCTCGGGCGTCGCCGCGCTGCTGCCGCAGACCGACTACTGGTCGCGCGCCACCGACCGCGGCCGCCAGGTCCCGCAGCAGATCCTCCTCAACCTCAACGCGGTGCTCATCGTGGCGGCGATCATCCCGGTCTCCTGGCTCGTGCGGCGCATGCGCGCTCTGAGCAGCATGCTCATCGGCATGACCGTGGCGACCGGCGGCATCCTCGTCGCCGGCCTGACCGGCAACGGCTGGATCCTGCTCGCGGGGATCGTCCTCTTCTCGGCGGGCGAGATGCTCACCGGCCCGAAGAAGAACGAGTACCTCGGCCTCATCGCGCCTGCGGGCAAGAAGGGCCTGTACCTCGGCTACGTGAACATCCCGGTCGGCATCGGCGGCTTCGTCGGCTCGAAGATGGCCGGCTACATCTACGGCCACTACGGCGAGAAGGCGACGCTGTCGCTCAAGTACCTGGCGACCCAGGCCGGTCTCGGCGAAGGCAAGGGCTGGGACGGCTCGCTCGCGACGCTTGAGTCGAGCGTGGGCGTCACCCGCGTCGAGGCCTTCGCGAAGCTGCAGGAGGTGACCGGAATGGACGCTGCGCAGGCGACGCAGCTCCTCTGGGACACCTACCAGCCGCACATGGCCGTCTGGCTCCCGTTCGCAGCCATCGGCGTCGGCGCGATCATCGCGCTCGCGGTCTTCGGCCAGATGGCGAAGAAGTGGGCCGACATGAACGCGTAGGCGCTGACCGGGACGAATTGCCGAGGAGCCCTTCCGCCCCGACCGCAAGGCGGCTCGAGACCGAAGGCTTCCGACTCGCTATCCGAGGAATCCATGCGACTGTGCCCCCTGTGTCGAACCGAGCTGCGCACCGAGCGCGTCCGCGAGACCGCCATTGACGGGTGCGCCGAATGCGGCGGCGTCTGGATGGACAAGTCCGAGCTCCAGCGCCTGGCGAACGGACAGATGGACCTGTGGATCGCGGCCCGCAAGTTCAGCCGCAGGACGCGGTCCGCGCCGGCGGTGATCGAGCGCCTTTGCCCGTCGTGCGGCGTTCGGCTCGAGAAGTTCGAATACGCCTCGCTCTCCGGCATCGAGCTCGACCGCTGCGTCGCCTGTGGCGGCATTTGGGCGGACGGCGGCGAGCTCGAGGAGATCGACCGGCGGCTCGCCTGACCAAACGAACATGAGGCCGACCGGACGGCCTGGTCGAGATTGACAGCAACGAGGCTCTCGCCATGCGCACCCTGCTCGTCGTGTCGCTGCTCACTCTGGTCGGCTGCGCCGTGCGCGGAGCCGGCGTGCAGGCCCCGCCCTGCGAGCCGGTGGTCATCGTCGAACCGGGGACCGACCCGGCGCGCGTGAGCGCCGTCGTCGAAAGCTACGAGAAGACCTGGCGCATCCTCGCGAAGCGCACTGGCACGGCGCCCTCTCCCCACACGCTGCGCATCTACCGCTCGCGCGAGCCGTTCCTGCAGGACCTGAAGACCGTCAGCGGCTTCGACGAGCGCGGGGTCGCCTACTTCGCGCGCTCCGGTGCGCCTCGCCCGCTGCGCGGCCAGCTCTACGTGCCGCCCGACATGCCCGTCGAGGACGTCTGCCACGAGCTCGCCCATGGCTTCTTCGAGGCGCTCTCCGGCGAGGCCTACCGCCAGGCGAAGTGGCTTGACGAGGGGTTCGCCTCCTACGTCGCAAACCGCTACTGCGCGAACAAGGCCGAGCCGCCGGCTTTCGAGCCGCCCGCGCTCCGGCTCCGCGAGGTGACGCTGGAGCGCCAGTGGAGCGCCCGCCGGGACAAGCTCCACATCTATCGGCAGTCGGCGCGGCTGGTCGCGCGGATGGTCGAGAGATGGGGCGAAGAGCGCGTGCTCGACCTCATCCGCGCGCTCGGTCAGCACGGGCTCGAGGGCGCGCTCGGGCAGGTGCTCGACGTCGGTGTGGAAGAGCTGGAGGCGATGCTCGAGCCGGGCGGCTGAGCCCCAGCGCTCGCGCTCTCGCACGGCCAGGACTGGGGTTGGGGCTCGTCCAGAGTAATCCGCCTGCTGGTGCTCGCCTTCGCGATCCTCGGCACCTTCCCCCGGTCGAGAAACGCGTGCGCTTCCCGATAATCGACGGGACCAGCTTTGAATCCGCCCCCCGCGCTCGCCCCACGAGCCGACTCCCCCTACCGGGCCATATCGGCGCGCTACCAGGCGGTTTCGGCGCGCTACCGGGCGGCTTCGGTCCACCTACGGCGATTTCGGCGGGCTACCGGGCGGCTTGCTCCAGCGTGCTTGCGAGATCGCCGCGCCCGTCGGCCCTCGATCGATGAGGCCGCCGGCCGCCGGAGAAGCCGGCGGCCAGCGAGCACCCCGTCGAGCTACTTCGCCCCCACCGCTGGCGCGGCCTTCTTGTTCAGCTCCACGTCGATGGTGATTGCGACCTCTTCGCCGACCAGCACGCCGCCGGTCTCGAGCACCTTGTTCCAGGTCAGCCCGAAGTCCTTGCGGTTGATGGTCGTCGTCGCACTCGCCCCGCGCTTCACGTTCCCCCAAGGATCCTTCATTTCGGCCCCCAGTCCGCTCACCGCGAGCACCACCTCGCGGGTGACGCCGCGGATGGTCAGGTCGCCGCGCACCTCGAGCGCTCCCTCGCCGACCTTGTTGATCTTCTTCGACTTGAAGGTCATCGTCGGGAACTTCTGCACGTCGAAGAAGTCGGCGCCCTTCAAGTGCTCGTCGCGCGCGCGGTCGCGGGTGTCGATGCTGTCCACCTCGATCGTCGCCTCGACGCTCGACCGCGTGATGTCCTCCTCGTCGAGCAACAGCTTGCCCGAGAGCTTCCCGAACACGCCCCGGACGTTGCTCACCATCATGTGGCGAACCGAGAACTGCGCGCTCGAGTGCGAGCCGTCGATTCCCCATTCGCTCGCGATGGCCGGGCTCGAGGCGAGCAACGGGAGCGCAAGGGCGGTGGCGATAGTGCTCTTCATGCGGTGCCTCCTTCGCTGGGTTCGCCAGGTGTGATGCACCGCGCGCGAAATCGTTCTTGCGCTCCCCTGCCATCCGAGCTTCGCGCCCTCCGGTGGCGGTCAGAAGCGCCCGCCGAGTCTCGAAGGAACCAGGCGCTGCCTTCAGACGCGCGCCCACAACCATCGAAGCGGCGACGAACCTGCGTCCCGATCACCGGCGGGCGCGCATAGCCGAAGGATGACCAGGCTCTCGTCCTCCAGCACATGGGCGATTCCGAGAGCTTCCATCAGAGCCGCCCGTACACGTGGGAACTCGGAGCGTTCGAGCGCAGCCAGGAGCATTGCCGAGCCGCGCTCGAGAGATCGCGCGGTCTCGCGCGGCTATTCCGAGAGGGGCCGCCGCTGCGGCCTCACCTGCGCCCCGAGGAAACGAATCGCCTCTGCCAGCACCGACGTCGATACCTGCGTGAGCCGCGGATCGAGCGAGACGGCCGCTCCCATGACCTCTGCCGTCGCCTCGATTCGCAGCGCGAGCGCCTCGTCGCCCATCGCGCGCGCGGCGGCGATG
>JBMNNX010000465.1:0-3327 GCA_050942745.1 Myxococcales bacterium
CTTCCCGACGCCCGACGACTCCGACCAAGGGAGCGGCTTGCGCGATAGCTTCAGGTCTCGGTGGAACGACTCTTGAGCACGCTCTCCTCAGGGAGCGGTACGCCGAGCTTCCTCGCTTCTCCGAACATCTTGAGCGCCTTGGCCCGCGCCTGCGTCTTGTTGCGCGCGAGCTCGTCGCTGCCGCTCGTCTTGCGCTTGCTCTTGCCGCTCCCCGGGGCGCGCGGCTCGTTCTGCTTGTCGCCGAGCAGGCGCACGTCTTTGAGGCTCGCGTCGAAGCGAATGTGGCGCGGATTGAGCGGGAGCCGCAGGAGCCCAAGGCGATCCGGTGACGACTGCACGAGGGCCTTGCGCTCGGCCGCGGTCATACCGGCGAACCCATCGGGCTGGTCGCCGATGAACGCGGTGCGGAGATCGCCGAGGTCGGACTCGCGCTCGTCGAGCTGGAGGTGCGGGGCCTTCTTCAGCCACCCGCCTTCTTCGACATCGGGGTCGGCCCAGCGCGCGGCGGCGAGCAGGAGGAGCCGAGCGAACTTCGTGTCGCTGATGCGGAAGTCCTTTAGCACCTGACCGTTCAGCAAGACGAGGTGCTTGTCGCTCGCAGCGGCGAACTCGAGGCGCACGTCCTCGAAGAGCGCCTCCTTGCGCGTCGCGCGCGCCGTCCAGGACTCGGGCCAGAGCAGCCGCAGCGCCCGCCAGAGCGCGAGATCTTCCTGCGTCCCGATCGCGAGCTCGACGTGCCCGTCGCTGACGAGGCGATCCTCCCGGCGCCCCTCGACGAGCACGGCGACCGCGTCCGTCCCTGCGCTGCGGCGCAGCTCGAGGATCGCCCCACGGTGGACGCTCGCCTCGGTCGTGGCGAGCACCACCAGCGTGCGCCCCACGCGGCGCTCGAGCACTCCGAGCGGGAGGAGCCCGTCGAGCCCCGAGATGCTCGTCGCGGTGAGGGCGGCCTGGTCGCACACGCGCGCGACCACGGGCGCTAGGACCGCGGAGCGATCCACGGTGAGCACCGCGAGGTCGCTCTTCTTGAGGGAGAGCGGTGAGCACTCGGCGGGCACGTTCCCGCAGACCGCCTCGAACACGCCGCCGCGCTCATGGACCTGCCGAGGGCAGCCGTCGCCGCCGCCGCTCGGACAGGGGTACGTCGTGGCCAACTGTCCCGTGGGCTTCAGGTGCGGTTCGAGCAGCGCAAAGTCCGCGGCGAAGCGCTCGCGCCATTCGGCGGTAACGGCGCGGTCCCATGGGCACGCCTCAAGCGTGCGCCACAGCCGAAGCAACGTCTGCATCCTGCGCCTCCGGGGCCCCGATCACGAACCCGCGCCGGGTGAGCCACTCCTCGACGACGGCGGCGTCCGAGTCGCGCGTGTAGCTCGCGATGTTCTGCGGACGGATGGTCACGGTGCGCGGGGTCTTCGCGTCGGTGAACTTCACGAGGAAGCTCGCCTTCACGATGCGCCCCTTGGGCAGCTCCTTCTTGCGCGCCTTGAGTGCCTCGAAGAGATCCTTGGCGCGGCGGATCTCGATCTCGCCCTGCGACCCGCCCCAGAAGATCTGCACCTCCTTGAGCGTGATGCTGTCGATGCCATCGACGTCGGTGCAGATGAGCGCGTCGGCCCCGTCGTCCTGGAGCGGCGCGAGCGTGTACTTCGCGGTGTTCGGGAACCGCCTCGGGTCGCCGAAGAGCAGTTCGCCGAACAGCTCCCGGTAGAGCGCGACGAGCTTCTTGTTGCCCTCGGCGTTCACCGACAGCTCACCGAGCCCCTGGTCGTACTTGAGCACGTCGTACTTCTCGGGGCGGTAGTAGACGGAGGTGGAGCCGGTCTTCTCGATCGTGCCCTCGCGCTTGAACGGGTCACCGCGCCGCACGAGGAACCACACGCCGTCTCCCCGGGGAAAGATGAAGAGCTTGCAGGTCCGCCCGCGCTTCATCGCCTCCAGGCGAACGCCGAGCGTGTCCTCGAAGACCCGCTGCTTCTTCGCGCCGGGCGCCCGATACTTCGTGTCGACGCCGTCGGGCGACTGGAAGTACTCGAACGTCCGCCGGCGCTGAAGCAGGAAGTGCTCGGCGTGCTTCTGCTCGAGCAGGGCCGGCGCACGTAGGCGCACCTGGACCGAGACATCGGCTGGCGTCGGCTCATCGCCCACGTCGAGCTTGACGCCGGCGGCCTGTGCGGCGTCGAGCAATTCGTCCATCGCGTCGGCCGTGGCCATCTCGTCGACGTAGTAGAGGTCGTCGATGAGCGCGCTCGGCGTCTTCTCGTCGGGCGTCATGAGCACGCCAGCGATGCCTTCGTAGTTGGGCCCGGCGCCGTTGACCTTGACGACGTCGACCCCGCGCGCCCTGAAGTAGGCGGCGTGGCGCGTGAGCAGCTCCATCAGGTGCTGCGGCTGCACGGCCCGCAGCGAGTCGGCGCTCGAGAAGTGCCGGAGCGTGAACGTGGCCATGGCTCAGCCCTCCTCGCTCGCGAGGAGGACGCCGCAGCGCGACGTCGGGTCGGGGGCGTTCGGGGCGAGCTGCATGGCGAATGGTCTCCTGTTGACTGTGAAGTAAACCGTGAACACTCCAGGCGCGGCGAAGCCGGCGAGCTACAGCAGGCTCCGCTGAGGGTTGGACGCATCGACGACGAGCTTCAGGTCGAGCAGGCGGTAGCGCATCGCCTCGTTCGACACGTTGTCGAAGGCGCCGCGCTCCAGGACCTCGGTGGCGAGGTCGCGGAGCCGTTCATCGAGCTCGCGGTTCTTGCGCCGCTCCTCGATGCCCTCCCACGTCGGGAGCTGATCGCCGCACAGCGCGCGGACCGTGGCGCGCACGTCGGCGGCGGGCATCAGGAGGCAGGAGGCGAACTTGTCCGCCTGCCACTCCGCGGGTGCCTTCTTCTGGCTCGTGCGGCAGACGATCGCCGGCTGCTCCGGGATGTCGCCCTTGGCGAAGAGGGGCGCGGTCACCTGGTCCGCCTCGATCAGCGGGCGGTGGAGATGCCAGTGCCCACCCTCGTGCGCGAGCGTGAACGCGAGCCGCCCCTCCTTGCCCTCGAGATCCAGTGACTCGTCGATGAAGACGCGCTTCTCATGGAGGAACGTCGCGCCCAGCACGTCCGGCACGCCGAGGAAGTCGGGCAGGTCGATGAACACCAGGTCGAGCCCGAAGTAGCCCTCGATGATGTTGTCGATGTCGATGGGCGGACGCACCGCCGCGCCCTTCCACTTCGCGTAGCGGCGCAGCAGCTCGTTGGCCGCGTGCTCGATCTCCGACTCGCGCAGGTACGGGACCTTGAGCTCCGGGATCACGGGTCCCCCTTCTTCTTCTTGAGCCACTCCAGCATGTCG
>JBMNNX010000477.1:0-3126 GCA_050942745.1 Myxococcales bacterium
AGGATTCTGCAGACTTCGCTGCGGCTGAGCTTGACGCCGGTCTCTTGCGCAAGCGCCTGCCGCAGCGCCTCCTGCGTCCAAATAGAGCGATGTGGAACGTTCACCTCCGAAGGCGGCTTACAGGCCAGCTTGATGAGCTCGCACCGAACGGCGACCGGAACCGTCGCCGGGCGGCCGCTTCTTGGTCTGTCCTCCAGGGTGTCTGAGCACGGCGAGACCGACAGGCGAGAGCGCCATGAACGCACCGTGCGCTCGGTAGCAGCCGACCTTCATGGCGATGTCGACGTTGGTCCTTCCCTGTGCGGCGAGTAGCGCAATCTTCGCTCGCTGGACCGTGCGAAACGGCGCGGTGGTGCTGCGGGCGATTTCTTCAAACTCCGCCTTGGCAGACGGAGAGAGAACGACAGAGCGTGCTGACGGGCCGGGCATGCGCCTTTATGCAGCCTTGGCCCCCTATCGCTCAACCCGGAAACAACTTGCGGGACGGCGTACTAGTGGCCGTGCGCCGGGAGCTTCTCCTCGAGCTGGGCACGCTGCTCGGGAGTGAGGACCGCGTGGACCTCCACGAAGGCGTCTACGGCCTTGTGGAGCACTGCGCGCGCCGCGTCCAGGTGCTGATCGACGAGGGCGTGCAGCCGGGCGGCGTCGGGCCTGGCCGAACGCCACTCCTGGTGGACCGCCTCCCGGGCGGCCTGCCGCTGGGACGCGGTGCCCTCCAGCTCGGCGTGCAGCCGGTCCTTGATCGCGTGGATCTGCGAGCGCTGCGCCTCGGTCGCGTTCAGGTCGTCGAGGATGTCGTTGATCCTGAAATCGAGGTGCTTGCGCATCTTGGCCGCGTCGTGGTGGAACGGCCCTCGGTGGTGGCCGCCGAAGCCGGTGAGCAGGACGAACGCCGCGATCGCCACGGCGCCGACTACGAGTGCCTTCTTCATCATTTCCTCCCTGTTGGTGGTTGCCGGCGAGAGTCACGATGCGCCCGCGCCTTTTCCGCTCGTTGTCGGCGATGTGAAGAATTGTGAAGCGGCGTCCGCCTTCCGGGCGGGCGGCGGCTCATCCTGCCCAGGCGCCGCTCTGCCGACCCTCCTGCCGCGTGCATAAGTCCCAACCGAAGCAGCACGAGCCGGAGGTTTCACCGTGTCCGCGATCCATTCGATTCCCGGAGTTCTCTCGGTCGGAAGCGCCCTGCCGCCTCACTACGCGGACCAGCAGGCCATCCTCGACACCGCGCGCAGGTTCTGGAAGGACTCCGGGCTCGATCTCGGCAAGCTCGACTCGCTGCACCGCGCCACGCGCGTCCAGGGGCGCTACCTCGCGCTGCCGCTCGAGGAGTATGGCCGCGGGCTCTCCTTCGGGAAGGCGAACACCACCTGGCTCCAGGTGGCGACCGACGTCGGCGCGCAGGCGCTCCAGCAGGCGCTCGCGGCCGCCGACCTGAACGCCTCGGCGATAGACCACCTCTTCTTCGTCACCGTCACCGGGGTGGCGACGCCCAACATCGACGCGCGACTCATCAATAGGCTCGAGCTTCGCCCCGACACGCGGCGCCCCCCGATGTTCGGCCTGGGTTGCCTCGGCGGGGCGACCGGGCTTGCCCGCGCGGCCGACTACCTTCGGGCCTTCCCCGATCACGTCGCCGCACTCGTCGCCGTCGAGCTCTGCTCGCTGACGCTGCAGCGCGAAGACGCCTCGATGGCCAACAGCATCGCCTCGGCGCTCTTCGGCGACGGCGCGGCGGCGGCCATCCTCGCCGGCGCCGGCCGCGCGGAGAGCGGACCGCGGGTCGTCGCCAGCCGCTCGATCTTCTACCCAGAGACCGAAGCGGTGATGGGCTGGGAGACCATCGACACCGGGTTCAAGCTCGTCCTATCGCCCAAGGTGCCGCAGATCATCGGCGAGCACATCGCCGGCGACGTGGATCGCTTCCTCGCGAGCCAGGGCCTGCGCCGCGACCAGATCCGCCACTGGGTCTGCCACCCCGGCGGCCCGAAGATCCTCGAGGTGATCCAGGCCTCGCTCGGGCTCGCCGACGAGGCGCTCGAGCCGAGCTGGAGGACGCTCGCCGAGGTCGGCAACATCTCCTCGGCCTCGGTGCTCTTCGTGCTGCAGCAGGTGCGCGAGCAGGGAGCGCCCGGCGACTACGGCCTGGTGATGGCGATGGGGCCGGGCTTCGGGACCGAGCTGGTCCTGCTGCGATGGTGACGAGCCGGCAGCTCTACCTCGTGCTGCTCGGGCTGCTCGCCTGCGAGCGGCTGCTCGAGCTCGCCGTCTCGCGGCGCAACCTGCGGCGGGCAGTCGCGCGCGGCGGCTACGAGGTCGGCGCTCCGCACTTTCGGGCGATGGCGCTGGTCCACGCGCTCTTCATCCCAGCGTGCGCGGCCGAGGTCTTGCTCTTCGAACGAGCCTTCCCCGGCGCGCTCGGCCTCGTCGCGCTCGCCGGGGCGCTGCTCGCGCAGGGGCTGCGGTACTGGGCGGTCACGACGCTCGGGGACCGATGGAACGTGCGAATCGTCGTGGTCCCGGGCGCCGAGCCGGTCACACGCGGCCCGTATCGCTTCGTGCGGCACCCGAACTACCTCGCGGTCATCCTCGAGATGGCGTGCGTGCCGCTCGTCCACGGCGCCTGGCTGAGCGCCCTCGCCTTCTCCGCGGCCAACGCGTCGCTGCTGCGCAGGCGAATTCCGGCCGAAGAGCAGGCCCTCGGGATGGCGTACCAGCAGGCTTTCGGCGGGAAAGCGCGGTTTGTGCCGGCCGGCCACCGCGCTCGGACCGAGTCATGAGGCGCGCGGGTCCGCGCTCTCGAAGCACCGAAGCGCCCGGCCCGCGGCCCATCACTGCCGAGTCCTCGCGCCCAACGAACGAGCGCCCGAGACCAGCGGCCCCGGGCGCCCGCCACTCTCCGATTCGTCCTGTCAGTTGAGCACGACGCGGCACACGCACTGAGGATCGGACTCGGTGCAGGCCGCGTTCGTCGCCACGTTCGCGCAGCGCAAGCCCGTGCAGCAGGCCTGCGCCGTCGAACACGCCTGCCCCGAAGCCGAGCAGGTCGAGCCCGGCTCGCAGGTGCCGTTCGCCTGCCCGGCCGCGATGACGCAGCTCAGCCCTGCGCAGCATTCGGCGGTGCCCGAG
>JBMNNX010000004.1:0-70544 GCA_050942745.1 Myxococcales bacterium
GGGGTGGCTCGACGACGAGCACGACCGACGAGGTCTGGGCGTCGTAGCGATAGGGCAGCACGCCTGCGCCGCGCTCGACTTGGATCTCCTTTAGCTCTTGCGGGACCACGACGCCCTGCGCGTTCGCCCCGATGAGCCGCGCCTCCTGGCGCAGGCGCGCGAGCCCCTGTGCAAGCGCCGGGTCCGCCTCCACTGACTGCTCGACGCGCTTTCGTCGCCACTGTTTGGCCGTCATCAGCGTGACGGACTCCGCGCCGAGGACCCGGCGCAGGGCCTCGACCCCCGCCTCCTGCAGCGCGGCGCGCGAGAGCAGCGGCTCGTCCGGCGTGAGGTCCGGGCCGAGCGCTCCGTCCACCACGGCGACGGGGCCCTCGCGGAGGACGTGCCCGGCGACGGTCCGCAGGTCGAGCCAGCGCCCGTCGCAGGCGGCGAGCAGCTTCGCGGCGGTGAGGCGGCGGCCCGCGCCGCCCAGGCTGTCGAGGTGGCGGCGCCGAGCGCACGCCGGCGCGCTCCAGGTACCGCAGCGTGTACAGCGCCGCGGCGGGGCGGTGCAGCGGGTCGAGCTCGGCCGCCGTCACGGCGAGCTTCGAGAAGAGCGCGTCGATCTGCTGCCAGATGGCATGGCGCAGCTCGAGGGTCAGCGCCGCCTCGGTCCACGCCTCGTTCACCGGCAGGCCGGCGTAATCGAGGACGCCGGCCAGGCCCAGGCCCTCGTCGTCGAAGCGGGAAACGGCCACTCCGGCGCGCGCGAGGACGACGCGGTCTGCGGATGTCCGTCGGACGTCCGCTGGACGCCACTCCGGCGCGCGCGAGGACGACGCCGCTGCCGGCCTCCGCCGGCGAGGCCGGGAGGGCGAGCTCGCCCGAGAAGCCGTGGGCATCGACCGCGAGCCGGAGCAGCGCGTCGCCGGGGAACTGCAGGCCGGCGAGGCGCCTCGCCTGGCGAGAGGCCTCGAGCTCGGCCTGGCGGCGCAGGTCCTCGGTGAGGTCGTCGCTGCCAACGCCGAGGGACCGGAGCAGCTCGAGCGCCTCCGGGCTGCGGCGAAGGACGATGCCCTCTATCGAGGGCGGGGCGCGCAGCCCCGCTTCGGCGACGGCGACCCTGCCGTAGCGGGCGGCCTCGGCGAGGAGCTGCCCGAGGGTGGCGGGCTGGCCTTCGAGGTCCTCGAACAGCGGCAGCGAGGGCAGCTCGGCCGCCAGCGGCCCGCCTTGCCCGAGGCGCCAGCGGGCGGCCGCGGTGAGGTAGGCCTTCCAGCCCGGCTCGGCCTGGCCTTCGCGCACCAGACGCACCAGCGCTCGCTCCAGCGCCTCATCGAGAAGAGCGAAGAGGTCGCGGAAGGCCTGGTTGCGCACCGCGCGGTTCCAGCCCTTGTTCGGCGTGAGCGAGTCGCAGTTGACGACGGCGACGCCGCCGACCGGGTGCGCCTGCTCTATCCGCTCGAGTGGGATGCGCCGCTTGTGCAGGTGGATGACCAGCTTGCCGGAGGGCGCAGCGGGCTCGAGGGCAACTTCGCCTTCGGCCTTCTCGCTGGCGAGCGGCTCGCGCCAGCGGGTCGCGGTCGGCGCCGTCAGCGTGATGACCTTCGGGCGCGCCTGCAGGTCGGCGGCGACCCGCAGGGCGTCGGCGCCGTTGACGAGCTTGATCGAGGTCTTCGCGACGAGCTGCCGCTCGCCGGGCCGCGGGCACCACACCCAGTCGTCGGGATCGAGCAGCGCGCCGGCGCCCGGCGCCCAGCGCACCCGCCGCCGCCGCTGCTGCTCGAGCAGGTCCCTGCAGGAGAGCGGCCTGCCGTCAGTGGCCTCGAACAGCGGCAGCTCGAGGAGCCCGGGCGTCGCCTTCCTTCGCGACCAGAGCCAGGCGACCGACGCCGCCAAAGACGGCTTGAGCCGCGCCTGCTCCTCCCGCCCCAGGCTGTCCCAGGCCTCGCCGATCTCGAGCACGAGGAGCTCGAGCTCCCGGCAGCAGACGTCGACCGCGCGCCGCAACACCTTGTCTCGGCGCACGTTGGCGAAGTCCGGGCTCGGCGTCAGCCGATCGTCGTTCAGCGCCGCGGCGGTGCCGGGCGGCAGGGCGGGCTCGGGGACGACGCACAGCGGCTTCGAGCCGCGGTAGAGCTCGAGGCGGCGCTCTCCGCAGATCAGCGCGACCTCGCCCGCGATCGCGCGACGGGACACGCGCCGGCGCGCGAGGGCCTCGCCGCGCAGCGCGATCTCCGCGACCGCCGCCGTCGCCTCGTAGCGGCGGCGCGCCTCGAGCTCGGCCTCGAGGGCTCGGGTCACGTCCGCGCGCGCGCTCCAGCGCTCGAGCGCGGCGAGCGACGCAGGATCGACGGCCAGCAGCGCCGGCTCGCGCGACGCCAGAGCGCCCTCGAGCGGCTCGGTCACGAAGGAGACGTTCGGCAGCAGGTCGAGGTCGGCCGCGGAGAAGCTCCTGCCGTCGGTCGTCGCGAAGAGCCGCGCGTCGAGCAGCCGCTGCGAGATCTCGGGCGGGAGCTCGGCGTCGAGCCGCCGGCCGAGCGCGTGCAGCAGGGCCTTGCGCGCGCCCGGCTTGGAGAGGTCGTGCAGCGCCGTGCTCACGAGGCGCTTCATGCCCTCGGCGAGCAGCGACACGAGATCTTGCTCGAGGTGCGGCAGCTCGAACCTCAGCTCGCCCTCGGCCGAGACGGCGGCGGTGGCGACGTCGAAGCCGGGGGCGGTGAGCTCTACTGCGCCGCGCAGCGGCAGGGCGCAGGGGAGCGTCCAGCTCTGGAGCGGCCGACCTTCGAAGAGGACGTCGATCCGGGCGCTCTGGCCGCGCTGCTCCTCGAGGCCAAGGAGGCCGCGGAGGACCACGCCGTCCACCGGGATCTGTGGCCGGACCTCGTCCGGCAGCGCCAGGGCCTGCTCGGGCAGGGCGCGGAACGCGCGGCGGATGTCGATCCTCGCCAGCTCGTTCCGCGCATCGCGCGCCGGGACCTGAAGGATTTCGCTGAGCAGCGCTGCGAGCTCGGGCGAAGCGGCGACGACGGTGAGCTGTGGTGCGACCTGCGCAGGGAGTGCCTCCAACACCCAGAGCGGACCCTCGCCCACGGCCTTCGAGAGCTGGGAGAGCGAGAGGATCCCGCTCGAGGTGCGGAGCAGCGGAGCCTCGAGGACGGCCCGCTGGATCTCGTCAGGCTCGTCGAGCCGGCGCGCCCCGGCGAGCTCGTGTCGCAGGAAGGCCTCGAGGAAGTCGCGCGGCCCTGGCGCGAGTTGATCGAGGGTCCTGCCGGCCGACTGCTTCACCAGATCGGCGACGACGCGGCGCTCTCCCTTTCGCACCGCGCCGACGACCGCGTCGAAGGCCTCGTCGCGGACGGCGCTGCGACAGTCGTCGTCGGCCGGCTTCAGGCTCGGGCATTCGACGGCGGCGACGGCCGGTCCGAAGCGCGGCGGCAGCGCGCAGGTCTCGAGCGCGAACCCGTCGCGCAGCAAGAGCAGCTCGAGGCCGGGGCGCGGCTCGGCCGGCACCGCCACCTCGCCTCGGATGTCGCTGGCCTCTATCGGCGCGGACGCCGCCTTGCGCGCGAGCACGCGGGGCTCTTCGCGCGGGCCGGCGAGCCGCACGCGGATTTCGAGCTCGCGCGCGAGCTGCTCGACGCAGGGGACGAGGCGGCGCCGCCCGAGCAACCGGGCGAGCAGCGCCGGCTCGCCTTCGCGCAGGACGACGACCGGGCGCCCGTCGAGCGCAGGGTGGGGCCAGGGCTGCAGGACATAGCGGCAGACCGGCGCCTCGAGCAGCTCGCCGAGCGAGACGCGCCGCTGGTCGCCGGCGAGGGCGAAGAGCTTGGCGTCCCTCATTGCCGCCGGGAGTCCCGGCGCGGGGGCGCGCTTGAGGATCAGCGGCAGCAGGTCCCGGGCGTGCGCGAGCAGCGCCTCGGGCGGCGGCGACGAGCGCTCCAGCGCCTCGAGAATCGCCCGCGCGCAGGTTTCGGCCAGGACGCGCGCGTGCCGGGCCTTCAGCTCGATCGGGTACTGAATCCACGCCCGCTCCGGCAGCGGCTGCTTCAGGTCGAGCACCGCCCGAGGGCGCAGCGCGCCCAGCTCGAGCCTCGCCTGCTGCACGAAGCGGCCCTTGCAGAGCAGGCGCAGCTCCCCGGCGCCGCCGCCCGCGCAGAAGGCGACCTCTCCGGCCACCTGGTCATCGGCGAAGGCGGCGCGTGCGACCACGTCGTCGCGCTGCGGGAGCGCCGCCTCCTCGACCGGATTGCGCGCCCAGGCCTCCAGGCGCGCCTGTGCCCGGCGAAGCGCGCGCGCCTCATCGGCCACGTCGAGCCGGGGCTCGCCGGGCAGCAGCCGCGCGAGCGGCGTCGATCCGGCGAGGAGAATCGCCGGTCCCGTGTAGCTCCCCGCGGGCAGCGGGCGGGTGGCGAAGCGAAGCCTGCGCCCAGCCTTCGCCTCGGCGCGAAAGGCCGCCACCGAAGTCCACTCGCCGGCGGGACCCGGCAGGATCGGGGCCGAATCGAGGACCTGGCGCGCTCTCGGATCGAGGGGCGGGGCGCCGTCCGCGGCGGCGCGCAAAGCAGCCTCGGCCAAGAGCGCCCGGACCCGCTCGTCGGGGCCGCGAGCCAGGCCCGTGGCCAGATCTGCGAGCAGCTCGACGCACAGCGAGCGCAGGCCCGAGAGGAGCGCCTCGTACCGCGGATCGCTCTCGGCGATGTCCGAGCCCGACGCGTTGCGCTGGAGCTGGTCGTCGCGCGCCCAGGCCACCACCTGCACCAACGGCAGCTCGAGCTCGCGGGTGATGACCGTCGCTCCGAGCACCTCGAGCGTCAGCCGCGAGAGCGCGAGCGGCGCGGCGGGGACGGCGGCGACGATGCGCACCGGTCCGAAGGTCGCCTCCTCTTGCAGCAGGGTGGGCAGATCGAAGGTGATCGTGCCCTGGTCGATGCGCTCGCCGTTGACCGTGAGCCGGGCCGGGAACTGGCGGGCGCAGCGGGCGATCACCTCGGCCTCGGCCGGCCCGGTGAGGCCCTTCTTCAGGACCCGCCAGCCGAGCCGCTCGCGCACGTGCAGCTCGGTTCCCTTCACCGGCGTCGGAAGCTTGCGGAGCTCGGCGCGTCCGCCCTGGCGCAGCTCGAGCTCGACCTCGCCCGAGCGGATGCGGATCCAGGCCGGTTTCAGCGCGAGCGCGCCGGCGGTGCCCAGCGCGAGCAGGCGCAGCCGTACGCCGTCCTCGCCGGCGTCGCTGCCGAGCGCGTGGCCGAGCAGGTCGCGCATCGCCGCGGCGGGGAACGGCGCGCCGTCGAAGGAGAGCTCGAAGTCGTCGGCGTCGGCGCGCACCGCGACCTTGCGGGCGCCCGAGGCGGCTGCGGCCCGCAGCAGCTCGAGGACGTAGTGGCTCGGGTCGGCGAGCCGGTGGTCGCGTAGCTTGGCGAGGGCTCGCTCGCCGTCGATGCGGATGTGGCCTTCGTCCACCCTCTCGGTCGAGGCGCGCAGGCGGGCGGTGAGGTCGCGGAGGGTCATGACAGGAGCACGGTCTCGGTTGCCTTCCAGTACGTGTGCTCGTCGAGGCGGCCGAAGCGCAGCGCGAGGAGCCGGAAGACGAGGAGCGCGGCGAGGTGCGGGCCTGTCGCCGCGAGTTGGATGGCGCGCGCGACGCGCCGGTCGGCGCCGTTGAGGCACAGCAGCGCGGGCGCGGGCGAGGCGAACGGCGAGCGCAGCGCGTCGGCGGCCGCCGCGGGCCGGCCGAAGTCCTCGACGCAGACGCAGAGGCGGCGGGCTCCGGCGCCGAGCACCTCGCCCACCTGGACGCGCCCGGCGCGGCACCCGGCGGCGTCGAGCAGCGACTGCAGCGCCAGGCAGAGCACGGGCGCCGCGTCGTCGCGCGAGCGGCGGAGCGCCATCGCGAAGGCGTCCGAGACGCGAAGCGCCTCGGGCAGCTCGAGGCTCTCGCGGGCGCGCTCGATCGGCCGCAGGGAGGAGTCGGCGAGCAGCACGTTGGTGCCCTGCGCGAGGAGCGCGTCAACGAGCGGGTCGCGCCCGTGGGCGAAGAGTAGTGCTCGCCGCGCTCGGCGCAGGGCCTTGCCCTGGACTCCGGGGCCGCTCGGTTGGCGCAGCCACAGCTTGTCGGGCGGCAGGCGCGTGCGCGCGAAGCTCAGCAGGGTCAGGTAGTCGTCCCACGAGCCTTCGCCGTCGGCCGACCGCCGCAGCTCTCCGGGCAGCCGGCGCATCAGCGGACCGTCGATGAGCTTGCGTGCCGAGGCGAGGACGCGCTCGAAGCTCGCGTCGCGGCGCACGTTGTCGCGGGTCAGCGTGTGCTCGAGCCGCGAGGAGATGACCTTGAGGGTGACGCCGGGGAAGAAGGGCTCCTGCGTCTCGAGGAGGGTCAGGCCGCGGTTGTAGAAGCCGTAGGTGGGCGGATCGATGCGCGAGGGCCCGGCGAGGATCTGCGTGTGGCGGTCGCGGTACTCGACGGCGAAGGGCGCGTCGAGGGTGAAGGGCTCGCGCACGAGCCTAGCGGCGTCCGGAGGCGAGCCGTCGGCGCCGCCGGCGGCGAAGCTGATCTCGACATCCGAGTGCCGGCACCCCCGGCGCAGCGCGTCGAAGGAGCTCTTCACGAAGGCGGAGTAGTCCGGGGCGCTCAGCTCCTTGTGGAGCACGACGCGGGTCCCGCGCATCGCCTCGGGGCGGCGCAGCAGCTCGTAGCGGTGATCGGGGTGGAGCAGCAGCCGCCAGGCCTCGTCGCCGCGGCCGGTCTCGACGACCACGAGCTCCGGACCGGGAGCGAAGACGCTCATGAAGCCGATGCCGAACTTGCCGATCTTGGTCGGATCCTTCTCCTTGCTCGAGCGGAACTTGGTCAGCAGGAACCTCTCGATGACCTCGCGGTTCATGCCCTCGCCCCAGTCCTGGACCTGGACGGTGGCCAGGCCGCGGGGCAGGGCGGGCTCGAAACGGAGCGAGATCTCGACGCGCTCCGAGCCCGCGTCGATCGCGTTCTGGACGAGCTCCCGATAGAAGGCGAACGGGTCCGAGAACTGGTGGACCAGCTCCTGGAGCATCTCTCGGGTCGCCGCGGGCACCGGCTGGGACATGGCGCGCGCCATCATTGACGAGCATCCGGTTCGGCCAGGGCGAAGGCTCGGCCGCGCGCCCCCTTCCCCGGCCGGTCGCGCTCGACGCCGTCGCGCTCCTGCCGGCCTTGCCGCGCGAGGAGCGCTGCCCACCCGCACCCGCCGCGCCTCGCGCCCGCGCGCCGGCCTTGTCGCCCGGATTCGGCGACGGTCGAGTCTATCGGCGGCGCTTCGCGCGCGGGGCTTGTCTTTGTTAGTGTATGCGGTACACTAAGGTCGAGCCCAAGGAGGCCCCGATGCGCATCCCGACCGAGCTTTACCGACCCTCGCTGGCGCTGCTGACCGACCTTTACCAGCTCACCATGGCTCACGCGGCCTGGCGCGCGGGAGTCGCCGAGCAGGAGGCGGTCTTCCACCTCTTCTTCCGCAAGAACCCCTTCGGCGGCGGCTTTGCGCTCGCCTGCGGGCTCGACCCCGCGCTGGATCTCCTCGGCGGCCTCCGCTTCGACGAGGACGACCTCGGCTACCTGGGCAGCTTGACCGGCTCCGACGGCAAGCCGCTCTTCGCGCCCGAGTTCCTCGACTACCTGCGCGACACGCCGCTCGCGCTCGACGTCGATGCGCTGCCCGAGGGGACGGCCGTCTTCCCCCAGGAGCCGCTGATGCGCGTGCGCGGCCCCATCGTCGCCTGCATGCTCGCCGAGACCCCGCTGCTCAACCTGGTCAACTTCCAGACCCTGACCGCCACCAAGGCCGCGCGTATCCACCTCGCCGCCGGCGGCGAGCCGGTGCTCGAGTTCGGGCTGCGTCGCGCCCAGGGCATCGACGGCGCGCTCGCCGCGAGCCGCGCGGCCTACGTCGGCGGCTGCGCGGCGACCTCCAACGTCCTCGCCGGCCGGCTCTTCGGCATCCCGGTGCGAGGCACCCACGCGCATAGCTGGGTGATGCTCTTCGACGACGAGCGCGAAGCGTTCGATGCCTACGCGCGGGCGATGCCCAACAACTGCGTCTTCTTGGTCGATACCTACGACTCGCTCGAAGGCGTGCGCCGCGCGGTCGAGGTCGGGCGCTGGCTGCGCGAGCACGGCCACCAGCTCCACGGCATCCGCCTCGACTCGGGCGATCTCGCACAGCTCAGCGTCGAGGCCCGGCGCATCCTCGACGAGGGCGGCTTCCCCGAGGCGCGCGTCTACGCCAGCAACGATCTCGATGAGGAGGTCATCGCCAGCCTCAAGAGCCAGGGCGCGGCCATCGCGGTCTGGGGCGTGGGCACCCGGCTCGTCACCGCGCACGGCGATCCTGCGCTCGGCGGCGTCTACAAGCTGGCCGCCGTGCGCCGGCCCGGCGAGCAGTGGCGCTACCGAATCAAGGTGTCCGAGCAGGCGATCAAGACCTCGACCCCGGGCATCCTGCAGGTGCGCCGCTTCGAGCTCGGCGGCCGGTGCGTCGCCGACGGGATCTTCGACGAGCAGCAGGGCTGGTGCCCGGGGCCCGAGCGCGTCGTCGTCGATCCGCTGGAGCCGACGCGGCGCACGCGGATTCCCGCCGAGGCCGAGGCGCGAGACCTGCTCGTCCCCGCGCTGCGAGCCGGCCGGCGCGTGCTCGCGCCCGAGCCGCTCGCCGAGACCCGGCGCCGCGCCCAGACCGAGCTCGCCGCGCTGCCGGTCGGGGTGAAGCGCTTCCTCAACCCTCACCTCTACCCGGTCGGCCTCGAGCCGGGGCTCCACGAGCTGAAGACGAGGATGATCCTCGAGGCCAGGAGGCCCGCATGAAGCTCGTCAAAATCGCCGCCGCCGCGCTCAACACCCCCCCGCTCGACTGGAAGGGAAACCTCGACAAGGCGCTCGCGTGCATCGAGGAGGCCCGCGCGCAGGGCGCGAGCCTGCTGTGCCTGCCCGAGCTGTGCCTGCCCGGCTACGGCTGCGAGGACGCCTTCCACGCCCGCGGGGTCCAGGAGCGCGCGCTGCGCTCGCTCGAACAGATTCTGCCCGCGACGCGCGGGATGGTCGTCTCGCTCGGCCTGCCGCTGGCGTACCAGAACGCGCTGCTCGACGCCGCTTGCCTCATCGCCGACGGCCGGCTGCTCGGGTTCGTGCCCAAGCAGCACCTCGCCGGCGACGGCATCCACTACGAGCCGCGGTGGTTCAAGCCCTGGCCGGCCGGCCGGCGCGCGAGCGTGACGTTCGCCGGCGAGCGGGTGCCGCTGGGCGACCTCGTCTTCGAGGTCGGCGGGGTGCGCCTCGGCTTCGAGATCTGCGAGGACGCCTGGGTCGCCCAGCGCCCCGGCGCCGCGCTGGCGCGGCATGGCGTAGACATCATCCTCAACCCCAGCGCGAGCCACTTCGCCTTCGGCAAGCGGGCCATCCGCGAGCGCCTGGTGGTCGAGGGCTCGCGCGCCTTCGGCGTCAGCTACGTCTACTCGAACCTGCTCGGCAACGAGGCGGGGCGTGTGGTCTACGACGGCGGCACGCTCCTCGCCTCCGGCGGACGGATCATCGCGCGCGGCCCGCGCTTCTCCTTCCTGCCGACGCGGGTGACGAGCGCGGTCATCGACGTGGACGCCACGCGGACGGTGCAGGTCCGCACCGCCAGCTTCGAGCCGGACTTCGCCGCCGACGAGGGTTGCGTGCGCGCGCACTTCGGGTGGCCGAAGGTGGCGCTCGAGGCCTCGCGGCCGGCGCCCGAGCCGATGGACACCAAGGAGGAGGAGCTCGCCCGCGCCGTCGCGCTCGGCCTCTTCGACTATCTGCGCAAGAGCCACGCCGAGGGCTTCGTCGTCTCGCTGAGCGGCGGTGCCGACTCCTCGGCGGTCGCCTCGCTCTGCGCGCTGACGGTGCAGCTCGCCTGGGCCGAGCTCGGGCGCGAAGGCTTCGCCGCAGCGCTCTCGCACGTGCGCGGGATAGGCGAGGCGGCGAGCGCGCGCGATGCGGTCCGCCGGCTGCTCACCTGCGTCTATCAGGCGACACGCAACAGCACCGACACCACGCGCAACGCCGCCCGCACCCTCGCCGAGGCGCTCGGCGCCGAGCACATCGAGCTCGACGTTGAGGCGATGGTCGCCGGCTACCGGGCGCTGGTGGAGAAGGGAATCGGCAGGTCGTTCGACTGGGCGACCGACGACCTGACGCTGCAGAACATCCAAGCTCGGGCGCGCGGGCCGAGCGTCTGGATGATCGCCAACGCCCGCAACGCGCTGCTGCTCGCCACCAGCAACCGCTCCGAGGCCGCGGTCGGCTACGCCACGATGGACGGTGACACCTGCGGCGGCCTGAGCCCCATCGCCGGCGTGGACAAGGCCTACCTGCGCCACTGGCTGCGCTGGCTCGAGAAGACCGGGCCCAAGGGGCTGCACCCCATCCCCGAGCTCGAGGCGGTCAGCGCCCAGGCGCCGACCGCCGAGCTGCGCCCGCCCGACAGCAATCAGACCGACGAGGCGGACCTCATGCCGTACGAGGTCCTCGACGCCATCGAGCGCTTCGCCAGCCGCGACAAGCAGCTACCGCTCGAGGTCTACGCGCGGCTCGTGGCTGAGTTCCCCGCCCGCGAGCCGCGGCAGCTCGCCGCCTGGGTGGTTCGCTTCTTCAGGCTCTGGTGCCGCAACCAGTGGAAGCGCGAGCGCTACGCGCCCTCGTTCCACCTCGACGACGAGAACCTCGACCCGCGCTCCTGGTGCCGCTTCCCGATCCTGTCGAGCGGGTTCGAGGAGGAGCTCGAAGAGCTAACGAAGAACATATAAACGAGTGCGGTTGGTAGGGGCGCATGGCAATGCGCCCGGCCTCGCAGGCCTCGGGTCCGAAAAGGTGCACGGCCGTGCGTCAGGTCGAACCGGCCGCAGAGACGGTCCGTCCTCAATTCGCGTTCCGCGCAACGAGATCGCGAGCGCCGCCACCGAACGTCGGAGGGCCCTTACGTGAAACGACCTGCGCAATCGAGGGCCGGAGGTCCGGCGTCCTGCCGGCCAGCCTTCGCGTAGTGGTTGCCATGTTGACGCGTGACCGGGCCGTCGAGAAGGCGGCTCTCCCACCTCGTCGCTGCGCGCGGCCTGTCTCGGCTGGCAGCGCGCGTGCGCTGGAACGAGGCGGCCCTTCGACTCCGCCCCCGCCGCTAGCGCGTCGGGAGCTACGCTCAGGGCGAACGGAGCAGGGCCCAAGCTCGGTGGCGCGGCCCTTCGACTCCGCTCCCGCCGCTGTCGCATCGGGAGCTGCGCTCGGCGAACGGAGTAGGGCCCGAGCTCGGGCGGCCCTTCGACTCCGTTCCCGCCGCTGTCGCGTCGGGAGCTACGCTCAGGGCGAACGGAGCAGGGCCCGAGCTCGGGGTGGCCCTTCGACTCCGCTCCTGCCGCTGACGCGCCGGGAGCTACGCTCAGGGCGAACGGAGTAGGGCCCGAGCTCGGGATTGCCCTTCGATCCCGCCGCCGCCGCATCGAGCGCCGCGCTCAGGGCGAAGGGGCGAGGCCCTCCTGCTGAGCCTTGCGCTCCGCGGTAAGCACGTAGAGCGCCGGCAGCAGTACCAGCGTGACCAAGGTCGAGACCACCAGCCCGCCGACGATCACCCGCGCCAGCGGCGCCTGGATCTCGGCGCCCTCGCCGATAGCCAGCGCGATGGGGAGCATCGCCAGGACCGTCGTCAGTGTCGTCATCAAGATGGGCCGCAAGCGCTCGCGGCCGGCGCCGACGATGGCCTCCAGGACGCCCAGGCCCTTCTCGCGTCGCAGGAAGTTGGCCGCGTCGACCAGCACGATGGCGTTGTTGACCGCGATGCCCACCAGCACGATGGCGCCGAGGAAGGCGTTCAGGCTGAAGGTCGTGCCGGTCGCCAGCAGGATGAGCACCACGCCGACGAGGCCGAAGGGCACCGCCGACATCACGATGAGCGGGTCGCGCAGCGACTCGAACTGCACGGCCATCACCGCGAAGACGAGCAGCACCGCCAACAGCAGCCCCGTCCCCAGCCCGCTGAAGGTGCTCTGCTGCTCGCGGGCCTCGCCGCCGATCTCGACGCTGAAGCCGGGCGGCAGCTCGATTCCCGCCAGCGCGGCCTCGAGGTCGGCGACGACCGCGCTCAGCTCCCGGTCGCCCAGCCCGCCGACGATGGAGACCATGCGCTCCTGGCCAGACCGCTCGATGGAGGCCGGGCCGCGCCGCTTGCCAATCTGCGCCACCGCCGACAGCGGCACGACCCCGCGCGACGAGAGGATGGGCAGGCCGCCGAGCTGCTCGGTCCGCTCGCGGTCGGCCTCGCGAAGCACGACGCGCAGGTCGTACTCGTCGCCCGCCTGCCGAAAGCGCGTCGCCACCCGGCCCAGCAGATAGGTCTCGAGCGTCTGCGCGATCTCCGGCCGGGTGAGCCCCAGGTCCGCGGCGCGCGCGGTGTCCACGACGACCGTGCGCTCCTCGAGCCCCTCCTCGCGGCTGATACGCACGTCGGCGATCCCCGGGACGGTGCCCATCAGCGCCTCTATCCGCCGCGCCAGGCGCGCCGCGTCGTCGAGGTCGTGCCCGCGCAGCTCTACCACCAGCCGCTCGCCCTGCCTGCCGCGCATGAAGCGCTGCAGCGGATTGGTGGTGCGCTGGCGCAGGCGGATGCGCACGTCGGGGATGCCGCTGGTCGCCTTGCGCATCGCATCGAGGATCTCGGCGCTGCCGCGCTCGCGCTGCGACACCGGGACCAGCGTCAGCTCGACCTCGCCTTCGTGGCCGCCGCCAGGCCGGTAGGGGTTATCCGGGCCCGCCGAGCTGACGACGTTGGCTATCTCCTCGGGCCGGCAGACCGAGCGCATCCGCCGCTCGATCTCGCGGACCACCTCGCGCGTGCGCTCGACCGGTGTGCCGACCGGCAGCTCGAGATCGAGGTCGATGACGCCCTCGTCGGTCTGCGGCATCAGCTCGAGCGGCACGGCGGGCAGCAGCCGCAGCGCGAGCAGCAGCATCGCCAAGGAGCCGGCGATCGTCAGCCACGGCTGGCGCAGGGCGGCGCGCAGCGCGCGGGCGTAGAGGCTCTCCATCGCGTGCTGCCAGCGCTCGAGCCGCTGCGCCAGCCGGGCCAGGAGCCCGCCGCCTTTGCCGAATGGACGATCGAGCAGGCGCGCGGCCAGCGACGGCACGAGGGTGACGGCGACGACCAGCGAGCAGGCGAGCGCGAAGACCACGACCATCGCCAGCTCGGCGAAGAAGATGCCGGCGAAGCCGCCGAGGAACACCACCGGCGCGAAGGCCACCACGGTGGTGAGCGTGCCCGCGATGATGGCCCCGGCGACCTCGTGGGCGCCCTCGATGGCCGCCCGCACGGCAGGCAGGCCCTCCTCGCGCTTCCGGTAGATCTTCTCGAGGATGACGATCGAGTTGTCGACGAGCATCCCGACCCCGAGCGCGAGCCCGCCGAACGAGATGAGGTTGAGCGAGTAGCCGGCGAAGTACATCAGCGCGAAGGTCGCCATCATCGAGAAAGGAATGGAGAGCGCGATGACGAAGGTCGCGCGCAGGTTGCGCAGAAAGAAGAGCAGCACCAGGACCGCGAGCAGCGCCCCGCTGAGCGCCGAGTCGCGCACGTTGGTGATCGAGGCGCGGATGTAGCTCGCGGTGTCCTGGACGACGATGACCCGAAGGCGCCCCTGGTACTCCTCGTTGATGCGCTTGATCTCCTCCTTGAGCGTCTCGACCACCTCGACGGTGTTCGCGCCCGACTGCTTGGAGACGCGCATCACGATGCCCGGCGCCTTGTCGACCCACTGCTCGCTGCGAATCTCCTGGAAGGTGTCGCTCACGGTGGCGACGTCGCGCACGTAGACCGGGCGCGCGCGCCCGGCGTCGCCGTCGCGGGCGGGCAGGCGGGTGACGAGGACGTTCTCTATCTCTTCGACCGAGGAGAGCTCTCCGAGCGTTCGCACCAGCACCTCGCGCCCGGACTCGCCGAGGTCGCCGGCGGCGACGTTGCGGTTGTCATTCGCGAGCGCCTGCACGACCTGCTCGCCAGTGACGCCCAGCGCGACGAGCCGGGCGAGGTCGAGCTCGACGCGCAGCTCGCGGACGCGGCCTCCGTTGACCCTCACCGCGGCGATGCCCGGCAGGCGCTCGAGCCGGCGGGTGAGGACCTCGTCGGCCAGGTAGCGCAGGCGGCGCGGGTCGCCGCCGCCGCTCAGGCCCAGGGTCGCGATGGGAGTCGCCGAAATGTCGAACTTGAGGACTGTCGGCGAATCTGCGTCTTCGGGCAGCCGCGCCCGCAGCCGGTCGAGCGCCTCGCGCACGTCGCTGGCGGCACCGTCGAGATCGGTGCGCCACTCGAACTGGAGCTGCACCCGCGACAGGCCCTCGGAGGACTCGGCCTCGAGCGCGGTGACCCCTGAAACCGTCGAGACCGCCTGCTCGATAGGGCGAGTGATGAGGTTCTCGATCTCCTCCGGCCCCACGCCCTCGTAGCGGGTGACGACGTTGATGCGCGGGAAGTCGACCTCAGGCAGCAGATCGACCGGCAGGCGGGCCATGCCCACCGCGCCGAGGATGCAGACCGTCGCCGCGAAAACCCCGACGCCGATGGGCCTGCGGACCGAGGTCGAGATTAGGCTCATCGCCCCGCCTCCGCGCCCGGCGGCGACTCGGCGATTCGAACCGGTGCGCCGTCGGCGAGGTCGGTGTGGCCGGCGACGAGGACGCGCGCCGCGTCGGGGAGCTTCGCCTCGATCGCCGCGCGGTCGCCGTCGCGGGCGACGACGACGGCCGGGACCCAGCGGGCCACTCCATCGACCATGACGAACAGGCCGCTCTCGACCTTGCCTGTCGGTTGCAGCCGGGTCAGCACGGCGATGCCCGGGACGACGGTGGCCTGCGCGAGCTCGCGCCGCACGACGACGACCTCGGCGTATCTGCCCGGCAGCCAGGAGGGCGGCGGCGACTCGACGAGCGCCTCCACGGTGACGATCCGCTGCTCGCGGCTGACCTCGCCGGCGATGCCGGTGATCTTCGCGGGCAGGCCTTCGCCCGACTCGAGCGCTGCGCCCTGCGTGTGGCCGGCGGCAGCTCCGGCGAACACGCGCACCGTCGCGCTGACCTCGAGGCCGCCGATGTCCATCTCGGGCACCTGGAAGCGCACGCGCAGCGGCGAGGTCGCCACCAGGCGCACCAGCCGCGCGCCGGCCTGCACGATAGCGCCGGGATCGACGTAGCGATCGGCGATGCGCCCGGCGAACGGCGCGCGCACCTTGCTCTCGACGCTGCGCTTGTCGAGCAGGCGCACCCGCGCGCGGGCCTCGGCGCCGCTGGCGGCCGCGGCGTCGGCTGCTGCCGCCAACGCCGCCACCTTTGCCCGCTGCTGCGCGAGCTCTTGGTCGCTGACCAAGCGCTTGGCGGCGAGCGGCTCGAGGCGCGCGGCCTCCTCGGCGGCGAGGTCGTGCTCGACGCGGGCCCGCTGCTCCTCGGCCGCCCGGGCGGCCACCTGAGCCTCGGCTTCGGCTATCTGCTCGCGAGCGTCTACGGGGTCGAGCTCGGCGAGGACCTGGCCGGCGCGGACGGTGTCGCCGACGCGGACGTGCACCGCGACCAGGCGGCCCGGGTAGAAGGCCGAGATGTCGGCGGCGTCGGCGTCGAGCTCGCCGGGATAGCTGCGCCGCTCGGTGATCGAGGCGCGGGTCACCTCGGCGACGGCGACCGGGATGACCCGCGGGCCTGCGCCTCCTTGGCCGCCCGGAGCGCGCTCTTTCGAGGAGAAGGCGAACGACGCGCCGATGGCCGCGACGCCCAGGGCCACGACGGCCCAGCCGAGCCGCGAGCGCAAGCGTGAGGGTTCAGGTGCGGTGTCGATCGAGGAGACGGGCATCGAGTTGCGCCGGAGTGTCGATGATGGGGCCGCTGGATGCGACGGGCCGGCGGTGAGAGCCGAAGCGCCCGCGCGTGGGCGTCACCGTAGCACAAGGGGGGCGGGCGCGAGGCGCCTGAAGTCGACTCGGCAAGGACGCTCCGGGCCTCTCGGCGGGCAAGCAGCAGACCGAATTCTTGGCATGGCGGTCAGATCGGCGGCTCGCGGCCACTAATTTAGTTCCGAACGGGGTGGGCACCCTCCGCTGGGAACTAATTTAGTCCCGGAGCGAGGCTCCCTCGCCCGTTCGAGAACCAAAACTGATAGAAATCGGGCGTTCAGGCCGCCCGCTCGAACGAAATTAGTTCCCGAGTGGCCTCGGCTATCTCGGTCTCGAACTAAATTAGTTCGCGGCAGGTCAGCCCCCCTTCGACTCGAACTAATTTGGTTCCCCGCGGCGTGGACCGATGAGCCCCAGTCTTCGGCAAAGCAGCGGACCGGACGGCGCTTCGTCCCTCCTGCCTCGGGTTTCCTCCAGGAGAAAAATGGACGGCGGAGCTCCAGCTGGACGGCGGAGCTCGCCAGCCTAAGCTCGCTCGTAGAGACCCGCAGGCGGCTCGTTGCCGAGCTCAGCGAAGGCGAAACGAATCGGGCACTGCGGAGCTGGGCGGCGCCGCTTCAAGTCGGCTCGAGCGGCGTGTCGAACGTTCCCCAAGCGCGTAGCGTCTGGCCTGCCCGGATCCCGGCGCCTTGGATGACGATCTCGAATTGTCCGGAGACTCGGGACGACGAGTAGGTCGCCTCCAGCCACCAGCGAGTGACCTCATCGCCGCTCTCGGCGATGCCGCAACGCCGGAAGTACAGACTCTGCCAAGCCAGGGGGAGGCTCGCCGCGAAAGTGCTCCAACCGTTGTCGTGGGTGTCGAAACGCAGAATTGCGCCCGGCGGGTCTTGGCAGTTGATGGTGATTGTGCCTCCTGCCGAGGCGCCGCTGACGCCGAACTCCAGGTTGGGTGCCCAGTACGGCATTTGGATGGCTGCAAAATCGGACGAGACCCCGTATTGCGCGAGAATGCTCGTGCCCTGAGCGAGCACCGTCCCGTCGAGCGCCCAGGTCATGAGGTTGGGCGAGTCGACGCATTGGCCCTGGTCCGAGCATACATAGGGCGCGTTGCAGGAGCCGCAGTTGCCCCCACAGGCGCTCATGCCGCACTCCCTCCCTCCGCACGAGCAGCACTCGTCGCCCTGGCAGCCACGCTCGCCGCAGCTCTCCTTGATTTCCACTCTCGAGCCGCGGCAGTCGAACCACCAGACGTCGCCGAGCTCGCATGCGTACGTCACGTGCGCGTCCTCGTCGCAGGTGCAGAACCCGTTGCGGCAGGTCGTGCCGGGGCCCACGCAGGAAGCGCCCTCACAGCAGAGCTGCCCGGCGTTGCCGCAGGGCTGACAGTAGCCCGCAACGCAGGCGAGGCCCGTGTTGCAGGTCAAGCCTACGCAGCAAGGCTGTTCGCGGGCGCCGCAGGAGGTGGTCGCTTGGCAGACCCCGCCGACGCAGGAGAGGCCTGTGTTGCAGGCTGAGCCTGCGCAGCACGGCTGCCCGCTGGAGCCGCAGGAGGTGGTCGCTTGGCAATACCCGCCGACGCAGGAGAGACCCGTGCTGCAGGCTGAGCCTGCGCAGCAGGGCTGCCCGCTGGAGCCGCAGGCGGTGGTCGCTTGGCAAAACCCGCCGACACAGGAGAGGCCCGTGTTGCAGGCCGAGCCGCTGCAGCACGGCTGCCCGCTGGCGCCGCAGTCGGTGGCGCCTTGGCAAGTCCCGCCGATGCAATCGAGGCCCGAATTGCACGCGGTGCCGTTGCAGCAGTCCTCGCCACTTCCGCCACAAGAGCCTTCGGCCTGGCACCTGCCAAAGGAGTCACAGGTCTCGCCGGGATTGCAGCCCGGTGAGCACTCACCGCCGCAGCCGTCGTGGCCGCAAACGCGCTCATCGCAGTGCGGGACGCATGCGTCCGCCAAGTCAGAGGTCGAGTCGCACGCCGCGAGGGCCAGCGCGAGCAGGAAAACGCTGTGCTTCATGGGCGGTCCCCCTTCTGTCAAAAGGCGGCGAGGATACCCGACGGCCCACCGCCGAGACCAGGGCCGAGGCCTACCCTCCGCCGCTGCCCTGGCCACTTTACATCGTGTCGTGATGACACTAAGATGGTGTCGAAAAAACACGAAGGAGCGAGCGGATGAGCTACACCTACGAACACCCCCGCCCCGCGCTGACGGTCGACTGCGTCGTCTTCGGCATGGACGACGAGGACCTGAAGGTCCTGCTCATCGAGCGCGGCGTCGAGCCCTTCAAGGGACGCTGGGCGCTGCCCGGCGGCTTCGTGCAGCTCGACGAGAGCCTCGAGGACGCGGCGCGCCGCGAGCTGAAGGAGGAGACCGGGCTCGAGAAGGTCTTCCTCGAGCAGCTCTACACCTTCGGCGAGCCCGGGCGCGATCCGCGCGGGCGCGTCGTCTCGGTCGCCTACTACGCGCTGGTGAAGCTGGCCGACTACACGGTTCAGGCGGCTACCGACGCCAGCGGCGCGGCCTGGTTCCCGGTCTGGGACACGCCCTCGCTCGCCTTCGACCACGGGCGCGTCCTCGAGACCGCGCTCGAGCGGCTGCGCGGCAAGGTGCGCTACAAGCCCTTGGGCTTCGAGCTGCTGCCGCCGAAGTTCACGCTCACGCAGCTCCAGCGGCTCTACGAGAAGATCCTCGAGCGCCCGCTCGACAAGCGGAACTTCCGCAAGAAGGTGCTCGCGATGGACCTGCTCATCGAGACCGACGAGGTCGAGCAGGACGTCGCCCACCGCGCGGCGCGCCTCTATCGCTTCGACCAGAAGAAGTACCGGGCCCTGGAGAAGAAGGGCTTCAACTTCGAGCTGTAGCGAAGGGCGCGCGTCGGTGCGCCCTCGGTGAATCGGTCTGGCCTCGACCGCTCGCTGCAACGCGAGCAGGGCGCCCTCGGCACGAAGCGGAGCGGCGACACGGGAGGTGCGTCTTGAAGAGCGGGTGCGCGAGCTTCGACGTCGCCGGCGGCTCGGTCGCGGGGCGCCACCACGCGCGCGCTGGCCGCAACTGCCAGGACGCGTTCGCTTGGCGGGTTACCGAGGCCGGCCTCGTCGCCGCGGTCTGCGACGGCTGCAGCGCCGGCGCGCACAGCGAGGTCGGCGCCAGGCTCGGGGCCGAGCTGCTCTGCGAGCAGGTCGCGCGCGGGCTCGATGGCGCCGAGCCGCTCGCCGCGCTCGTCGAACGCGCGCGCTGCGGGCTGCTCGACCACCTGGCGCGGCTCGTCGACGGCGCCGCCGCGCCGGGCGCGCGCGCCGCCTTCGTTCACGACCACCTGCTCTTCGCCTGCGTGCTCGCGGTCGTGCGCGCCGACGAATTCGCCGTCTTCCACGCCGGCGACGGCGTCTTCACCATCAACGGCGAGGCCCGTGCCCTCGGCCCGTTCCCGGACAACGAGCCGCCCTACCTCGGCTACGCGATGCTCGACGGCGAGGACGAGCGCTGGCGGTTCGAGCTCGCGCGCGAAGGCTCGACCTCCGCGATCGGCGCCCTCGCGCTGGGGACCGACGGCGCTCTCGATCTCGTCGTCGGCGCCGGGGCGCCGGTCGCGGCGTGGCTCGCCGAGGAGCTCGTCTTCCGCAACCGCGACGTCGCGCGCCGCCGGCTGTGGGCCTGGGGCCGCGACCACCTGCTCGACGACGACGCGACGCTCGTGCTGCTGCGCCGCGCGCGAGGGGAGGGCTAGCGATGCAGGTCTTCCTCAACGGCAAGCGCGTCAAGCTCGACCCCGCGCGCTCGCTCGGGAAAGGCGGCGAGGCCGACGTCTTCGACATCGGCGGCGACCGTGCCCTCAAGCTCTTCAAGACGCCCGACCACCCCGACTACCAAGGCCAGCCGCACGAGCAGCAGGCGGCCGAGGCGCGCCTCGCCGAGCAGCAGCGCAAGCTGCGCGCTTTTCCAGCGCGGCTCCCCGCCGCGGTCGTCGCGCCGGAGGAGCTCGCGACGGACAAGGCCGGGCGCCGAATCCTCGGCTACGCGATGCGCCGCGTCGCCTCGACCGAGCCGCTGCTGCGCTTCGCCGACCCCGCCTTCCGCCGCGCCGGCGTCCCCGGCAACCAGGTCGTGCGCGTCTTCGAGCGCCTGCACCGCGCCGTCGAGGAGCTGCACCGCGCCCAGGTCGTCATCGGCGACTTCAACGATCGCAACGTGCTCGTCTGCGGCGAAAAGCCCTTCCTCATCGACGCGACAGCTTCCAATTCGCGGGCTTTCTGTGCGGCGTCTTTACCGATCGCTTCGTTGATCCACTGCTGTGCGATTCACAGGCGCCGGCGCTGATCCTCGAGCGGCCGCACACCGCGGAGTCCGACTGGTACGCCTTCGCCGTGCTGCTGATGCAGTCGCTGCTCTTCGTCGGGCCCTACGGCGGAGTCCACAAGCCGAAGGACCCCGCGCGCCGGGTGCCGCCGTCGGCGCGGCCGCTGCGCCGGCTCACAGTCTTCCACCCCGAGGTCGTCTACCCCAAGCCCGCGGCGCGCCTCGACACCCTGCCCGACGAGCTGCTGCAGGTCTTCCACCGCGTCTTCGAGCACGACGAGCGCGCCGCCTTTCCGCTGCCGATCCTTCAATCGCTGCGCTTCGAGGCCTGCCCGCGCTGCGGAGTCGAGCACGCCCGGCTCGTCTGTCCTGCCTGCAGCCCGAGCGCGGCGATGCGGCCGAGCGTGGCTATCGAGGTGCGCGGCGAGGTCGTCTGCCGCCGCCTCCTCCAGACGCGCGGGCTCATCGTCCACGCCGCCGCCGATTCCGGGAAGCTGCGCTGGATAGTCCACGAAGCCGGCGCCTATCGCCGTGAGGACGGGCGCGAGGTGCTGCGCGCGCCGCTCGATCCGCGCCTGCGCTTCGGCACCCTCGGCGACCGGACGCTCATCGGGCGCGGCGCCGAGCTGCTCACCGTCTCGGCGAGCGGCGAGGAGCGCCTCGCCGTCGACGCCGGGCGCGGGCCGGTCTTCGGCGCCGACGGCGAGCGTCGGCTCTGGGTGTGCGACGGGCGCCTGTGGCGCGACGGCGACGTGCGGCTCGCGGGCAGGGCCGAGCCCGAGTGCGTCGGCGAGGTGCTCGCTGGCCAGACGCGGATCTGGGCCGGGCCGCGCTTCGGCCTCGGCCTCTACCGCGCCGGCGCGCTCTCGGTCGCCTTCCTCTTCGAGGGCCGGCGGCGCGGCCTGAACGACTCGCTGCGCCTGCCTGCGCTGCGCGGCGAGCTGCTCGACGCCGAGTGCTTCCTCGACGAGCAGCGCGCGTGGCTCCTGCTCGCCCTGAGCGCCGGCGGCCGCACCCGCAACCTCTGCCTGGTCTGGTCGCGCGCCGGCGAGCTCGAGGCGTGCGCCGAAGCCGAAGCGGGCGACGGCGGCTGGCTCGGGACGCTGGGGGCCAAGGTCGCCACCGCCGGGATGCTGCTGGCCGCGACCGACGCCGGCCTGGTGCGCCTGGAGGTGCGCGGCGGCCGCGTCGAGAAGACCCGCGAGTTCCCCGACACCGAGCCCTTCGTCAGCGCCGACTGCCGGTTGCTGATCGGCCCAGACGGCCTGGCCGTGGTGAAGCCCCGAGAGATCGCAGTCCTGCAGATGAAGTGAACCGAAAGGAGAGGAACGATGCCCGCCAAGACGCTGCCCTTGCCGCCCTTCTTCGAGCCGAAAAGCGCCGAGCGCTATGACTACAACCCCGACCAGCAGCGCCTCTTCGTCGAGGCGGCGCGCTGGCGCCGTGCCCACGGGATAAGGCCTTCGGGCTCGGACAAGCGCAACATCCACCTGCTGCTCATCGACCTGCAGAAGGACTTCTGCTTCCCCGAGGGCACGCTGTACGTCGGCGGGCGCAGCGGCCGCGGCGCGCTCGAGGACAACCGGCGCATCGCGGAGCTCATCTACCGCAACCTCGCGCACCTCACGCAGATCACGGCCACGATGGACACGCACTTCGCCTTCCAGATCTTCTTCCCGTCGTTCTGGGTTGACGCGAACGAGCAGCCGCTCGCGCCGTACCGCGAGGTGACGGTGGAGCAGATCGACCGCGGCGAG
Source organism: Myxococcales bacterium (assembly GCA_050942745.1). Taxonomy (GTDB): domain Bacteria; phylum Myxococcota; class Myxococcia; order Myxococcales; family UBA5297; genus UBA10939. Next base: position 21,932 of record JBMNNX010000004.1, read on the forward strand.
GTGCGCCCGAACCCGGCCGTCGCCGCGTGGCTGTGCAACGGCAACTACCCGTGGCTGCTCAAGCAGGCGCGCCACTACTGCGCCGAGCTGGAGAGGAGCGGCAAGTACCGGCTCTACCTCTGGCCGCCGCACTGCATCCTCGGCAGCGCCGGGCACGCGCTGGCCGGCGTGGTCCACGAGGCGCGCATGTTCCACTACTACGCGCGCGGCGCGCAGTCCTGGGTCGAGGTCAAAGGCGGGAACGCGCTCACCGAGAACTACTCGGTGCTGCGGCCCGAGGTGCTCACGCGGCACGACGGCGCGCCGCTCGCTCAGCGCAACACCGCGTTCGTCAAGACGCTGCTCCAGTCCGACGCGGTGATCATCGCCGGCCAGGCCGCCAGCCACTGCGTCAAGTCGACCATCGAGGACCTGCTCAACGAGATCGCCGCGCAGGACGCGGCCCTCGCGCGCAAGGTCTACATCCTGGCCGACTGCATGTCGGCGGTGGCCATCCCCGACGGCAAGGGCGGCTTCACCGCCGACTTCACCCCGGAGGCGGAGCGGGCGTTGCAGACCTTCGCGGCCGCGGGAATGCACGTGGTGCGCTCGACCGACCCGATGGGGAGCTGGCCGGACATGCGGCTGGATTGACGGGCCGGCGAGACGCCGAGTCTCCCAACCTCGGCGGCGGTCGACGGGAGGAAAGAACGAAGGGGAGGCGAGCAAACCGACTGGAGGGCGGAGCTCCAGGTGCGCCACCGCCGGTGCCCGGCGCGAGCGCTCGAGCAGCGTGGGCGGGACGGAGGCGGTCGCAGGCTGGGCCGGCGGGACCTCGGTGGCGTTCGACGGGCGGAGGAGAAGCAAGGGGAGGCGACCAAACCGATGGAGGGCGGAGCTCCGACTCCGCCACCGCCGGTGCCCGGCGCGAGCGCTCGAGCAACGTGAGCAAGACCGAGGCGGTCCCAGGCTGGAGCGGCAAACGCCCGCCCCCCTTACCTCGCGTCCGGCGGTCGCGGGTTGGAGACGGCGGTCGAGAGGCTGGCGGTCCTGAGAGGGCTGAAGTGCAAATCGAACGGAGGAGCAGCAAATGAGCTCAAAAGCGAAGAAGCCGGAAGTCGTGAAGCTGTTCGAAGAAGCCGAGGCCGAAGGTGTGCTGTCGCCCGAGTCGATGCAGGTGCTGGGCGCGGTCGATCTCGGCGCGCAGATCCAGGCGGGCCTGGGAATCGGCGTTGACGACGTCGAGGCGAGCGAGGTGCTGCTGCTGACGGTGATGCCCGACGACTCGGGCTCCATCGCCGCGGCCGGCAACGAGCAGGCGGTGCGCGACGGGCACAACCTGGTGCTCGACGCGCTGCTCGAGTCGAAGCAGCGCGACTGCATCCTCGCCCACACCCGCTACCTCAATGGCGAGGTGCTCTTCCCGTACCGGCCCATCCTCGAGGCGGTGCGGATGACGCGGCAGAACTACCAGGCGAACCTGGGCACGCCGCTCTACGACCAGGCGGTCGTGCTGCTCGGCTCGGTGCTCGCCAAGACGCAGGAGTTCAGCTCGAACGGGGTCGCCGTGCGGTCGGTGACCCTGCTCATCACCGACGGCGCCGATCAGCACTCGGTGCGCTCGAAGCCGCGCGACGTCGCCGCGCTCGTGCGCGATCTGCAGCGGGCCGAGAGCCCATCGTCGCCGCGATGGGCATCGCCGACGGGTTCACCGACTTGCGGCGCGCGTTCCGCGAGATGGGAATCGAGGACCGCTGGATCCTCACGCCCGGCAACAGCCCGAGCGAGATCCGCGGGGCGTTCCAGGTCTTCTCGCAGTCGGCCGTGCGCGCGAGCCAGGCCGCCTGTTTCAAGCAGGCTGCGCTGGGCGGCTTCGTCAACTGACGTCCGGCTAGCCCGCGGCGCCGGCGAGGGCGGCGCCGCGGCGAGCTCGGGTACAAGGCTCCGAGGAGCGCATCATGAGCCCTGAAGCCGTGAGCGCCGCCGGAAGCGCGGCGCGGGAGCGCGACCCCGAAGACTTGGTCACCGGAACCCTGCTCGGGACCGCGCTCGGCGACGCCCTCGGTCTTTCGGCCGAGGGGATGAGCGCGGCGGCGCTGCAGCGGCCTTTCGGGACGCTCGACCGCTTCCGGCTCCTCGGGCGCACCGGGTTCGTCTCCGACGACACGGAGCAGAGCGCGCTGGTCGCCCAGTGCCTCGTCCGCGCGCGGACGGCTTCGGCCGAGGTCGACGCGCGAGCGCTGTGTCCGACTGTTTCGGCGCGCGCTGGCCGGCTGGCTCCTGCGGCTGCCCTTCGGCATCGGCCTGGCGACCGCGCGTGCCTGTCTTCGCGCCCTGACCGGCGCGCGGGTGACCGGAATGCGGAGCGCGGGCGCCGGCGCCGCGATGCGCGCGCCCATCGTCGGCGCTGCGCTGCGCGATTCTCCCGACCTTCGGCGCGAGCTGAGCCGGCGGCTGGCGCAGGTGACGCACCTCGCTCCGCGCGCGGTAGACGGAGCGGTCTACGCGTCCGATCTCGCGGCCCTTGCCGCCTCGGCCTCGAACGGTGCCGCGCCGCTCGAGCTCGCCGAAGGAGCCGCGCGCGCTGTCGCAGGGGGCGAGCTCGCGCGAGCGATCGCGCGGTCGGCGACGGCTGACCCGCGATTCGGCGGAGCTGCCGCAGGCCGCGGCCGAGCTCGGGACGTCGGCGTTCGTCATGCACACCGTGCCGCTTGCGGTCTTCTGCTTTGCGCGCTGGGGACGCGAGGCGCTCGTCGCCATCCAGCGCGCAATCGCCGCCGGTGGGGACACCGACAAGACCGCGGCTATCGTCTGCGCGTGGGGCGGGGCTTTGGGCGGCGCGGGCTCGCTGCCGGGCGCGCTCATCGCGCGGATCAACGACGGACCTTTCGGTCCGTCGCATCTGCGCGCCCTGGGGCGGGCGATTGCACTCGGAGGACCTGCGCCGCGCTATTCAGAGGCCTGCGCGTTCGCGCGCAACCTCGCGCTCCACCCGGTCGTCCTCGCGCACGGTCTGGGGAGGCTGGTGCCCTGGTAGCACTGCGTCGCCACACACCTCCAGTGCGCCGACAGCCTTGTCGCTGAGTAAGCGCGCTGCCACAATCGGCCCGTCAGGAATTGGGGGCCGGACAAAACAAGGGTTCCAGCACATGAATCTCTTTCGAGTTGTCGCCGCCAGCGCTGCCATCGCCGTTGTCTCGGGGTGCGCCACCGTGAAGGTCGATCCCGGCCGCTGCGACAGCGTCTCGTCGGTCGCGGTCGTCGGCTACGACGTCGATTTCCTGCGCAATGCCCAGGAGAGCCCCAACGAGATCGTCAACATCATCAATACGGCCAAGGCCATCACGCAGCTCGCCTCCGGCGACTACGCGCGTCAGGAGGAGGAGCAGTCGGTCATCGCCTACGGCGTCATCGTCGAGGGCCTCGCGAAGGAGTTCGGCTGGAAGATCGTGCCGTACGAGCAGGTGGTCGCGAACCCGGTCTATCGGCGGCTGCACGAGAGATACAAGAACCGTATGTCGAACGGCATCCCGCGGATGACGGACCTGCTCGGCGGAGGCGCGTCACGCTCCTTGGAGCCGGCCGAGCAGGCGGAGCTGGCCCAGGCGCTCGGAGTGGAGGGGCTCGTCGCGCTGGAGGTCTCGTACCGGCGGACCCGGTGTGCCGAGTTCCACGTCAACTACGCGGACGTCGGCCACGACCACCTCCAGGCGCGCATCCAGCTCACCGTCATGGACGGAAACGAGAAGCCTGCCTGGCGCGACACCAACGCGGTCGGCGATCCGTCGGTGACGCGGATGCCGGTGGTGATGGGGGTCGAGACGGATTCGAACCTGAGCCAGGCGATGCGAGAGGCCACCGTATCTGCGGTCGGCACGCTGTTCGGCCGCTTCGAGTTCGCGCGCGCCGACGCGCAGAGGCGGGCCGCTGCTCAAGCGGCTGCAGGCCAACCGGCGGACGCGCAGTCGCCCGAAGCTGCGACCGCGGCGACTGCGCCGGCTCCGGCAACTCCGGCGACCGCGCCCGAGGCGGCGCCGGTCACGACTCCGGCGGTCGAAGCCGCGCCGGCTGCGGCTCCTGTGGCCGAAGCCACGCAGGATGCGGCTCCTGCGGCCGAAGCCACGCAGGATGCGGTGCCTGCGGCCGAGTCGCAGGCGCCCGAGGCTGCGCCGGCCACAGCTCCCGCCGGCGAGCCGCCCGTGCCCGAGGCCGCGCCTGCGGCCGCTCCGGCGACCGAAGCGCCTGCGCCGCAGGCCGAATAGCCGCAGGACCTCCGAACCGCGGGCTCGCTTCGAGGCCGCAAGCAATCGCAAACGAGGCGCCGGCCCTGAGTCGTGGGGCCGGCGCTCCTGTTCTTGGCGCTCGCCGTCTTGTTCGTCCGGCCACGTTCGCTGGCGCCGGCACGAAGTGCGCCGATCCGACCGATGGACGGGGCTCCAGCTCTGCCACCGCCTCGGGCCCAGCGCTCGGTCAGGTGCCCACACCGTGAGTTGGCGGCCGCGCGAAGGGAAAGTGGTGGGGAGCGCGGGATCGCCCCTCACTTCGGGGCGACCGATGGTCGCCCCTACGCTCCTAATTAACACCTTCATCTGTGCGAGGTCGTAGCTGCCCAAGAGCCCGCGAAGAGCTCGGCGTGGCCGCGACGGGCTCTCGCCCCCGGCCTCGCAAGCTCGGCCTGCTGCGCCTGTCGAAGGGGCTCGGGCTGACGGGTGTTGGTTCAAGGCCACAGCCGGCCAACGGACCGGAGACAAGCTCGGAGTGTCCGGGCGGCGCGAGGTCCGAGGAGCGCACGGGCGCGCGCTGCTTGGTTGCGTCGCGTCGGCACGTCTCAACCTTTGATGGAGGAGGGCGAGTGCGACGCTATGGGCGAGCGGACGATGATCGACCTCAGGCGCCTGCCGGACCTGGACTGCACGCTGGTCCTCGCCGGGACGGAACAGGAGGTGATGCACGCGGCGGGCACGCACCTGAGGACGATCCACGGCATGGACGAGGAGCCCGATCTCGCCGAGCTCCTGCGAGGCGCGCTGGAGGAAGCGCGTCCGATTCCTGCGGCGCCCGGCCGCAAGGTCTTCGACTTTCGCGACTTCGCTGGCGGAGCGGGCTCGCTCACTATCGAGGGTGGCGAAGAGGAGGTGTTGGAGGTCGCCTCCGCGCACGCAGTCTCGGCGCTCGGCTATCCCTACACCGCGCGGCTCATCGGCGCGCTGCACGAGCGGATTCGCGAGCGGGCGCCGGGTGAGATCCAGCCCGAGGCGCCTTGAGGCGCCCTTCGACTCCGTTCCTGGCGCTCGCCCGTCGGGAGCTGCGCTCCTGGCCAAGAACAGGCCGCCGGGACGGCGGCCTTCCCTCCTCAATCGCGACCTCTCTTCACAAATCCCGTCGCCGGATGTGACCTCGCCGCGAATGGATGCGTGTGTGGCGGCAAGATTGCCGCAGGTGGGGAAGGTGGAGCAACACCAGATCCGCCACTCGTCGTTCGGGCGACCGCAAGAGACCTGTCGCCGCGACACGACGCGGAGCTGGAGCTCCGCGGTCCATCCGTTCGGTCGAGGCGTCGCAAGCTCGGCCTCCTGAGCCTGTCGCTGTGGCTCGGGCTGACCGGTGTTGGTTCAAGGTCACAGCCGGCCCGGCCTGCGCTCAGTGGCGAAGCTGGGAGAGGTCGAAGAAGAGGTCTACGTCCTCTTCGCAGATGACGCAGGCGCAGCGCACGACGCGCAGGCCGGGGCGGCTGCCTTCGCCGATTCGGTCGAGCAGCCCTCCACAGGGGCAGCGGAAGGTGTCTACGGCCTCGTCCATCTCGGTGAACGAGGCGATGGTCAGCGGGTTGTCCGGGCTCATGCCAGGCTGCTGCTCGAGCGCGTGCGCGTGGCGCTTGGCGGACCTGCGAGCGGCGAACGCACGCCACCCGGTGAAGGCGAGGGCGGCGAGCAGGGCGACGGCGATGAGCAGACCGGACACGTCGTTGGCCTCCGGAGGCTTACCAGAACAGCGCGCCGACCTTATCCCTTCTCGACTCGAGGGTGTGTGCGCCGCAGGCCGGCGAGCGCCGGAGCGCTCGCTTTGCCCCGCGCCGCGAGCGGGTGGAGACCCAGGCAAGAGGAGCGGGCAGCCCGTGGACATTCTCGTCTTCGAGGTCGGCAAGCAGCGCTACGGAATCTCGACGCAAGACGTGCAGGAGATCGTGCGCGTGGTGGCCATCACGCCGCTGCCCAACGCCCCCGCCATCGTCGAGGGCGTCATCAACCTGCGTGGCGCGGTAGTGCCGGTGCTTGACGTCCGGGCGCGGTTCGGCCTGCCTGCCAAGGCGCCTATGCCCTCGGACCAGCTCGTCATCGCCTACGCCGGCTCGCGCCGCGTCGCCCTTCGGGTGGACCGCGCGCTCGAGCTGATTTCGATCGATCCGGCGGAGGTGACCCCCGCGCACCTGCTCGCCCGCAGGGTCCAGTACCTCGCCGGCGTCGCGCGGCTCCCCGACGGCCTGCTGCTCATCCACGACCTGAACACCTTCCTGTCGCACGCCGAGGCCGAGAAGCTCGACGCGGCCAGCGCGCGAGGGGGGCGGCATGCAGACGAGGTGGAGTGATCCCGCCTTCGAGAAGGTCGCTGCAATCGTCACCCGGCACGCCGGCCTGAAGCTCCCCGAGTACCGCTACCACGCGATCGAGCTCGCGGTTCGCAAGGAGCTGTCCGCGCGGGGCCTGCGCACCGTGGACGAGTACGCGGCGCTCCTCGAGCGCGACGGGGTCGCCCTGTCAGACCTGGTGAGCGCTCTCACGGTGGGCGAGAGCTACTTTTTTCGCGACGAGGGCCAGTTCGCTCTCATCCGCGAGCGCATCGTGCCCGAGCTGCTGCGCGCCAGGCCGCACGGCCACGTCCTCAGGGTCTGGAGCGCGGGGTGCGCCGGCGGCGAGGAGCCCTATTCGCTGGCGATGCTGTTCGAGAAGATGGGCCTGGCGCGCCGCGCGTCCATCCTCGCGACCGACATCTCGCGCCCGGCGCTCGAGAAGGCCCTTCGCGCGGTCTACAGCGCCTGGTCGCTGCGCGGGGCGAGCATGGAGCTCGCCCGCAACTACGTGCGCCCGGTGGGCAAGGGCTACCAGGTGCTGCCGCGGTTTCGCGACCGGGTGCGGTTCGAGTACCTCAACCTCGCCGAAGACGCCTACCCGTCGATAGCCAGCGGCGTCTTCGGCATGGACCTCATCCTCTGCCGCAACGTGCTCATCTACTTCGAGCGGCCGGTGGTCGCCTCGGTCGCGCGCCGTCTCTTCGACTCGCTCGCCGAGGGCGGGTGGCTGCTGCTCGGCGTCTCCGATCCGCGCCTCGGCCAGCTCGCGCCGTTCGAGGTGATCACCACCGGCGCGGGACTCGCCTACCGGCGGCCGGCGCGCGAAGAGCTCGCGCGGCGCGAGAAGCGGGCCGCGCGCGGGCGGCCCGCTCCCGCCCAGCGGCCGAAAGCGCCCGAGCCCCAGGCGGTCTCCGCCGAGGCGGCGGCGCCGCCCGACGCGCTGCAGAGGGCGCAGCAGGCCTACGGGCGCGGCAACTACCTCGCGGTCATCGACGCCCTGCGCGACGAGGTTGACTCGCCGGAGGCGGCCGCCCTGTTCGTGCACGCCTCGGCCAATGCCGGCGACTTTGAGGAGGCGGAGAAGGCGACGGCCATCGCCGCCGAGCGCCACCCGCTCACGCCGGAGCTGCACTTGTTGTGCGGCTTCGTGCTCGCCGAGCTGGGCCGGGACGAGGAGGCCATTCGAGCGGCTCGCCGAGCGCTCTACCTCGACCGCGGCCTGGTGGTCGCCCATTTCACGCTCGGGCACTTGTTCGCGCGCCGCGGCGACAGGGCGGCCGCCCGGCGCGCCTTCAAGAACGCCCTGCGCATCGTGCAATCGATGCCCGAGGACGCGCTTGTCCGCATGGGTGATGGCGAGCGAGCCGGCAGGCTCGCACAGGTACTTTCGGCGCAGCTCTCACTCTTGGACTCAGGACGCGGGTAGTCGATGGCAGCGAGCGACGAGCGCTCGAGCAACCCAGTCGATTGGCGGGCGGTCCACGAACGTCTGCGGCGGGCGACCGAGCGGCAGGCGGAACGCCTCTCGCCGGCGCGCGTCCAGGAGATCCTGGACGAGCGGGCGCGCGCCTTGGCGCGGGTGCCGGCGCCGCGGCGCGCTGCGGGTCGGCTCGAGCTGGTCGCCTTTCGACTCGGGCAGGAGCGCTACGCGCTCGAGTCGGCCTACGTGCGGCGGCTGCTGCGGCGGGCTCGGCTGACCGAGACCCCGGGCGCGCCCGCGCCGCTGCGCGGCCTCATCAACCTGCAGGGCGAGGTGGTCGCCGTCTTCGACCTGGCGGCCGTGCTGCAAGGGCGCAGGCTCGAATGGACCGACCACACCGCCGCGCTCGTGCTCGGAGCCCAGCGCCCCGAGCTCGCGGTGCCCGTCGAAGTCGGTGTCGACATCGTGACGCTCGACCCGGCCGAGATCCACGCGCCCGGCCCGTCCGTCGTGCCCCTCGCACAGGATCTCGTCGCGGGCGTGACGCGGGACGCGCTCGTCGTGCTCAAAGCCACGGCCTTGCTGCACGGCCCGCGCTTCGTCGTCGACGCTGGCAGCGAGGCCCAGCCTGGGGAGATGAGATGAAGTGGCCCAGCTCGATAGGGTTCAAGCTCAGCGTCGTCATCGCCTCGCTGGCGATCGCCGTCTCGGCGCTGCTCGCGTCCAACCTCGTGCTGCTCGGCCAGCTCGAGGGCGAGGTCATCTGGACCGACACGCTCGTCGAGGGCGGGCTGGTTCGCTACCGCATCCTCGACCATGCCGAGCAGCTCTTCGACGTCCCTCCGGCCGAGAGAGCCGCGAACGCGCAGGACCTGCGCGACGACCTCACAAGGATGGACGAGCGCTTCGAGGTGCTGCTGGGGGGAGATCCGGCGCGGGGCGTGCCCCCTGGGACCAGCCCTCAGCTCGCCTCGGCCATCGAGAGCCGCCAGACCGAGTGGCAGCGCGAGGTCCGGCCGCTCGTCGAGCAGATCCTACGCGCCGAGAGCCGCGATCAGGTCGCCCCCGCGCTCCGGACGCTGCGCGCGACGACCGAGAGCTTTGTCGCCGAGCTGACGCAGAACATCGCCAGGGCCGAGCGCGAGTACCACGACAAGCTGAGCACGCTCCAGTGGCTGCAGATTGGCTTCTTCATCTTCGTGCTGCTGCTGCTCGGGCTGACCGCCTCGATCTTTCGCAGCAGCGTGCGCCGGGTGCGCGCTCTCGCCGGGACCGCCGAGCGCATCGCGGCCGGCAGCCTCGACGAGCGGGCCGCGGTGAGCGGCGACGACGAGGTCGCCCAGCTCGGCAGCGCCTTCGACGCGATGACCGAGAAGCTGCGCTCGAGTCTCGCCAGCGAGCGCGAGGCGCGCGGGCGCACCGAGGAGCTGCTGCAGACGGTGCGCGAGACGGCCACCCGCCTCGCCACGGCGACCAGCGAGATCGCCGCGAGCACCAACGAGCAGGCCTCCGGCGCCCGCGAGCAGGCGGGTTCGGTCTCCGAGACGGTGAGCATCGTCGAGCAGCTCAGCGCCATGTCAGGCCAGGCCACCGAGCGCGCCCGCTCAGCGGCGGAGACCTCGCGCCGCTCGGAGGAGAGCGCCGAGAAGGGCCGCGGCGCGGTCGAGCGCGCGGTGAGCACCATGGCCGCGGCCAAGGAGCAGGCCGACTCGGTCGCCGAGCGCATCGTGCGCCTTGCCGAGCAGATCCAGACGGTCGGCGAGATCATCTCGCTCGTCGACGACATCTCCGACCAGACGAACATGCTCGCCCTCAACGCGGCCATCGAGGCCTCGCGTGCCGGCGAGCAGGGCAAGGGCTTCTCGGTGGTCGCCGCCGAGGTCAAATCGCTCGCCGAGCGGGTCAAGCGGGCGACCGTGGAGACCACGCGCATCCTCAACGAGATCCAGCGCATGGCGAGCAGCTCGGTGGTCGCCACCGAGCAATACTCGCGCAGCGTCAACGAGGCGATGCAGGCCGCGCGGGTCTCGGGCGAGACCCTCGGGTGGCTCACCGACGCCATCGGCGAGATAGCGCGCACCTCGGCCAACGCCGCCTCGGCGGCCGACCAGCAGGCGCAGGGCCTGGCGCAGATCAACCGGGCGATGCGCGACATGAAGCAGACCGCCGATCAGTCGGTGGCCGCGGTCGGGCAGACCGAGCGCGCGGTCCAGGACCTCAACACCCTCGCGGTGCGGCTGACCGAGCTGCTCTCCGAGCCGGCGGAGTGGTCGTCGCGCGGGTAATGCAGGGCCCGCGGCGACGGAGGGCAGGATGGACAGGGACGAGCTGCTCGAGCGCCTGAGCCAGGCCTTCGTCGCCGAGCTCGACGAGCACGTGCGCGTCCTCAACGAGAGCCTTCTCGCCCTGGAGAAGCAGGCCGACGAGGCGGGGCGCGCCGCGCTCATCGAGCGGCTGTTCCGCGAGGCGCACAGCATCAAGGGCTCGGCGCGCGCGGCCAGCGTCGAGCTCGTCGAGCGGGCGAGCAGCCGGATAGAGGAGATCCTCTCGGCGCTGCGCGACGGGCGCCGCCCGCTCGACACCGAGCTCATCGACCTGCTCTTCCAGGCGACCGACGCCATCGAGGAGGCGGGAGCGCGCCTCAAGGCGAGGCAAGGCCTCGAGGGCACGGCGCTCGAGGGGCTCGTGGCGCGGCTCGAACAGGTCGCCGCGGGCGCTTCGCGAGGGGCGCCTGCGCCGCTGCCCGCGCTCGCCGCCGCGCCGGCGCCGGGCGCTCTCGAGACGGTGCGGACCCCGACCGAGCGGCTCGACCGGCTGCTCGCCCTTGGCGGCGAGCTGCTCGCGGCGCGGCGGGTCGGCGAGGAGCTCGAGGAGCAGATCGCCGGGCTTCAGCTCGAGCTTCGCCGCTTCGTGCGCGAGAGCGCGTCGGTCGAGAAGCTGCTCGCGCCGCTGCTGCAGGATGGGCAGGCTCCGCGGCGCGGCCCGCGCCGAGGCGCGTGCGACGAGGCGCTCGACTCGCTGCGCCGACAGCACGCCAGCCTGCGCCGGCTCGAGGCGCGCGTAGCGGCGCTCTTGGCCGAGGCCGGGGCGGGCAGGCGGCGGGTCGCGCATGCCATCGAGCCGATGGTCGACGAGGTCCGGGCGCTGCGGATGGTGCCCTTCTTCGAAGCCTGCCGCTCGCTCGAGCGCGCCGTGCGCGACCTGGCGCACCAGGAGGGCAAGCAGGCCGAGCTCGAGATCTTGGGGGCGGACGTCGAGCTCGATCGGTCGATCATCGAGACGCTGCGCAACCCGCTGCTCCACCTCGTTCGCAACGCGGTCGCCCACGGCATCGAGCCGAGCGCCGAGCGCGAGGCGGCCGGCAAGAGTCCGGCCGGGCGGGTCGAGGTGACGGCGACGCTGCGCGGCTCGCAGGTCGAGGTCGCCGTCGGCGACGACGGCCGCGGCCTCGACATCGAGCGCATCCGCCAGCGCGCGCGCAAGCGCGGCCTGCCGGCTCCGGCCGACGAGGCGGGCGCAGCCCGGCTCATCTTCCGCCCCGGCTTCTCGACCTTGGCGCTCGTCACCGACCTGGCCGGCCGCGGCGTCGGGCTCGACGTCGTGCGCCGGGCCGCCGAGTCTCTGCAGGGCTCGGTCGAGGTCGAGTCGCGCCGGGGGCAGGGCGCGCGCTTTGTCATGCGGATGCCGCTCACGCTGGTGAGCATCCGCGCGCTGCTCGTCGAGGCCGGCGGCCAGGTCTTCGCCTTCCCGAGCAACCACCTGCAGCGCGTGCTCGCGGCGCGGCCTGGCGACCTGCGGCTGGTCGAGGGGCGCCAGACGCTGCCCGTCGAGGGCGCGCCCATCCCGGTCGCCTCGCTCGCGGGGCTGCTCGGGCTGCGCGAGCCGGCGCGCCGCGGCGAGACGGTCTCGCTGGTGATCGCCGGGACAGCCGATCGGCCGGTGGCCTTCGGGATCGACCGGACGCTCGCCGAGCGGGAGATCCTCGTCAAAGGGCTCGGCCCGCGGATCAAGCGGCTGCGCCACTTCTCGGGGGCGACCACGCTGCCGAGCGGCGAGCTCGCCCTCATCCTCCAGGTGCCGGATCTGCTGGCGAGCGTGGCCGGCGCGCCCGCCGCGGTGGCCGCGCCCTATCGAGGGGAGGCGCCTGCCAAGAAGCGGCGCATCGTGCTGGCCGACGATTCGGTGACCACCCGGACGCTCGAGCGCGGCATCCTCGAGGGGGCCGGCTACGAGGTGCGCGTCGCGGCCGACGGCGTCCAGGCGTGGCGCCTGCTGCAGGCCGAGGGGGCCGACCTGCTCGTCGTCGACGTGGACATGCCGGCGATGAGCGGGCTCGAGCTGACCGAGAAGGTCCGCGCTTCCGAACAGTTCCGAGAGCTGCCGGTGATCCTCGTGACGGCCCTCGAGACCGAGGATGATAGGTTGCGCGGCCTGCGAGCCGGGGCGAGCGCCTACCTCACCAAGAGCACCTTCGACCAGCGCAACCTTCTCGAGACCATCGAACAGCTCCTCGGGGAGCCGGGGGAATAGCCGATGATCCGCGTCGTCGTCGCCGAGGACTTGCCCACCGCGCGCCAGCTCTTGGTCGCGCTGCTAGAGTCGGACCCGGAGATCGAGGTGGTCGGCGAGGCCGCCGACGGGCTCGAGGCGGTCGAGCTGACGAGCCGGCTCGGGCCCGACCTGGTGACGATGGACATCCTGATGCCGCGCCTCGACGGCTTCGAGGCGACCCGGCGCATCATGGCCGAGCGGCCCACGCCCATCGTCATCGTCTCGAGCCTCGACGTGCAGGAGGTCGGCTTCACGATGCAGGCCCTGCAGGCCGGCGCGCTCGCCGCGCTGCCCAAGCCCCGCGGGCCCGGCTCTCCGGGCTTCGAAGAGGACTCGCGGCGCCTGCTCACGACGGTCAAGGCGATGTCCAAGGTGACCCTGCTTCAGCACCGCGGGCAGCCCGAGGCCGCGCCTGCCCGGCCTCCCGCGCCGCCGAGGCTGCGCGGGGTGGTGAAGGTCCGGGTCGTGGCCATGGCCGGCTCGGCCGGCGGGCCGGCCGCCTTCAAGGAGATCCTGTCGCAGTTGCCGGCCGACTACGGCCCCTCGATCCTGCTCGTCCAGCACATCGCGCTCGGCTTCGCCGAGGGCTTCGCGCGCTGGCTCGACTCGAGCAGCCCGCTGCGGGTCAAGGTCGCCGAGCAGGGCGAGCCGCTCGCCGCCGCCACCGTCTACGTCGCTCCCGACGACCGGCACCTCGGGCTGGCCGCGGGCGGCGCCGCGATAGAGCTGTCGGACGATGCGCCCGTCGAAGGGTTTCGGCCCGCGGCCAGCCACCTCTTCAAGTCGGTCGCCGGGCGGCTCGGTCCGTATGCCGCCGCCGTCATCCTCAGCGGCGCAGGCCACGACGGGGTCGAGGGCCTCAAGGCCGCGCGGCAGGCCGGCTGCTTCGTCATCGCGCAGGACGAGGCGACCTCGCTCGTCTTCGGGATGCCCGGCGCCGCGATAGAGGCGGGCGTGGTGGACGAGGTGCTGGCTCTGCCCGCGGTGGCCGAGCGGCTCAAGGACATAGGTTGAGCGGGGGTCGAAGGGAACCCGCCGACCTTCCAGCGAGGGAGGGAGTCATGCCCGACGCGCGCGACACTCCGCGCCTCGAAGCATTTTGCGAGGTTGACGACCAGGGCCGCGTCTGCCGCTGGAGCGAGGGCTTCCGGGCGCTGGTGGGCGAGCCTTCGGGACGCCGCCTTGGCGAGCTGCTGGGGCGCGAGCCTTTGGCGGGCGAGATCGAGCTGCAGGGCAGGCTCTACCGAATCGTCCCCGAGCGGCTCGAAGGCCCGGAGGGAGCGGGCACGCGAGAGCTCTATCGCCTGGAGCCCGCCGCACTCGGCCTTGAGATCGAGCGCGAGAGCGTCGCCCGCGCGCGGGCCGAAGAGGCGCAGCGCCGGCTCTCGTTCCTGTACGAGACGGCGACCGCGCTCTTCGAGGGCGCCTTCGAGAGGCGGCAGACGCTGAGCAAGCTCGCCCAGCTGCTCGTCCCGAACCTGGCCGACTGGTGCATGCTCGACATGGTCGAAGGCCGAAAGGTCGAGCGGGTTGCCGCCGCGCACTGGAACCCAGATCTCGACGAGAAGGCGGCCGAGCTGTTGCGACCGCTGCGCGTCGATCGGTCCGGGCAGGCGGGGCTGGCGCGAGTGCTGTGCACCGGAAAGACACACCTCGAGCGGGACTGGTTCCTTGCGCCGGGCGAGGAGGCGGCCGAGGACCTGGCCATCCTTGCGAGCTTGGGCGTGCGCACCTGGATGGCCGTGCCCATCCGCGCCCGCGGGGGGATCGTGGCGCTGCTGACGCTGGCGATCTCCGAGACGACGCGCACCTACGCCAGCGAGGACGTGCGGCTCGTCGAGGACCTCGCCGCGCGCGCCGCGCTGGCGGTGGAGAACGCGCTGCTCTTCGAGGACGTGCGCCGCGCCGTGCGCGTGCGCGACGACACCATCTCGATCGTCTCGCACGACCTGCGCAGCCCGATGAACGCGTTCATGCTGCAGATCCAGCGCCTCGAGCGGCTCGTCACCCGGCGTACGGCTACCAGCGAGGCGCAGGCGCGCGAGCTGCTCGAGAAGATGCGGCACACCGTCGGCAGCATGGACCGCCTCATCAGCAATCTGCTCGACATGGCGCGCATCGAAGGCGGCAGGCTGCAGCTCGACAGGCGCGCGCACGAGCCTCTCAAGGTGGTCACTCGCGCGCTCGAGCCGCTCGAGCTGCTAGCGGGCCAGAAGAAGCAGGCGCTCGAGATCGACGTGCCGCCGGACCTGCCGAGGATCTGGAGCGACTCCGACCGCCTCGCGCAGGTGCTCTCGAACCTGGTGGGCAACGCCATCAAGTTCACGCACGAGGGCGGGCGGATTTCGGTGCGGGCGGAGGCGTCCGCCGGGGAGGTGCGGTTCGTGGTCGAGGACAACGGGCCGGGGATTTCGCCCGAGGTTCTGCCGCACGTCTTCGACCGGTACTGGCAGCCCAAGGAGAGCGCGCGGCGCGGGTTCGGGCTCGGGCTGTTCATCGTCAAGGGGCTCGTCGAGGCGCACGACGGGCGGGTGTGGGTCGAGAGCGCGCTGGGGAAGGGGAGTCGGTTCTTCTTTACCATCCCGATCGCGGGGCAGGAGGGGGAGTGGACGCGGGGCGCTTGAGGCTTGGTCCTCTTCGAGAATCGGTCCCATCCGCTCATCGCTGAAGGCGGCCCGCCGTCCGTCGAAGCCCAGAAGCTGTGTCAGAACCTTCGTGCGCTGGCCCAGGGGCGACCTCCCATCGTTCTAGCGTTCGACGGAAGGAAGCCCTCGCAATGGTGCGAGGGTCAAGTCTCTGAGGCCAGCGCTTCCTTTACCCCTCGCAGCCGAGGCATCAGCTCATACTGGGCAGTGGATTGCCGCATCCCGCGATCTGACGAAGAGCGAAGAGAATCCCACGGAGTCGAGTCACCGCACTCGGGTTGTCAGACGCTCCGGCCGGAGCTTGGATGTTGCCGTGCCCGCCGTCTTTCGGACGCCCGCGCCAGCCGCGCGGAGGCAGGATCCGAGGCCTTTTCCGGCCAAAGAGGCCCAGGAAGGTGCCTGGCTGGCCCGCTGAGCGATTTCGACCCCTCCAGGCCTACTTCAATACGGCCAGGGCTCGATCGGCGCTCCTGGGGCCATCCTAGCGCCTTCTAGGGGCCTTCTCGCGCGATCGCTAACCATTCGTGCTGATTGAGGAAATTCACCCGCTCGCCCGCCAGGCATGTCCGAAACCAGACGAGGCGCCCCGAAGAGCCGTGGCGTGCCAGGACTGGGCACCGGCGCCCTGGAGTCCGGCCCCACCCAGCGCGCCAACCCGTTTTGGCCGCTCGCGGCATCATCGCCCTCCGTGTCGGCTTCCGCCCCCACGCCTCCCGGGGCGCCAGCCCCCGCCCGTCTCCCCGCCGTCCGCTGCCTAAGCCGCCGTTCGATGAAGACCTTGTCGGCTCGGGGGCGCGATGGCAGCGCGAGGCAACAAGTGGTGGGTCCTGGCGGTCGTCATCCTGCCGCTGTTCATGGCGCTGCTCGACCGCAGCCTCGTGGTCATTGCCATCCCACGCATCACTGAAGAGCTCGGCGGAGGACTCTCCGAGGCGTCCTGGATCGTCAACGGCTACATCCTCGCCTTCGTGGCGGCCATCGTCATCGGCGGGCGCATGGGCGATCTCTGGGGCCGTCGCCGGCTCTTCCTCGTCGGCGTCGTCGCCTTCACCGTCGGCTCGCTTGCCTGCGCCATCGCCACCGAGATGCCGATGCTCGTCGGCTCGCGCGTGGTGCAGGGGCTTGGCGGCGCGGTGATGCTGCCCCAGACCCTCGCGCTGCTGACGGTCGCTTTCCCGCCCGGCCAACGGGGCCTCGCGCTCGGACTGTGGAGCGCGGCCTCGGGCTTGGGCACGGCGCTGGGGCCTATCGTCGGCGGCCTGGTGCTCACCGTGGCGAGCTGGCGATGGGTGTTTCTCGTCAACGTGCCGGTCGCCTTCGTCGCCTTCCTCGGCGCGCTGTGCTTTGTCCCCGAGTCGCACGCTGAGAACGTCGACCGGCGCCTCGACTGGCTCGGGATGGCGCTCATCATGGTGAGCACCGCATCGGTCACCGGCGCGGTCATCGAAGGCCAGGGCCTGGGGTGGCGCTCCCCGGTCATCGTCGGGCTGTTCGCGCTCTCGGCGGCATCGACGGTGCTCCTCTACTTCGTCGAGCGCGGGCGCCCGAACGCGCTCATCCCGCCCTCGCTGTTCCACGCACGCGCCTTCACGGCGGCGAACTTTGACGGCCTTCTCTCGTTCTTCGGCTTCGTCGGGGTCACCTTCCTCGTTCCCATCTTTCTCCAGGGACAGGGCGAGCGCGACGCGCTGACCGCGGGCCTCCTGCTCACCCCCTTGCCCGTGGCGCTGATGCTCGCGAGCGCGGGCGCGGGGCGGCTGACTGACTACCTCGGCGGTCGCTGGCTCATCTTCGCGGGCATGGCCATCGCGGCCGCGGGCATCTTCATACTCGTCGGACTGACGCCCGAGATCGCATACCTAGACCTGCTCGTGCCGCTGGCGATTGCGGGATTCGGCATGGGCACGGCGCTTGCGCCGACGGCGACCGTGGTGATGACCAGCGTCAGCCCGGCGCGGTTGGGCAATGCCTCGGGGATTCTCGGCACCTTCCGCATGTTCGGCGCCGTGCTCGGGGTCGCGGTGATGTCGGCCGTCCTCGAGAACCGCTTTCTCGCGGGGCTGCGCGCCGCGCTCGAGGGCGCGCGCATCGATCCCGTCGAAAAGCAGCGCCTGCTCGCCCAGGCCGGCGAAGGGGCGCGCCAGATGCTGTTCGCGGGGACGAGCAGCGGCTCTGCGGAGGTGAATGCGCTCGTCTCGCGCGAGCTCATGGCTGCGCTCGCTACCGCCTTCGTCGTCGCCGCCGGGCTCTCGCTGCTCGGAGCGATCATCGCGCTCGCCATTCCTGCGAGCGCCGGGAAGCACCAACCCTCCCGCGGGGACCCGCAAAGGCCGTCGAGGGGGTAGCGGCGTCGGCGGCGACCGGGAGAACGGAGATGCGATGAACCGCATGCGCTCGATTCTGGGACTGCTCGGCTTTCTGGCCGTGACCTTCGCGATAGGGTTTGGAGGAGCGGCGCTTGCACCCGGGGCGGGCGTGGGGACCTGGTACGAGAGCCTGCCCAAAGCGCCTTGGAACCCGCCGGGCTGGATCTTCGGACCTGTCTGGACGGCGCTCTACGTCTTGATGTCCGTCGCCGCCTGGCTCGTGTGGCGCGCTCGCGGCAGCCTCCGGGCGGTGTCCTTCCCTCTCTCGCTCTACGCGCTGCAGCTCGTGCTCAACGGCCTGTGGACCTTGCTCTTCTTCGGCCAGCAACTGGTCGTCGCCGCCCTGGTCGACATCGTCGCGCTGCTCGTCGCCATCGCGGTCACGCTCGGCGCCTTCTGGCGTGTCCGACGCGCGGCCGGAGCGCTGCTGGTCCCGTACTTGGCGTGGGTCGCCTTCGCGACGAGCCTCAACGCTTACATCGCCGCCAAGCTGTGACTCGGGCCGGATGCCCTACCGCATGCGATCGATGGTCGGCGGGGCGCGCTCGGGGCGCGCGGGCGCACTGCCACGCACTGCCATGCGCCCCTGCCGATCCCCGGGGCCTGCGGGGACGGGCGCATTGCCATGCGCCCCTACCGACGATGCTCGCCCCATCCCAGGCCGACCGAGAGAGCTCACTCCTTTTGAGCCAACAGGCCGATGCGCCCGCCCATGTCGAAGCCCTCGGCGCGGAAGGGCTCGGGGCTACAGCCCTTGAATGCGGCCTGAAAGCGCAGGCCGACGCTCTCGAGCATTCGAACGAGCTCGGTCACCGTGTAGATGCGCAGCGACGCTGGCTTGCTTCCCGAGCCGCCGGGGCCAGCCCAGTGCCAGACGGTGTCGATGCGACCTGCGACCGCGTCGAGGCGCGGCTCTTCGATCATCAGCGTTCCGTCGGGAAAGCGGTGCGCCGGTTTCGAGCCCCGCGAGAGCATGGCCGCTATCGCGTCGCGGTGCATCGTGTCGATGAAGACCCTGCCTCCCGGGCGAATCGCGCGGGCGAGCGTCGAGAGGATGGCGCGGTCGTCGTTTTCCGAGCCGTAGCCGAGCGAGCTGAGGATGTTGATGACCGCGTCGAAGCCGTCCTCGGTCAGGGGCGCGCGCAGATCGTGTCGGAGCAGTCGCAGCGCGGACGGCGGGAGATCGCCGCGGCGCCGCTCGGCCTCTGCGAGGAGCACGGCCGACTGATCGACGCCGAGGACGAGCGCGCCTCGACGCGCCAGCGGCACCGAGAGCCGGCCATAGCCACACGGCGCGTCGAGGAGGCGCGAGCCCTCGCGCAGGCCGAGGATCGACCAGAGCGCCTCGGCCTCCTGCTCGCTGCGCTGCTCGGGCGTGAAGGTGCCCCAGAGGCGCAGATAGCTTTCGTCGAAGAAGCTCTCCCACCAGGCCTGCGCAGGCCGCTCGCTCAAGGTGCCTCCTCTTCGGCAGGCAGGCCGAGCTCGGCCGGGTCGAAGGGGAGCTCGGCCGCGTCGAGCGGCAGCTCCTTGCCGGACGCGTCGAAGAGCGCGACGCACTCCGGGTCGTCGCGCGGCCCGCTCTGGACCGCGACGAGGAACACCTCCTGTGGACGCGCGGCCTCGAGGTAGGTCCGCGAGACCTCGGCACAGGTCGGCTTCCGGTTGGAACGCCTGCCTATCGAGCAGGTCACCGTCAGCAGATCGGGAAGCGGCCCGTTGGACTTCATCTTGGCCTGGTCTATCAGCGCCCTGAGCTCCTTGAAGTCGAGGACCATGGCCTGCTCGCAGCCCAGCTTTCGGAGCTCGGCCGTGCCGGGCGCGGTCGTGGCCTTCTGGAGTATCGAGACCGAGCCGCCGATGAGCTTCATCGCCTTCTGCCCCTCTTCGCTCGCCGCGACCCGCCAGATGAGGATGCCGACCGCGAGCAGCCCGAGGAGGAAGACCCCGCCGACGACGCCGAGGGCGATGAGGCAGCCGTTGGTCTTCTTCTTCTGCGGGGCGCCAGGGGTCGAGGCTTGGACAGGCGGCATGTGTGGCTCCTTTGTGGTCGCGCGATCGGCACGCTAGCACGGCCCGCGGGACAGGCTTTCGTCCGGATGGCGTCTCGGACTTGCGGCTATAGGTGAATTCGGCGAACTGCTCAGTCCGCACAATTCCCGGAGCCTGCGACCATCGCAAGGCCGCCTCGAATTTTGGCTGCGCGCCGGGAGGGGCGGGGTCGGGCGGCGGTCGCGACGAAGGGCGGCAGGCGAGACTCCCGACTCATGGTCTGCAGCAGTGCAGGGCCACTGTTGATCGCGCAAGGCAGAAGGGTTCGGCGCGGCGCACGGGCTCTCGCGTCGAACCCCGAAGAAGCAGGCCGGGCCTGCGATTGCTGCACGCTCGCGCGCGGCCCTGAGACCTCTCGCGCGGGCGGGCGCGCCGGCTGGGGCGAGAACGTCGCCGACAGGGCCTCTCCTACTCGAATGCTTGGCGCATCGTCGGCCGGCGCCCACGTTCTCGTGCGGAGGGATGCCCATGACCGCAATAAGCGAGCTGTTGAAGACTCATCCGCAGAAGCCCACGCACCACTTCGACGTGATCACCGCCTGCATCGAGGCCTGCTTCGAGTGCGAGCAGGTCTGCATCGGCTGCGCGGATGCCTGCCTTGCCGAACAGCAGGTGGCCGAGCTGCGCGAGTGCATCCGCTACAACCTCGACTGCGCCGATCTATGCGCGGCGACCGGCCGGCTCATCGCACGGCAGGCGCGGCCCGACCCCTCGCTGTGGCGGGCGACGCTGGAAGCCTGCGCCCAGGCTTGCAGAAGCTGTGGCGCCGAGTGCGCCAAGCATCAGGACCGGCACGAGCACTGCCGGGTCTGCAAGGAGGCTTGCGAGCGCTGTGAACAGGCGTGCATGCGGGCCCTGCAGGAAATGCCGACCGGCGGCGCTGAGAGCCGGCACTGAGACGCAGGGCGAGTCGTCGAATACGAGCCTCTCGGCGCTGCCTGGCCGGTCGAAGCGACGCCAGGCCAGCGCCGGCCCTTCCTTATGTAGAAGCGTGCAGCCGCTCGCCTCTACGGTGTGCCTGCCCGAGCTTCTCGAGCATGCCTGCCGGGCGGGCCAACGGGCGTCAGCGCGACTGGTGGCGCCTTGCCTCCCGGCTTGCGCCCCTCGCGGCCCTTGCCAGCGTTGGCACTCTGCCGCGTTCGAAAGCAGAAATCCGTGGTCGCGACGCTTGAGCTGGCCGAGGCCGGCGCGCGCGGACTCTCACGCCGAGGAAGCGACGTCTATTGGAACATCGCCGATTGCACCTTGAGCGCGAACTGGCAGTTCGACTGCACGGCCGCGAATTCGACGGTGAAGCGGATCGGCGTCGTCGTGCGCTTCTTCCAGGGTGGGCGCTGGTATCGGGTCGGCGTCCAATCCGCGCTCTACGACCCATCCAACATCGGAGAGTGACGATGAGGCGTGGCTTGGGCGCTCTGCGCGCGAGGCTGGGCATGACTCTGATGGAGCTGATGGTCGGCGTGGCCGTCGGCTCGATCGTGCTCGTGGCGGTGGCGGCAATCTCGGTTTCGCAGAGCAGGAGCTTCAGCAACGGGCGTCGCCTGCGCGAGCGGCAGAGCAGCGCGCGGTTTGCGCTCGACTACCTCGAGCGCACGGTCCGCCAGGCTGGCTTCGCCATCGACCCCCAGTTCGCGTTCGACTTCGACTTCTACAACTGCCAGTCGCCTGAAGGGACGAACCTCATCTACGCGAGCGCGGCGTGCGCCCAGGCAAACCCCATCCGCGATCCGGGCGCAGCGCCCGACGAGCTGGTGACGGTGTCGCGCAGCCTCCACTACCGGGTCGGCACGACGATCGACCAGGCGAACGTCCTCGGCGACGCCTGGGTGATAGCGAGCGCGGCGGAAGACCACCTGATGCTGCGGATGCACGCCGGCGACTCGCTGCCGATGGGCCAGGTGCTGCACCTGATGTGCACTGGGGGGAGAATCTACACCTACGTGACCGTCGCCGAGAGCGTCACCGCCTCGGCCGAGGGGGAACAGCGGGTCGAGTTGGCCGCCGCCGCCGAGACACCCTTCCGCCAGAACGGCGTGGCCAAGGCGGCGTGCCTCGATGCCGGGACGGCGATCGCCTACAAGGTGAACCGGTCGCACTTCTTCATCTTCTCGGACACCAACGCGAACCTGCCGGCCGAAGCCAAGAACACGACGGGCCTGCCGCGAACCTACCTGGTTCTCGACACCGGGACCGACCGCAACCTCGACAACGCGATCGACGAGGCCGACCTGATCCCCATAGCGCCGGACATCATCGACCTGCAGCTCGCCTACGTGCTGAACAACGGCACCGTCGTCGGCGACGACGAGGGCGAAGCCGAGCTGACCGCGATCTTCGATAACGAGCCGCTCAAATCCGACTGGAGCAAGCTCACCCTGGACGAGAGGCAGCGGAGTACCCGGCCCTTCCCCGTTGAGCTGCGGAGCGACCAGTCGTTCGGGTTTTTCGACACGCCGGTCCTGTTCGACACAACGCCGACGAGCCAGTTTCGCCAGTTGACCTATCCGGGCAACATCCGCGCGGTGCGCATCACGCTCATCGCGCGCACCTCGACGCCGATGCCCGAAGGGCCGAGGACCGAGGAGTTCCCGCCCGGTCCCGAGGCCTGGTTCGAGAACCGAAAGGGCTTCCTGCTCTCGGCCGCGCCGGACGGCTACAAGCCGTTCCTGCCGGCGGCCCCGCTACGCGAGCGCTACGGCTACGAGGTGGTCCAGACCACCGTCAACATTCCGAACCTGCAGACGAGCGGGCACTTCATGTTCTGAGCGTCGCTGCCGGAGGCAACCGATGGGAGAGGTTTCGATGGTCGGGCACCAGGTTGGCCGGGCGCGTTTGGCCCGAGGCAGCACGCTGCTGGTGGTGTTGATCGTGCTCTTGCTGCTGGCGCTGCTTGCCGGCGGCGCGATGACGCTGTCGGGCCTCGAGCTCGGCTCGGCGCAGTCGAAGAAGAACGCCGACGTGCTGGTCGCCTGCGCGCGCGCCGGCAAGAATCTGCTGCTCTCGCAGTTCCGCTACGGCAGCCAGATGCCGACCACGATCAATGCTCGGCTCACGGGCACCGACGGTGACCTGCTCGTCGCCTCGGGGCACTACGACTCGACGCAGCTTCCCGAGGTGACGATGGAGTTCAAGCCGACCGACCAGGCCGGCTCCTCCCGTGGACCCGAGGACATCGCCAACAAGATGTCCGGCGGTGGCGCGACGCAGCCGACCCAGTACGTCATCGTTTGCGAGGACCGGAGCGGTCGGCGCTACGAGCTCGAATTCACCTTGCAGTTTGGTTTCTAGCCCGCACGAGGAGGTCGCATGAAACGCACCACCCTGCCCATGCCAATGGCGCTGGCCGTACTCGTGGCGCTGAGCCTGGGGAGCCTCCCCGCGACGAGTTGGGCGGCCAAGGATCCCTGCAAGAAGGAGAAAGACAAGAGGCAGAACGGCCAAGACTGCATCAACTTCTTGGACAAATGCTGCATCAGCGGGCACTGCGATCTCGCCTCCGGCATCTGTGGGAAGCCGGCGGGAGCGCCGTGCACCGCGGGCACCGAATGCGCCTCGAACGTCTGCAACACGGCCAGCACGCCGAGCGTCTGCTGCGGCATGGGCGAGCAGCTATGCGGCTCGGCCTGCTGCACAGCCCCGCAGTGCTGCTCGCTTGAGGACGGCGGGCAGGCCTGCCTGGGAACGGCCTTGGCCTGCGGTACGACCTGCGCGAACGCCCAGACCTGCGAGGGCGGGGAGTCGGCCCTCTGCATCGGCGGCACGGAGTGCAAGGTGCCCTGCGCCTCGGGCGAGCAGGAGTGCCTGAACGCTTGCGTGCCCCTGGACGACAACAACAACTGCGGTGGCTGCGGGGCGGCCTGTTCTGAGGGGACCGCATGCCAGACCGTAGGAACGGGTTACGGGTGCGTCTGCACGTCTTCGTTGTGCGGGTCGGGGTGCTGCGGAAAGAGCATCCCCTCCGCGCCGAGCGCCGACGTCTGCTACTCGGACATCGGCTGGAATGCGGATCTCCAAGACGGAGCGAGCCTTTGCCCCATTTGCTCGGTGCCCGCTTGCGGCGACGTGGGGTGCACCTTCTCCGCGGCGCGGACTTCAAGCAAGCCCTACGGAGACTTCGCGCGCAAGAAGGACACGACATCGTCCGAATGCGGATACGACTGCGTGCGCATCGATTACAGCGACTCCGGATATGGAACAGGCAACGCGCTCGCGTGGTTTCGCCGCACCGACGGCTCCCTCGTCACCATGGTCCATTTCCCGAGACCGGGGAACTACACCTTCACGATTCGTGGCCGCTCCTCGCGCAGTTGTACGGGCCCGAAGGTGGGCCTCTGGATAGCAGACGCCCAGACTGGGGCGAGGACGAACGTGGGGACCGTGAGGGTCGCCCCCAATAATTCGAGCAATTCGCTGGGTGACTACTCGCTCGCCTACGACGTTTTGGAAGCGGGCACCTACTACGTCGGCGTCTGGTTCACCGACAACCGCAACTGCAGTCACAACAACGACCTCGACTTTGGGTTCGCCTCGCTCAGTGTCAAGGCGACGGATACTTCGTCGGACCTGACGCTCTGTTCGAACGTCTGCGTGGACCTGGAAACCGACCGCAACAACTGCGGCGTATGCGGCAACGTGTGCGCCCCCAGCTACACCTGCTACCGCGGTACCTGCACGCCCTCCAGTTGCCTGGCGAGCTTGCCCGGAGGGACGTTGCCGGAGGTGACTCTGGCACAAAGCAACGACGTGGCCTGCCGCCTCTCCGCAGCTTCTCTCGCGCAGAGCACCATCGACAACCAGAGGGGCGAGGACCAGTCCTTCTTCTTCCTCGAGGCAAGCCTGCCGTCGATGGTCATCGTCATCGACAACGGCGCCTCGATGCGCCAGTTGCCGATGGATCCTGGTTGTTCGGTGACCGAGCCCGGGTGCGACAGCGAGATAATCGACGCGATCTACGACATGAACGGCTCGGGGCCGATGCAGGGGCTCGAAAAGCCGGATCCGGACTCGGACAAGCTGTTCGACCACACGAAGTTCTACCTCGGCACGGGCGCAGACATCGGGCTCAAGTCGGGCTGCGACGATGTGGCGAAGGCGCCGATCGCCGGCGTGTCCGCGGCCTGCAAGGACTCGCTGGGCAGCGAAAGCGATCCGACCTTTGCGACATGCACGAGCTGCCTCAATTCCAAGGGCTACTTCCTGAGCCCGGACGGCAAGCGCATCTGGAAGGGCGGGCTGCTCAACCGCTACCCGCCGAAGTGCGTGCTCGCGCGAAACCTCGCCAAGAGCAAGACCCTGCTCTCCCAGACCAAGGTGCGCTACAGCGTCCTGCGGACCGAGGACGCCTCGAGCAGCTCGGGAGCGCGCCAGCGGATCTCGCCGATCCTCTCGGGTTTCTGGCCCAACCAGTGCAACCGAATCCCGAACCACCCGCCGCCGCAGTACATCAACAACATCAACAACGGGAACAAGTTCGCCTTCGACAGCACGACCAAGCCGCTGGCCGAGGCTATCTACAACGCCGGGCAGTTGCTGCAGAACGAGGGCTCGTTCTACGAATCCAAGTTCACCTCCACTTGGGTCGTCTCGAGCAACGACCTCAAGACGAACACCTACGTCGAAGGCGGCAATAACAACAAGGTCTCGGTCTGCAGCACCTGCCAGAAGAGCGCGATTATCCTGCTTACCGACGGCAAGCCCAAGGACGACGGCCAAGTCCCGACCACGCTCAGCCCGCTTTCGGGTTGGAGCCCGGTGGACGGCAGCGGCAACTGCAAACCCGGTTTCGTGGGCTGCAAGGAGACCGCCGACGGCTCGGTGAGCTGGGCGGCTTCGGTGGCGGCGATGCTCAACTCCGAGGATCTGCGCACTGAGAGCGGTTTGCCCGGCAAGCAGACCGCCCAGACCTTCGTCATCGCCCTCGGCACCGACAGCCTGCTGCTCAAGTCGGTCGCTCAGCAGGGCGGCGGCGGCTACTTCACCGCCTACAACGGCGAACAGCTCGAGAAGGCGCTGCGCGACGTCATCGAGACGGTGGGCCGCAGAGCCATGAGCGTCTCGGCGCCGTCTCTGAGCACCGTGCAGACAAAGTCCGGGTCGGCGGTCGTCGTGCCGCGGTTCATCCCCTCGCGCGACCCGATGTGGCAGGGCGAGCTCTACAAGTTCAGGATGTTCAGCGAGTTCGCCGTGGACTGCGCCGAGAAGGGCAAGAAGCGCGACAAGACCGGCCAGCTCGTCAGCGAGCCGCTGTGCATCTGCCGCGAAGGCATCTGCGACGGCCTCTGGATCGTCGACGCCGACGGCGACATCATCGCGACCGACCCGAACGACGGGGCGATGGTGAAGGCGAACCTGAATGTTTGGGACGACGACACCGACTACTTCGCCATTAAGGAGACCGAAAGCGGGGCGCCGATACCCGCCGTGCCGGTCTGGGCTGCGGGCGAGATGCTGGCCTCAAGAACGCCGATGACCCGCACGATCTACACCGTTATCGACTCGAACAACGACGGACAGATCGACGGGGAGGACAGCCTCATCTCGATCAGACCGGACATGAAGTCGGACGATCTCAAAAAGCTCGTTCCCTACCTGGCGCTGGGGTATCGCGACGCAGGTCAGCCCGCGGTTTGCCAGAAGATCCAGGAGAAGTTGCGCGGAGGGGGCATCGGCTCGACGGTCGACGAGATGACCTGCGCGCGGATCATCCTCGGGTTTATCCACGGTCTGGACGTCTTCAACTCCTCGGGGATGATCGATCCGACGACGTACGACAACACCCTCGAAACACTACCCGGCAGCCTGCCCAACCGCGACTTCGTGCTCGGCGACATCTTCCACGCGAGCGCGGTGCGCGTCGATCCGCCGGTCTCCCGGATGCCGCTGTGCGAGCGCGGCTTCCATAACCAGTGCCTGCGCGCCCTCTATTCGACTCCGACCCCGGCCGACGAGGAGGTCGTCTGTGGCGACTATGACTCGGGGCATCCCTACGAAAGGTACGTGAATTACCAGACCTTCGAGAAGAAGCGCCCCGCGGTCACCCTCATCGGCGCCAACGACGGGATGGTCCACGCCTTCCAGTACTCTTGCTACAAGGGCGTCGATCCGATCACGAATATGGCGGTCTACGACGAGGAACCGGACACCGTCTGCGACCAGACCAACCAGAAGAACGGCACCGAGCTTTGGGCGTTCGTGCCGCCCGACCTGCTGCACCGACTCTCGCAGCTCATCGTCCGCACCGCCCACCCGTACATGATCGACTCGACCGCGATGATCCGCGACATCTGGACCGACGTCGCGCGGGAGGTTGACGAGAGCCAGGTCAAGGACGGCAAGAAGGCGTGCGACGAGTACCGCACCGTCGCCATCATCGGCGAGCGGCGCGGCGGCACCCGCTACACCGCGCTCGACGTGACCGATCCCACGGCTCCGGTCTTCTTGTGGATGTTCCCGAAGCTGGGCACGCCCGAAGAGCTGACGATGGGCGAGACCTGGGCCGACTACCTGCCGGGCGCGCCTCCTATCGGCCCGGTGAAGCTCAAGAAGGAGAACGACTCCTTCGAAGAGCGGTGGATAGTCATGCTGCCTGGCGGCTACGACCCGGCGCGCATCCGCGGCAACCAGCTCTACATGCTCGACGCCTACACCGGGGAGAAGCTCTGGGAAGCGAGGATGAAGGCGGGCACCACGACCGAGGAGATGAAGTACCCCATCGTGGCGACGCCGGCGCTGGTGGCTTGGGGAGCGAGCGAGACGACGCAGAACCTCGACTTCAACGGAGGGTTCTTCGACACGGCGATCGTCGGGGATCTCGGCGGCCAGGTCTGGGTCGCCCGCTTCCACGAGCCTGGGGAGCTGGGGACGAACCCCTACAACAGCGCCGATGTCAGGATCATGACCAACTGGCACATCGCTCGCGGCTTCCAGGAGGCGAAGGCGGGCAACGCGCTCAGTCGGCCTCCGTTCTTCTCGATGGCCGCCGCGATCCGCATGCCGCACAGCGGCGGTCTGCAGGCCTACCTGGGGTCGGGCGATCGCTTCAACCTGAAGAACCCGACACTGGGCCTCTGCACGATCGACAACCCCTTGGCCTGTGCTCGCCAGGGGCTCAGCTTTGAGGCTACGACCGGCACGCTTCAATTCAGCTCGGACGCCGACGGGAACCTGACCCCGGAGGTCGTCGCGGCGCCCTACACGCTGGCCAACAACAGCCTGTCCGTCACCTGGAAACTGGCCGCCGACGGCACGGTGGATCGGACAGAGAGCCTGACGTTCGCGGGGACGCCCAGTAGCTGCGTCAGCCTCGAAAATCCGGTCAACGTCGGCGCGGCGATCACCATCGGCCCGGCTTCGGATACCGACCAGACGATCGGCTACTTCTCGAGCGGGCTCCAATGCACCGGCGGAAGCGGTTCGGCGCTGGGATGCGTGGCGACCATCACCGATCGAGAAACGCTCACCAACGGCTTCACCGGGTCGTCGATCAAGACAACGCTTGAAGACAAGAGCGAATGGTACAACCGCTTCATCGCTTTCCGGGTCTTCCGACAGGCACCTTTCAAGACCAAGACCGAAGCGGAGACCTACGACACGGCGCGGCTGACGGAGTCCGACCTTACCAAGCTCGAGCCCTTCTCGACCGGTACGCCCACTCTTGCCTCGGAGACCGACCTGGGTTGGTACTTCACCTACCCGGCAGTCGACGAGGCCACGGCGACCAACACCACCATCTACAACGGCTGCGTCCTCTGGAGCACGCTGCAGCCGACCGAGCCGTGCACTGGCGACGGGGAATGTAGCGAGTCTTGCATCGGCGGCGGCTGTTTCGAGGAGAGGCGCGACGCCTGCATGATTGAGCAGAGCTTGACGGCCTCGTTCCTCTACCAGGCCAATGCGACGACCGGCGGCCCGGACTGCGGCCTTACGGGCAATACCACGCAGCGCAGCCAGACTCGCGTGCTGGTGCCCCCGCCTCCACCGCAGGAGATCATCCAGGTCAACACCTACGGCCAGTACAAGACCTCGATAGCGCCGGCGCCCGGCATGGAGGCTCCTCCGGCGAGCATCGAGACCTTCAACATGCTGCAGCAGTTCGGCACCGTCGAGGTGCCGCGCAATGTCCACGAGTGCCGCCACCGCGGTCGGTGTGATCAGTAGCGGGCGGGCTCGAAGCGAACGATGAACGAAGGCCGCCGCGGGGAGGCTCGCTCGAGGTCGGGAAGGCCCGCTTCGAAGACTGCTCGAGCTCGTCGCCGGTCGACTTCGCGCGTATGTAACGGCGCCAAAGCCCGGACGTTTGCCGCCAGGCCGCTGTTGCGAGGCCGCGTCTTGCGATTGGCTGCCGTCAAACCTGCGAGGCGAATCTTCACTTCGCTCGGCGTCCCGGGGGCCCGCTGGCCGCGTTGAGACTCGGTGCGCCCGCTACTCGCCCCCATCGCTTGAAGAAGCGCGAGCGAAGAGTCTTCGCACGCTCTCCGGGTACAGCGCGCGGCCACGCCGTCGCCGCGCGCTCGTGCTGCTGCGAGCCGCGAGAAGCAAAAAGTGAGGCCCCAGAAATCTGGGCCGGCGCAAGGGCCCTGCTCTGCGCGCGCCGCGCCGCGGGCTCGTTCGTCGGGGGAGCCTTCGGTTTGCGGCAAAGGCGAGCGACCGAGAGGAGCGACTCTCGAGCAGCCCAGAAACGAGGTCGCCCGGCCAGCAGAAAGGACTGGCCGGGCGAGTCGGTTTCGGTGGCGAGAGCACGGAGGCGCTCGAGCCGATTCCTTGTTGCTACGGGCTCAGATCGCAGTAGCTCGGGAAGCTAGCGGGCAGTCCGTTCGCGTAGGGAGACGGCCTGACGCCGAACGGGTGGGCCTTGAAGAACTCCCAGACGCTGGCTCGGGCGTCGGTGGGGATCGAGTGCGAGCGGCCGTGGTTGCAGATGGCCGCGAAGTGGCCTCGCGAGCTCAGGTCCTGCCAATACCTCTCGCTCGCCTGCAGGAAGTTGATGAAGACTTGGTCGTTCGTGCCGCCGTGGAAGATGAGCGCCGCAAAGCGGTTGCTCGAGTCCTGCGTGGCGGGCGCGCTCAGGTTCAGCCCGCCCGAGTAGGTCGCCACGCTCGCGATGTAGCCGGAGCGTCGGTAGCTCATCTGCGTGGTCTGAAGGCCGCCAGCGCTCATGCCGAGGCTGTGGACCCGGCGGACGTCGATGCCGATGCGCTCCTTCGCGCAGGCGACCACTTCGTCGGCGAGCACGAGGTCGTCGAGCCGAGTCCGCGAGGTGACCAGGAACCAGGGGAACAGGCCCGCATCGGGGTCCGAATAGGGCGCGGCGACAATGCCGCCGAGCGCGGTGATCTGGTCGATGACGCCCTGGCCCAGACCACTCAGCGCCTCGGAGGGCGAGCTGCCGGTGCCGTGCCAGTAGAAGACGACCGGGCCGTCGAGGCTCGCCGCGGCCGAAGGGTTCATCCAGATGCGCACCTTGCGAGCAGGAATTCCGGCAGGCGAGAAGGTCAAGTCGCCCGTCGCGAAGTTCGGGCAAGCGCCGCTCGGGCGCGGAAGGAGCGTCGGGCTCGGACCAGACGGATCGTTCGTGCCCGGATCAGTCGTGCCTGGATCGTCGGTGCCGGGATCGGTTGTCCCCGGATCAGTGGTGCCCGGATCGGTCGTGCCAGGGTCGGTACCAGGATCGGTGGTACCCGGATCCGTGGTGCCCGGTCTGCGCCAGTTCCATCGGTCGAATTGCTTGCACCACTTCCAGATGCAGAACCGCAGATCGTCCTTGGCGGAAGCGTGCTCGTCGTCGATGGCTGCCATCTCTTCGTCAGAGGGGAGCTCGTTCTCGTCGGTCGGGCCGCATGCCGCTGTGATCAACGCGAACGAAACCAGCGCCGCGACAGGCAGCCAGCCCGCCGAGGCTCCAACACCCCGAACAGCTCTCTTCATGGTGTCCTCCATCCTTCAGCCTGCCCCAATTTGAGGTGTTCTCTTGTTTTCAGAGAGCATGTGGCTCGTCAACAAGCACCCCGGCCTTTGCTTGCTTGGTTCTTGTGAGCGAATCAGAGTAAGGCGTCGACGCGGGCCATTCTCGGGAGGTCTCGGCCGGGGGCGCGCCTGGTCTTGGGCACGAGCTGCCGTCTCGACGGTGTGAGCTGCCGAGGCCGCTGCCGGGGTGCGTGATGATTTGCGACACCATGGCGGGCACCCTAGCCGAAACTGCACCAGCCCCACGAAAAAGTGTGACGGGCGGCGAAAGGCGGGGAGCCCCGCGCAGTACTTCGCGATCCGGTTTCTCGCCGCGCGATGCCCCTGGCCCATAACGACGACTTCCTCGCAGTGAGCCTCCTGATCGCGAAGTACGGAGCGCCTGTCTTCAGGCGTGCGCCGACCCAGGCCGAGCGCCTGGATCCGAAGGTCTGCGTGGTGGACGTGGGCGATGAGCACTGCGCCGAGCGGATGTGCTTCGACCACCACCAGCTCCCGCGCGACCACGTTCCGACCTGCTCAATCAGCCTGGTGCTGAAGCACCTGGGGCTCTACGAGGACGCCCGGCTCCTGTGTGGCTGGCTCGAGGTCGCCGAGTGGCTCGACGTGCGCGGGCCGCAGAAGACGGCCGAATGGCTCGGCGTCGCTCGCGCGGTCATCGACCGCCTCTCCTCTCCGGTCGAAGGCTCGTTGCTGCGCCGCTTCAGCGGCTGTTCGGAGCTGTTTCCGGGCGAACCGCTCTACGAGGTGATGCGCTTCGTCGGCGAGGACCTCATCGACCATCTGACGACCGGACGCGCGCGGATAGACCGCATCGCCGAGCGCGCCACGCTCTGGAGGCTGGAGGCGCGCGGCGAGGTCTTCGAGGCGCTCTTCGTGCCCAGGACCGAGCCTCTCCCTGCCGATCCCGCGGCGGACACCGAGCAGTACGTCCGCGTCGCGGGCTTGAGCGGACGCGTCGCGGCCATCGTCTACCCGGACCGCCGCTCGACCGGCTTCGGCATCGCCCGGTTCGATGACCACCCCAAGCTCGACTTCTGCCGCGTTGCGGCCGAGCCGGACGTCCTGTTTGCCCACAAGAGCGGGTTTCTCTGCAAGACCTCGGCGACGGCGCCGGAGAGGCTGCAGGCGCTGCTCTGCGCGGCGTGGGGCTGAGGCGAGCCGCCTCCCGCGGTTCGAATCCCTTGCCCCAGGCAAAGGCGCGGCGACTGCGGGCGCCCGAGGTCGCGGCGGCAGGATAGTCACACTCTCCGCGGTAGCTCGCCTGGGCTTGGCGCTCCTCCCCGCCGGCGCTGCGCTCTAGGTACCCGTCAGCCGCCTCTCGACCTGGCGCACCTCTTGGAGCTCGACGCTCAAGCCGCGGGCGCTCGCGAGCCTCTTCGCCTCGTCGAGCAGCTTTCGAGCCCGCTCTCGCTCGCTCTCCCAGAGCGCCTCGGCGAGGTAGGCCCTGCCGCAGACCGCCGCGTGGTGCGCGAGCGTCGTCTCGGCGAGCTCGATCGCCTGCTCGAGCGCGTGGATCGCGCGCCGGGTGTCGCGCAGCAGCCAGCGCGCCCGGCCGATGCCGCACAGCGCCGCGGCCTCGACCGGCCCGGCCGAAAAGTGCCGGCTCGTCTCGAGCACGGCCTCGAGCTGTTCGAGCGCCTTGGCGGGCATCGCCTGCGCGAGCGCTACCTCGGCGACGTGCAGCGCGGCCGAGGCCGCGTCCATCGGCTGGTGCAGGCCGGTGTAGAGCCGCTGCGCCTGCAGGTGCTTCTCGCGCGCGCCGTCGAGATCGCCCGCGGCGTAGAGCGCGCGCCCGAGGTAGGTGAGCGCGAGCGCCTGCTGCCCGCGGTGGCGCTGCTTCTCGGCGAGGTCGAAGGCCGACTCGGCCCAGGACACGGCCTCCCTGGTGCGCCCCAGCTCGGCGAGCACGCTCGAGAGCATGCCCTCGATGAGCGGCGCGAGCTCCTCGGTCGCCATCATCCGCGCCGCCGACAGCTCGTCGAGCGCCTCGCGAAGCTGCCCGAGCGAGAAGCGGTGCTGGGCGCAGGTCATCATCAGGCTCGCCCGCAGCGCCGGGGGCGCGTCTTCGGGGATCTCGGCGCGCGCCTGCTCGGTCAGCTCGGCGGCGAGCTCGGGGTTGCCCTCGCAGCTCGCGCAGCGCGCCGCGGCGATGTGCGCCCGAAGCCTGGCCAAGGGATCGCGCACCTTCTTCGCCAGCTTGACCGCGAGCTCCCGCGCCTCGGCCCAGGCCGCCAGCGCGCTCAGACACTCGACCTCGGCGACCCGGCACTCGGTCGCGTCCCCTCCCATCGCCTCGAGGTGGCGGGCGGCCGCGCGGTGGAGCCGCAGCGCGTCTGAGAAGGCTCCGCGCCGCTGGGCGAGGCGCGCGGCGGCCAGGCATGTGCTCGAGGCGTTGGGGTGGTCGTCGGCCGCGTCGTAGTGCAGCGCGGGCTCGGCGAGCCCGGTGCCGGCGCGCTGCGCGAGGACGGCGGCGACCCGCGCGTGCAGCGCCCGCCGCTGCTCGACCGGGAGGCCCGAGTAGATCACCTCGCGGTCGGAGACGCGGGCGAAGAGGTAGACGGGCTCGTCGCCGCCGGCGGCCATCAACAGGCCGACCCGCGCCAGGTGCTCGAGCGCGTCGGCGGTCGTCTCGCGGGCGACTCCGCAGAGCTCGCAGAGCCGGAAGGCGAGCTCGGCGCCCGACTCGTGGCCGAGCACGCTGAGCGCGCGCAGCACCTCGCGCATCGGCGCCGGGAGCTGGTCGATCTCGGCGAGCACGAGCGTCTCGAGGTCGGGCGGCAGGCTGCCCGCCGGATCGGAGGCGGCCTCGAAGGACAGGGAGGCCGTGCCGCCGACGATCTCGACGAGCCCGCGCGCCGACAGCCAGCGCGCCAGCCGCTGGATGAAGAGCGGGTTGCCGCCCGCGCGCGTCTCGACCGCGTCGGCGAGCAGCAGGCTAACCTCGCGCACCCCGAGGCCGCGCGCGAGCAGGGCGCGTCCCGCGTCAGAGGGCAGCGGGCGCAGCTCCAGCGTCCCGTCGCGCGGCAGGCGCGAGCGCGCCCGGAGGCGAGCGTCGTGCGCGTCGTGGCGACGACGAACAGGGCCGCGCGCTCGATGAGCTCGGGCAGCGAGCGGAACAGCTCGACCGAGGCGTCGTCGGCGTTGTGGGCGTCCTCGACGACCACCATCAGCGGCGCCTCGCGCGTCATCTGCCGGACCAGGTGCGCGGTGAAGAGCCGGGCCGCGCCGCGGTCGGCCGAGCTGGGATCGAGCACGTGCGTCGCCAGGCGCGCCAGGCTCTCGTCGTGAATCGACATACGTTCGAGCGCCCCGCGGACGGCGGCGAGCGAAGGTCTCGGCTCGAGCGGCAGGCCGAGCCAGGCCGCGGCGAGCGCGCGCATCGGCGCGTAGGGCTGGCTGCGGCGCTCGTAGTCGCAGCGGACGCCGAATGCGACGCCGCCTTCGTCGATCCAGCGATCAATGGCAACCCCAACCAGCGCGCTCTTGCCTATCCCCGCCGGCCCCGCGACGGTGAGCATGCTCAGGCGGCCGGAGAGCGGGCGGCGCGAGGCATCGGCGAGCAGCGACAGCTCGCGGTCGCGGCCGAGCAGCGGCGGCCTGCCGATGCGGCGCACCAGGCGGCTCGCCGCGAAGCGGCGCGGCGCGGTCACGGCGATGGGGGTGATGGGCAGGCTCTTGCCCTTGAGCGGCAGCGGCGCCTTGGGGCGGCCGAGGAAGGAGTCGACCCGCGCCCAGCACGAGGGGCCGCA
Organism: Myxococcales bacterium; assembly: GCA_050942745.1. GTDB lineage: Bacteria > Myxococcota > Myxococcia > Myxococcales > UBA5297 > UBA10939. Next base: position 56,224 of record JBMNNX010000004.1, read on the forward strand.
GAGCACCTCGCCCGGCTCGGCCGCGTGCGCGAGGCGCGCGGCGACGTTGACGGTGTCGCCGAGCACGGTCAGCTCGCGCTTGAGCACCGAGCCGAGCTCGCCCGAGAAGATGGGGCCGGCCTCGAGGCCGATGCGCGCCGGCGTGCCGGCGAGCTTGTCGCGCAGCTCGAGCGCGAAGGCGACCGCGCGCCGCTCGTCGTCGCCGCGGGTCGAGGGGATGCCAAAGGTGGCGAGGATGCGCGGGCCGCGGCGCGTCCCGTCGATCTTGTTGAGTAGCCCGCCGTGGCGCGCCGCGCACTCGCAGGCGAGCGCATAGTGCTCGCACAGCCGCTCGAGCGCGATGTCCCAGCCGTCGATCTCGGCGAACACCGCGCAGGCGTGCCGGCGCTCGGAGGGGACCGCGTCGGCCGAGAGGCTGCCGACGATGCGCTCCCAGAGCTCGGGGGCGACGAACCTTCGGAGCTGCGCGATGGCGTGCTCGACGCGCTCGTCGCTCAGGCCGCCGAGGACGTAGGCGATGGGCTGGCGCTTGGCGACCAGGCCGTTGCAGACCCGCTCGAGCAGGTTGGACCCGGCGCGGAACGGCCCGCGCGGCTTGCCGGGCGCGTCGACGAGGATGTTCGCGCGGCCCGACGTGGTCGGCGGAGAGCACCGCGCGCACCGCGGCGTCGCCAGCGAGGAAGCAGTCGAGCCGGCCGGTGGGCGCGCCTACGGTGATCAGGTGGAACGTCCCGCTGGCGACGCCGACGCGGATGGCGAGGTGGCGCAGGCTCGCCTCGGCCTTGGGCAGCTCGGCCATCACCTCCTGAGCCGCGAGCGCGGCGGCGCAGGCGCGGGCGAGGTGGTTGCGGCCCTCGAAGTAGACGAGCAGCGAGTCGCCCGCAAACTTCACGAGGAAGCCCTCGTAGGGAAAGATCGCGTCCTCGAGCAGGACCGAGAAGATGCGGTTGAGCAGCCGGGTCAGCTCGTCGGTGCCGTCGCGCCCGCGGGCGACGTAGGCCTCCGAGAGCGCGGTGAAGCCCGAGAGGTCGGCGGAGAGGACGGTGCCGCGGATGGCCCGGCGCCCTGGCCCGAGGGAGCCGCCGTTGACCGCGGTGAGCACCGCGTCGAACGGCACGTAGGTGATGAGTCGCGCGAGCACCGTGCGGCGGTCGCCGACGGCCTGTTCGGCGAGGTGTGCCGCCAGAGGAGCTTTCGGTAGAGCTCTTCGCGACTTGTTGGCTGGCAGGGGCGCCTCCGCGCTCTCCGAATTGCGTCGTCTGAGGGACGGCGAACACGAACGTCAAGACGCTATCAGAATCGAGGCGGCCGGCGGGGGAGGGGCCGAGGTTGGCACAGAGGGGTCCGCCGGGCGCATGGACCGGTGCTTCGGTAGGTGCGATCGCTTCTCCGAGGGGGTGCGGTCGATTAGTCGAGGGAGTGCGATTGCCTATATGGGTAGTCGCGGTCGGTTGGTCGAGTGGGCGGCGCCGGCGAGACTCCCGGAAAGCCTGTCGGCCCGAGGTTTCCAACAGCACCGGCTTTGGCACAGAGGGTGACGGCGGCGAACCCTTTCGGCCGGGACGGTCTGCCGCCTCAGCGGCGGAATTCGTCTACCGGCACCTTCGGAAACCGCACGCGGAAGACGGTGCCCTCGGACGCGGTCGATCGCACTTCGATGGCGCCCCCGTGCGCGCGCAGGATCTGCTGGACGATGTAGAGGCCAAGCCCCAGTCCGCTGCCCGGATGGTCGGCGCCGACCCGGTGAAAGGGATCGAAGAGCCGCGACAGCACGTCCGCGGGAATGGGCGTCCCCTGGTTCCTCACTTCGATAAGGGCTTGGTTCGCCTGGTTGTGCAGCACCAGCTCGACGGGCATCCCCTCGGCGCCGTGCTCGAGCGCGTTGCTCACGAGGTTCGACAGCACCTGGAAGAGCCGCTCCGGATCCCATTCGCCGCGCACGCCGACGGTCGGGCACGACAGCTCAATCTGGCCGGGGTGGAGCACGGCGAGCTCGTCGACGACGGCGCGGGCAATCTCGCAAAGGTTCGTCGGCCGCCGCGCGATAGGCAGGCCGCCTGGCATGCGCGCGCGCGTGAAGTCGTGGAGCTGCCCGATCATGCGCGCCATCCGGTCGGCGCTCGTGGAGATGCGCCGCGCGGCTGCCAGCGCGAAGGCTGGGAGCGTCTCGCCGCGCTGGAGCATCAGGTTGGCCGAGAGCGTGATGGCGCCCAGCGGGCTGCGCAGGTCGCGTCCGACGATGCCGGCGAGGCGCTCGCAGAGCTGCTCGCACCGCTTGCGTTCGGTGATGTCGGCGAGCAGCACCGCGACCCCGCCTTCCTGCGTCGGGCGGGCGCGCACTTCGGCCCAGAGGTCGGGGGCGAGGTTGTGCTCGAACCGGGCCTCGACCCGCTTGCGCAGGACCTCGTGCAGCCTCTGCCAGCACTCGGACCCCGGTCGGACGGACGACGGCAGCAGCTCCCAGAAGCTGTGGCCGATCGCCTGTTCGCCCGAAACGCGGGTGATGCGCTCCTGGGCGCGGTTGGCGAGGACCACGCGGAAGTCCTTGTCGAGCACGAAGCAGGGGTCGAGCTCATCGAAGGCCTCGACGGCTCGCCCGCGCTCGCGCCGCGCCGCGCGCAGCTCCTCGGACTGCGCCACCTGCTCGGTGACATCGAGGACGACAGCGCTCGCGCCGAGCAACTCGCCGCCGGGGCCGATCACCGGGGAGCAGTGGACCTGCCATTCACGCCGCTCGCGCGGGCGCGTGGGGACGGGCATTGAGACGCGGTGGTTGCGCAGCGACTCGCGGCTGCGGAGCACGTGCTCGAAGTCGCGGGCCATCCGGAAGCCGAGGTCGCCAGGCAGCACTTCGGCGATCTCCCTGCCGCCATGCTCGCGCGCGGAGACGCCGTCCATGCGCGCGAGCTCGTCGTTGACCTGCTCGAAGCGCAGCCTCTCGTCCAGTACGCCGACGCCCCCGGGCACTGCGTCGAGCACGGCGGCGAGTTGAGCGCGCGCGCGGTCTGCGGCGTCGCGCGCCTCCTTCGCCTGGCGGCGCAGCTCCTCGACGGTTGCCTGGGGCACCTCGCGGCCGACGAGAGGTCGTCGCTCCGCCTCGCGCTCGACCGAGGGCCCGAGGTAGTCGGCGGCGACCTGATCGAGCGCCCGGCCGAGCGCCTGGGCCTCGGGAATCGGGATGGCCGGCTGCACCTCGCGGCCCCACACGATCAGCACGGCCTCTCGGATGGTCGAGAGGAGCGCCCATGCTCGGCCGGCGTCGAGCGCGCCATCGAGTGCTCGAGCCCCCGGTTCGACAGTCGGGCGGGCGAGCGGGCCAGGCGCCGACTCTCGCTCGGCCGCGACGGTTGAGGAGATCCGCTCGAGCAGCCTGCGCGTGGACTCGAGCACCTCGCGGCGGCTCAGGCCCGCGGTCGCCGGGTGCCGGCGGACGAGACGCGCGGCCTCGCTAGCGATTTGCGTGGCTCGCAGTCGCAGGAGCTCGTCGAGATTGACGGGCTCCCCGACGGATGCGGTCGGCCCCGGCATGTCACAAAGGTAGGGGTCCGATGGATGTGCGCGAAGGCTTGCTCGCGCCCGGCCCGCGGTGCGGAGAGCCGCTCATCGGCCTGAACGCGCGGGCGGGGAAGGGGCGGCGAAGGCCGTTCTGCGGTCGGTCGGAGGGACGGCTCTACGAACGAGCCGCCGTCGGCAGCGACGCACGCAGCGCGGGCGGACGCGCGCGCCGCAGTGAGCCGGAAGGGCTCGCGATCAGCAGGGTCCAAGCTTCAGCCCGCCGGCGCCTTTTGCGGGCGGGCATCTTCTTGCCTGATCGCGCGCCTGCGGTATGGACTGTCAGTGGCGCAACAACGGGTTCAAACAGCCAAGAAGCGCGCCGGAGACAGTGGATGACCGAGTACGAGCCCTTCCTCTCGATAGGCCTGGCCTTGTCCGCGGGCTTGCTCATCGGCCTCGAGCGCGAGCAGTCCGCGCCGCCGGAGGTGAAGTCCGACGGCAGCTTCCTCGGCGGGGCGCGCACCTTTCCGATCTTCGCGCTCGTCGGCGCCTGCACGATGCTGCTCGCGCGGCAGGTCGGGCTCGCGGTGGTCGCCTTCGGGTTCCTGGCGACGCTCGCCTTCCTCATCATCTCCTACGCCCACGACGTGCGAAGCGGCGGCGACCGCGGGCTCACCTCCGAGGCCTCGCTGCTGCTCTGCTTCCTGCTCGGAGCGCTCGCGCTCACCGAGGGCGTCATTGAGCCGCTGCAACGGAAGGTCTTCGTCGTCGCCTCGGTCGCGGTCGTCTCGACCCTGCTGCTGTCGATAAAGCCCTCGCTGCACGCCTTCGTGCGCAAGGCCTCGAAGGAAGACGTCTACGCGACGCTCAAGTTCCTGGTGGTCGCGGTGGTCATCCTGCCGCTGCTGCCCGACCAGAGCGCCGGCCCGCTCGATGTGCTCAACCCCTACAAGCTCGGGCTGATGGTGGTCCTCATCGCCGGCATCAGCTTTGTGGGCTACGTTGCCATCCGCGTGCTCGGGCCCGAGCGCGGGATCGGGCTGACCGGGTTCGTCGGCGGCATCGTCTCGTCTACCGCGGTGACGCTCTCGTTCTCGGCGCGCGCCAAGCAGGAGCCGCGGCTGGCCGCCTCGTGCGCGCTGGCGGTGGTGCTCGCCTCCTCGATCATGTTCGGGCGCATCGTGCTCGAGGTCGCGGTGGTCAACCCGTCGCTGGTCGCGCCGCTCGCGGTGCCGATGGTCACGATGATGGCCGCCGGAGTAGTGGCGAGCATCCTCTTCTATCGGCGCGCCAGGAGCCTGGGTAAGACCGCGGCCAACCTCCAGTTCTCCAATCCGTTCGAGCTCTCCTCGGCGCTCAAGTTCGCGCTGCTCGTCTCGGCGGTGCTGCTGATCTCCAAGGCGGCGACGACCTACCTGGGCACCGGGGCCACCTACCTCGCCGGTCTGCTCGCCGGCGCCGCGGACGGCGACGCCATCGCGCTGTCGATGGCCGACCTGGCCAGGCAGGGGCAGATAGGGACCGAGGTAGCGGTGACTACCATCCTGCTCGGCGCGGCGTCGAACACCGCGGCCAAGGCCGTGCTCGCGGCGGTCGTCGGCGGCTGGGGCTTCGCCAAGCGGATTGCGCTCGCCTTCACCGGGATCCTGGCGACGGGCGGGGTCGGGCTCGCTTTCGTCTGGATCGTGTAGCGAGGGTCCGCGTCAGGCGGACGAAGGCGGGAGGCGAGGGCCTCGCTTCGCTCCTTCCAATTGTCGCGCGAGGGCCATCTCGTCAGCTTGCCTTCCCGTCGAACACGCTCTCGAGGCTTGGCGCATCGATTCCCCGGTCGAACCAACTGTCGAGCTGGTCCGTGTCGGCCGACTCGACACGGAGGCGAGCGTCCTCTGGCAGGCCGCCAAAGCGGCGCTCGAGTAGGCGCAATAGGGTCTCGCGCTTGGTCGTGATTGCGGCCTCCGCCATCAACTCTTCGGCAGCCTTTGAGAGCACCACGTCCTCCTTCCCGGGAACAATCCGTCCCAGCGCGCCCCTGAGGGCTTGCTTGTCCACGGTCTCGTGCGACTTGAGGATATGGCTCACGGCGAACTGCAGAAAATCCGGCCTGTCGGCGAAGCCCTCGAGCAGCCAGGCGAGCACTTCGACGCAGTCGCCCTTGGGGAGCACGAACGCGTGCTTGAGCAGTCGCAAGCCCGCCCGGAGGTGCGGCCCGTCTGATAGCGCGTCGTCCGGTTCTCTGCCGAGATCGATCACCTGGAATGGGAAGTCGAGCAGGTGAGGCTTCTGCTCAGGCGTGGCCTCGACTTGGTCGCAGACCACGGCCGACAGAAGCCGCCGCGCCCCCGCCCAACCCTACTCCGGCTCGATGCGCAGCTCGCCGGTCCTCGCCACTCGATACCCGGGAATCCCCGCGAGCGCCTCGCGCAGCGGCGCGCTCTGCGCCACCTCGCACAGCCGCACGATGTGCGGGTCCCCGAGCCTGGAGGCGGGCACGAGCAGCTCGTAGGTCTCGTACCCGAGGCTGAAGAACTCGAGCCCGAATCGCTCGGCCCAGGTGCGCGGGGCGAGGCCGAGGTCCGCCTCTCCGCGCACGATCGCGGCGGCGACCTCGAGGTTCGACGCGAGGAGCGCGGCCGTCCCGAGCGCGGCGCGCTCGAGCCCCGCGCTGCGGAGCGCGGCGTCGAGCACTTCGTGCAGACCCGACGTGGGCGGCCGCCCGGCGACGCGCAAACCGGGCGCCTCCTCGATCCGCGACAGCCGCAGCCCGCTCCGAAGCAGGAACCCGACCTCGCGCTCGGCGAGGTGAAGCCGCGCCAGCCTCACCCCGAGCCGCGGCGGCGGCGCGCGGCCGTGCCAGCCGGCGACCAGGATGTCGGCCATCGCGACCAGCTCGATGCCCACAGCGCGGTCTGCCCGCAGGAAGCCGAGCAACGGCTGCCCGCGCTGGCGAAGCTGTTCGATCAGCACCTCGACGACAAGGTCGTCGTCGCCCGCGAGCACGGGCAAGGGCTCGGTGGTCCCCGTCCAGCTCGCCTGCGCCGGAGGCGCGACCGTGGGCGCGGCGCCCGCGCGCCCGTCCGAGCCCTCGGCCCAGCGCAGCACCTCCTCGCGCGAGAAGAGCCACTTGCCGCCCGCCCGGCGCGCGGGCATCCCGCGGCGCAGCAGCCGATAGATGTGCTTGGGATGGACGCGCAGCAGCTCGGCCACCTCGGTCGAGGTGAGCAAGCGGTCGGTCGCTCCGGCCTTACGCGGCGGACTTCGCATCGCGCACCTCGCTCGGCTCGACCTTCGCCTCGAAGCTCTCGGCCCAGCGCCCGGGCTCGTCGGCAACGCCGCTCTCCTTGCTCCGCAGCACGAGCGCGCACCCTTCGTACTCGAAGCGCAGGGTCAGCGGACCTTCCCCGAGGCGAAGCCGCAGACGGCCGTTGGAGAAGGAGGCGCCCATCAGGCCGATGAGCGCGTCGGCGCTGCCGTCGCAGCGGTTACTCGTCGCCGACAGCGCCGGGGCGCGGGCGTCGACGCCGAAGTAGCGCACCGCCTGGAAGACCGCGGCGAGCCCGAGCCGGGCCTCGGGCGTGCGCGCGGCGTCGCCGAGGTGGTTCTCGAGCCCGCGCTCGAGCAGCGAGGCGAGGATGTCCGGCTCGAGCGCCGTGACCCGCGCCCGCCGCTCGCGGGTCGCGCAGAAGATGCTGTCCCACCCCGGGCTGTAGGACTTGAGATCGACTATCGGCGTGCCGTCGAGCATGTCGAGGTGGTCGACGTACAGGCGCAGCCCCTCGCGGCGCAGCAGGGGCACCACGGTCACCGCCAGCGGGTTGGGGCGCGCCGGCGAGCGGGTGCCGAAGACTCCGCGCGGCGGGGCCTCGGGATCGATGCGCTTGGGGCGGGCGGAGAGCCGGGTGCGGTCGGCCTGGTGGAACATGGCGACCACGATGAGGTGCGAGGTCAGCTCGATGTCCTGCAGCCCCTCGGCGAATGGCTCGAAGATCTCGATCTGCGCCTCGCCGCCGCCCGCGGGGATCTCATCGCAGGCGCGGTGGGGCGAGCGCACCACGCCGATCGGGACGATCTCGAAGGCGGTCATCCTTCCTCCCCAGGCCAGCCGGCCTCGAGCCCGAGCCAGATCTGCCGGCCGGGGTCGGGGTAGCCGAACTCGGTCTGGTAGCTGGCGTCGAGCAGGTTGGTGGCGCGGGCGAGCAGCGTCGCGAAGGGCAGGGCCCGCACCTTCAGTTGCGCGTCCCAGACCGCGTAGGCGCCCAAGCGCCCCCAGGCGCCGGTGTTCGGGTTGCGGAAGCTCTGCGGGCCGACGACGCGCACGAACGAGGAGATCTCGACCCGCGAGTGCGGCAGCGCGATGACGCCGGCGGTCAGCTTGTGCGCCGGCCGGTACTCGAGGTGGTCCTCGTCGGCGTCGAGCCGGCGCGCGTGTAGGAAGGCGTAGCTCGCGTCGAGGCGGAGGTGGGGCAGGGGCCGCAGCCGCGCCGACAGCTCCGCGCCGGCGAGCCGCGCCCGCCCCACGTTCTCGATGCGCGTCATCCCGCCGCCGACCGCCACCTGCTCGATGAGGTCCTCGACCTCGGCGTCGAAGAGGCTCGCCTCGAGCGACAGCCAGTCGGCGGCGCGCCAGGCGATCTCGGCGTCGAAGTGCCAGGCCGCCTCGGGCTGCAGGTCGGGGTTGAGGAGCTGATACCCGTTGGCGCGAGAGAAGCGCTCGCGCAGCGTGGGGAAGCGGTGGCGGCGCGCCGCGGTGGCCCCGAGGCCCAGCGCCTCCGTCAGCTCGAGGTGCAGCGAGGCGAGCGGCCCGACTCCGACGGCCGGGCGCGAGTCCTCGCCGGGCAGATCGACCGGCAGCTCGGCTTCGACCTGGCAGGCCAAGGTCGCCGTTAGCGGCGCCGCCAGCCGCGCGCTCGCCTCGGGCGCGGCCATCAGCAGCACCCGCTGGTAGGCCGTCTCCTCCTCGTCGGTGTGGCGGTCGTATTCGGCGCCCGCCCAGGCGCTCAGGTGCGTGCGGCCCCACGGCGCGTCGAGCGAGAGCCGCGGCCGGGTGCGCAGGCCAAAGGCGCGGTCGTGGTACCAGGAGTGGAAGGCGCTCGGCGAGAGCTGGGTCGAGAAGCTCGCGTCGTCGTAGGCGTCCACGAGGTTGTCGTACAGCCGCGCGTAGGCCGTCGTCTCCACCTGCGCCGCGCCGCTGAAGCGGTGGCTCGCCTGGAGCATCAGCCCGCGCCAGGTGGTGAAGCGCCAGAAGCGCGCCGGCCGCGCCTCGGTGCTCGGCGGGATGCCGCGCGAGGAGTCGGTCCACAGCGCCGAGGCGCTCGCCTCATGGGCGCCCTCGGGCGCGTAGCGGACGGTGGCGCCGAGGTGGTAGCCGCGCCGGTCGCTGCCGACGCGCAGCCCCTCGCCCTGGAGCGCGGTCGGCGCGAAGCCCGAGGGGAGCGCGAAGCCCTCGCTGTGCTCGCCGCCGGCGAAGAGCGAGTAGCCGAGCGCGCCGCTCTGCGCCGAGTGGCTCAGCTCGGCGCGCCCGTGCAGCGGCAGGCTGCCTTCGAGCCGGGCCTCGATCGCGGGTCCTTGGCCTGGGCGGCGCGAGACGACCGAGATGGCGCCGCCCAGGCCCGAGGGGCCAGCGGCGACCCCCGGCGAGCGCGCCAGGGTCACCCGGGCGATCATCGCCGCGGGAAGCCGCGAGAGGTCGAGCTGGCCGTCGTAGGGCACGAAGAGCGGCGCGCCGTCGATGAGCACCGCGGTCTGGCGCTGGTCGAAGCCGCGCAGGGTGACGATGCGCTCGCCCCGGGCGCCGGTGGAGGCGTTGAGCGAGGCCTCGAGCTCAAGCACGCGGGCGAGGTCGGCCCCACCGCGCGCTTCGATGTCGGCGCGGCGGATCTGGCGCACGCTGGTGCCGCCGGATCCGTAGGGGTCGGAGGTGACCACGGTCTCGTAGGTGGGGGCGGCCTCGGCCGGCGCGCTGGCCTTGGTCGGCGCGTCGGCCTGCGGCTCGGCGGCCCCGTCGCCGGCGCGCGCGCCCGCGGGGAGCGCTGCGACGGCCGCGACGAGCAGCGCCGCGAGGGGGCGAGTGCGCGGGCTCATTCGCTGAGGATGATCTCCGCGGTGTCGTTGATGTGCAGGCAGCCGGGGTACTGCAGCGACTCGTCCCAGATCAGGTGGCGGCTCTGGGGGTCGATGTAGCCCTGGGCGAGCTTGTCGCCGGGGACGGGGATGAATCCGTCGCAGGTGGACTTCGAGCCGGGCTTGAACCCGTCGGCGGCGGTGAAGTCGGCCTTCAGACCGGCGACCGCCGTGCTGCCGATGACCTCGGCGACGACCTCTGTGAGCCGCACCGCCTTCGCGCCGGCGACCTCGACCGTCGGCAGGCCGCCGAGGGCGACGTCGGTCGAGGCGCCTTGCCAGGTGACCTTGACCGTCTTGCCGGCGCCGGCGTCGGGGGCGCCGGGGTCGGCCTCCTGACCGCAAGAAGAGCACTGCAGCGCCGCGAGGGCGAAGGCCAGCAGCCACATCTGCTTCATGAAGAGCTCCGTCGAGTGCCCGGTATCCGGGCGGGAAAGTGGGCCCGATGTTACCAATTGTTACATTTGGTGGCAAGAATACTGTTTCCGGGCGGACGGAGCAGGGTGGGGCGGGCCGCACGGGCCCGGTCGGGTCAGCTTCAGCCGTAGTCGGAGGACCCGCAGCCGCGCGACGGCGGGCGCCGCGAGATCCAGAGGTAGGCGCCGACGCCCGCCCCGACGCCGAGGACTCCGACGACGATCTCGAAGGTGTTGAGCGGCGGTGAGGCCGGTGTGCGGGGAGCCGAGCCTGGCGCGGCGCTCTCGGCGCGGTCGGGCGCCGGCTCGTCCGGGGCGGCAAAGGCGGCCCCCGAGGCGGCGAGCAGGGCGAAGAGCAGGGCTGCGAGGGCTGCGCGAGTCATGGGGGGAGGATAACGCGCAGAGCGGCGTGGTCCTCGTTGCCGTGGCGGAGCTGGAGCTCCGCCCTCCAGGCGGAGCGCCTCGGTCCACATCGAGGACTTGTCAGCTCTCTGGCGCCGTCTCGGCAGCCGCCTTCACCTCGGCGGGCGTCAGGCCGCGCTGGCGGGCAAAGTACTCGCGCGTTTCGCGGGCGACCAGGCCCGAGAGCATCAACAGGCCGACGAGGTTGGGGAAGGCCATCGCGCCGTTCATCACGTCGGCGAAGCCCCAGACCAGCTTGAAGCCGCCGACGGCCGAGAAGTTGAGGACCCAGGCGCCTAGGAACGAGGCGGCGATGAAGACCACCCGGTACGGCGTGATCGCGCGGGCACCAAACAGGTACTCGGCGGCGCGCTCGCCGTAGTAGGACCAGCCGAGGAGGGTCGAGAAGGCAAAGAGCGCGAGGCCGAGCGAGACGATGTAGCCGCCCCAGTTGCCTGGCAGGCCGGTGCTGAAGGCCTGGATGGTCAGCGGCGCGCCGGTGAAGGCGACGCCGGTCGCCGGGTCGATCTGCTGCCAGGCGCCGGTGGCGACGATGGTGAAGCCGGTCAGGGTGCAGACGACGATGGTGTCGATGAAGGTCTGGGTCATCGAGACGAGCGCCTGGCGCACCGGCTCTTTGGTCTGCGCGGCGGCGGCGGCGATGCCCCCGGTGCCCAGGCCCGACTCGTTGGAGAAGACCCCGCGGGCGACGCCCAGGCGCACCGCCATCATCAAGGTGGCGCCGAGGAACCCGCCGGCCGCGGCCGCAGGGCGGAAGGCGTCCAGGATCACGTAGACGAAGATCGCCGGCAGGCCGCGCCAGTTGATGGCGAGCACGACCAGGGCGCCCACGATGTAGAAGGCGATCATCAGCGGCACGAAGAAGCCGGTGAAGCGCCCGATGGACTTGATGCCGCCGAGGATCACCGCCCCGGCGAGCACCGCGATGACCAGCGCGGTCCACAGCGGGTCGATGCCGAACGAGCTGCGAAGGGCGTCGGCCACCGAGTTGGACTGGACCATGTTGCCGATGCCGAACGAGGCGAGCACCGCGAAGAGCGCGAAGAGGAAGCCCAGGCCGGTGCCGAGCCGCCCTTTGAGGCCGCGCGCCAGGTAGTGCATCGGCCCACCGCTCATCTCGCCGCGAGCGTCGGTCACGCGAAAGCGCACGCCGAGGAAGGCCTCGCAGTACTTGGTCGCCATGCCGACCAGGCCGGTCAGCCACATCCAGAAGAGCGCGCCCGGGCCGCCTCCGGCGATGGCGGCGGCGACCCCGGCGATGTTGCCGGTGCCCACCGTCGCCGCCAGCGCGGTCATCAGCGCCTGAAAGTGCGAGATGTCGCCCTCGCCGTCGTCCTCGCGCCGCTTGACTAGGGCCAGGTAGAGCGAGTGCCCAAGCTCGCGAAACTGCAGGCCCCGCAGCAGGACGGTGAGGTAGAGGCCTGTCCCGACGAGCAGAACGAGCAAGGGCCAACCCCAGACCCAGGCGCCGAGCGTGTCGACCCAGGCGATGGCGGTCTCGAGCCAGGTGCGACTGGTTTCCATGCCTGACCTCGCAAGTTGTGGGGAGAGGTGAGGCTAACCGGCGCGCGGGGCCGGTTTCAAACTCCGAGTTTCGCGGAGCCCGACCGCGCCGATTGCACGCTTGCCGATGGTGCCCTCAACCGGTCAGTCCGACGGCGGTCGAGGACTCGCCCTCTCGCGCGGTGAGTCGAGAAGGGCGACCTTGCCCGGCGCGCGGACAAGCTGGAGGCCGGTGAGGGAGGGAGCGTCGCCCGCTACCGGCGGCATGCGTGGCAGTGCCGGAGCGCCAGCCGTCGTGCTGGCGATTCGGCGGACGGTCCGCGAGTCGAGAGGGAGAGTGGGGAGCGCAGTCGCCGGAGCGCCAGCCGTCGTGCTGGCGATTCGGCGGACGGTCCGCGTGTCGAGAGGGAGAGCGGGAGCGCCGCCGTCCCCGGCGGCGTCCGTGCGCGGGGAGGGCCCGCCATCGCCCCAAAGCGCCGAGTCGAGCGAGGAGGGGAACATGAAGGTGACCAACATCTCCGAGGGGAAGGGCTTCTTCCACGTGCTCGCGACCAGCGAGGGCAGTCAGACCGCGGTGATGCGGCTCGCGCCCGGCAAGGAGAGCAGCCGGCACGCGAACGCGCACCCTCACAGCGATCAGGTTCTCTTCGTGTTCGAGGGCGAGGTCGTCGGTGAGATCGCGGGCGAGCGGCACGCGCTGCGCCGCGGGGACTCGGTGATCGTCCCCGCGGGCACGCTCCACCGCTTCTTCAACGAGGGCGAGACCGAGGCGATCACCTTCAACGTCTACGCGCCACCCGCCTACGGGAAGGGCGGTCAGGGGCGTTAGGCGGCGCGCGCCTTGATTCTGCGCGGACGCACTCGCCCCGGAGGCGCTACTCCCGTCCGGGGGGAATCGCGCCAGGCCACTCGCCTGCGCGGTTGGAGCCGGGTTTCACGGAGCAGGCGGCCCCGACCTGTCGGTAGAATTTCCTTGTGATTGTGCGCAGTTGCGGCGCGCTCAGGATGCCTCAGGAAGGCCCCCCAGAGGCCCAGAATTGGCCGTAGAGCAGGGGTTCGAGCCCCGGCCCTATTAAAGCAAGCCTGGCGGTCCAAAACCGCCCTACGGGCCGTCCAGGCACCTTCCCGGGCCGATAGGGGCTCCGAAAGGCCGCCGATCGCGCCATCGGGGGCTCGTTTATCGGACGCGGCGTCGGCTAGGCTTCGGAGCTGAGGGGCAAGAGCTTTCAGCTCAAAGGACTGCGCCTTTGCGGCGAGAGGAGTCGACCATGGGCTTCTTTTCGACTCTCTTCGGGCGACAGAGGGAGAGCCTTACCGCGAGCTGGGAGGCCGATCCCGCCGTGCTCCTCGAGTTCGACGCGCAGCGGCATACGCTCAACGGCGTGAGGCTCGGCGATCCTGTCGAGCGGCTGCGCGGGCTGGGGCCAGTCGAGGACTGGCGGGCGCTGCGCGTGGGCGACCTCGTCTACGCATCGCGCGGTCTGCGACTGGGGGTGAGCGAAGGACTGCTCGACTCGTTCTCGCTCATCTGGAGCAGCCCCTACGAGCCAGGCTTCCGGTCCTTCCCCGGGCACACGCTGCTCAACGGGCGCGAGATAGGCCTGAGCTCCTCTTGCACCGAGCCGGAGTTGAGGGCCTGGTTCGGCGAGCCGTATTGGCGCGACGCCGACGAGGACGAAGTCCTCCTCTTCTACGAGTGGGCCGATTGTGAGTGGCAGGTCGAGCTGGCGCCGGACGGCAAGCTGCGCTCGCTGCTCGTCGTGCGCGAGCCCATGTTGGCCGACGCGCAGGCCCGCGACTCCTACGGCGTCACTCGGCCCTGGCCGCCGCCCCGATAGCCGCCCGAGTCAAGGCTCGACGGCCACGACGGCGACGAGCAGCTCTGCCTCGCTGCCCATCTCGGCGACTGCGGCCCCTTCGCCGCGGCCGACGACCTTGCCGCCGGCGAGGGCCTCGATAACGACGCGGAGCGTCTCGCCGTCGAGCTCGTCGGGTAGCAGAAGCCGGATGGTCTGGTCACCCGAGAGCCGCGAGCCGCCCGGCTGCTCCGGTCGCAGCAGCGGCTCGAAGAGCGGCTTGCCCGAAAGGTCGGTCACCCGCGCCCGAAGCTGCTCGACCGCGAGGCCGGCCGGCAGCCGCACCCGCAGCAGCAGCGAGGCGGGCTCCGGGCCGCAGCCCAGCGCGAGGAGCGCCGCGAGCCCGAGCGCTGCCGCCGCGCGCCTCATCGCAGATCCACCGTCCCCAAGGTCGGCGCCGCTGGCGAGGAGCGGCCGATGAGCAGCGCCGCGCCCACGCCGGTCGCCGCCGCGCCGACCCCGGTCCAGAACCACCAGCGGCGCCAAAGCGGCTCCTCGGCGCTCCCGTCGC
>JBMNNX010000122.1:0-18451 GCA_050942745.1 Myxococcales bacterium
CAGGCTGCCGACAACGTCGTCTCCATCGCTTGACGCCGATACTCGGCTGTGCTTGCCACGGCCGAGCCGCCTGTGGCAAAAACGGGCGCACCATGAGCGGACAAGGCAGCGAGCGGCGCAGGGATCGGCGCGTCCCGGTCGACCTTTGGATTGAGGCGGAGGCGGGCGACGAGCTCTACTTCCACCGCGCCGCCAACCTGTCGGCGGGCGGGGCCTACTTCGACAAGACCATCCCCGAGCCTGCGGGCAAGAGGGTGCAGCTTCGCTTCACGCTCCCCGGCTCGGCGAACGAGATCCGCTGCCAGGGCGAGATCGTCTCCTCGCAGGAGTTCGCGATGGGCGTGCGGTTCGTCGATCTGACGACGGCCGATCGCGAGGCGATAGAGCGCCTGCTCGAGAAGCTCGCCCCCAGCGCGGGTTAGCGGCCGGGCTCCGCGGCGTCCTCGGATGCCGGCGGCTCATGCGGCCGGCCGGTCGGTTCGCGCCGGCGCGGGTCAGTCAATGTGCGGGTCGCACTCGGGCACCGGGTCGAGCGGGTGGGCCCGGATGACGAGCGGGGAGTTGCCGGTGCCCTCGACGACCTCGTCGCGCACCTCGCAGCCGCTCGCGAGCAGCTTCGAGTCGGCCGAGAGGATCTCGGCGACGACCATGTAGTTGGTGCCCGCCGGGACGCTGATCTCGAAGGTGACCCCCTCGCCACTCAGGCTCTCGGGGGTGAAGCCCGATTCGCGGATGGCGTTGCGGTCCTTGCCGTCGGCGCCGCGCACCGGGACCGTGTCCTTGCCGACTTCGATCTTCTGGTTCAAGCAGGTCTTGACCAGGTCGCCGCAGAAGCGGGCGTTCGCGTTGGAGAGCACGGTGATCTGCACGGCGCCGATCTGCTCGGGCAGCAGGCCCCGGATCTCGACGCCCGCGGGCAGGCGGGCGCCTTCGGTGAGCTCCGGGCCGCAGGCCGACAGCGCGACGAGCAGCAGGGCGAGACGCTTCATTGCTGCACCTTCACGGTAACGGGCAAGGTCGCCTGGTTGTCGAGCAGCAAGGGGACGGCGACGGCGGCCCCGGCGCCGGCGGCCACGCCACCGGCAATAGCCCAGATCCACCACTTCTGATACCAGCGCTCCTCGGACGCCGCGCTCGGGTCGGGCGAGAGGGCCTGCGCGGCCGCGACCTTGACGAGCAGCGGCTCGAGCGCGTTGCCAGCGCCCGCGAGCCGGCGCCCGGCGCCGTCGGCGACCTCGATGTAGTACTCGAGCGCGTAGTCCGAAGCCTGCTCTGGTAGCTCGAAAGCCGGAACCTGGGCCCGCTTGAGGTCGCCCTCGAGCTCGGCGAAGAAGGTCGAGCTGTAGCTCTCGGTGCCCGCGCGCCGGTAGTAGAGGCGGGCGCGCGCGCCCGCGGGCATCGCGCTCATCCGAGCGTCGATGTCGAGCCTGCGGCCCGGGGCAGCCCGCGGCGGGGGCTCGTGCGCGACCGTTACCGGCTGCAGCTTGCTGCGGGCCAGGTCGGACTTGACCTGTTCGAACAGCGAGCGCAGCTTCGGGCTCGTGCCTGCGGCCAGCTCGAAGTCGGGCACGGCCTGCAGCAGCCGCTCGAAGGACTCGCGCGCCTTGTCCTCGTGCCCCAGGTACAGGTAGGCGGTGCCTTGCAGCTCGTAGAGCGTGCCGAGCATCAGGTCGGTGTTGTGCTCATGGGCGAGGGCGCGGCCAATCTCGGCCAGGGCCCTGTCGAACTCGGCCTCGGCGATGAGCTGCCGGGCCGTGTCGATCTCGGGAGAGTGGACCGCGCGGCGGGCGGCGAACGCGGGCGCTGCGGCGAGCAGCCCGAAGACCAGAATCACGGCGAGGGCTCGGCTAGCCCCCAAACGAAAGTGCGCGCTCACGCGCCGACGCTAGCACTGGCCCCGGGCGATCGCAAAAATGCGGCCCGCTTCCGGCAGCTTGTGCCGGGAAGGCGCGCGGGGCCGGCGGCGGTTTGACAAAGATGGCGCGCGCGCTGGCTCAGGCGGCCGGCGCAGCATTCGTCGACAGACCGGCTCGCTTGACTGGGTAGGGTGCTTGCCTATAATGCCCGTCCTTTTTGCCGGCGGAGTAGCTAAGTGCTCGTATTGATTGATGAAATTGGCGACGAGGGGCTCGAGCTCCGCGAGGAGCTGACTGAGGGCTTCCTCCAGGACGTGCTTTCGGGCGAGGGGCCGGTCACCGGCTTGCGGCCCGCCGGCAAAGGCAGCTTCGAGGCGCGGCTGCAGAAGGTCTCCGGCAAGGTGCTGCTCACCGGCGCCGCGCGGTTTGCGGTCTACGGCGCCTGCCGGCGCTGCGTGGCCGAGGTGAGGGCCGAGATGCCGGTCGAGTTCACCTTGAGCCTGGTGCGCAGGCCGTCGATCGTCGAGGTGGGCTCGGGCGAGTCGGAGCCGAGGGTGTTCAAGGACGAGGAGGGCACGGCCGCCTCCTTTGATCTCGAGGCTGTCGAGGAGGAGTGCTTCGACGGCCGGCAGATCGACCTCGCGCCCATCCTGCGCGAGCAGCTCCTGCTCGCGCTGCCGATGAGCCTGCTGTGCGACGAGCAGTGCAAGGGCCTGTGCACGGTGTGCGGCTGCGACCTGAACAAGGGCGAGTGCGGCTGCGACCGCAAGCCGGCCGATCCGCGCTGGGCCGCCCTCAAGAACATCAAGCTGAGCTGAGCCCGCGAGCCGGGCTGCCCTCAGAGCGCTTGACTTTCTTGTTCAAAAACACGAAATCTGCGCCTCGTTTCATTTCGACGCAAAAGGAGTCGACCGTGGGAGTTCCCAAGAAGAGAACCTCGAGCCAGAAGCGGGACCAGCGTCGCGCCGCCAACTCGCGCTACGAGGCTGTCAACGTCGTGAGCTGCCCGAAGTGCCGCGAGCCGATCCTGCCGCACACGGTCTGCGGCAACTGCGGCACCTACAAGAAGCGCGCGATCCTCGCGACGGCCGAGGAGTAGCCCTCGCGAGCCCCGGCTGCGCGGGCATCCGAGGCAGGCCCGATTCGAAGGATGCGTATCGCCCTCGATGCCATGGGTGGTGATCTGGCGCCCGCCGCTGCGGTTGCGGGCGCGGTTCGCTACCTGCGCCGCGGGGGCGCAGCTTCGGTCGCCCTGGTAGGCGACGCGAAGCGCATCAAAGACGAGCTGGCGCGCCACAAGGCGCCCGGCTCGTTTTCCGTTCACGACGCCCCGCACGCCATCGGTCCCGGCGAGCGGCCGAGCCGCGCGGCGCGCCCGAAGCGGCGCTCGTCGATCCACGCGTGCTTCGACCTGGTGCGCAGCGGCCAGGCCGACGCGGTCGTCTCCGCCGGCGGCTCGGGCGCGCTGATGGCCGCCGCGCTCCACTCGCTCGGGCGCATCGACGGGGTCGAGCGCCCGGCCATCGTCACCCCGCTGCCGACGCTGCGGGGCGGCTGCGCGGTGCTGCTCGACTCGGGCGCCAACGTCGCCTGCCGGCCCCTGCACCTCGTCCAGTTCGCGCACCTCGGGGAAGTGTGGGCTCGCCGGGTGGTGGGCGTCGCGCGGCCGAAGGTGGCGCTCTTGGCCAATGGCGAGGAGCCTACCAAGGGCACCGATCTGACGCGCGCGGCCTCGGAGCTGCTGCGCGCGAGCAGCCTCGACTTCGTCGGCTACGTCGAGGGCAAGGACCTGTTCGACGGCGGGGTCGACGTCATCGTGACCGACGGCTTCACCGGGAACGTGGTGCTCAAGGCCACCGAAGGCGCGGCGGCCGCGCTCGGCGCGATGCTCAAGCGCGAGATCGAGGCGCGCTCGACGGCCCGGCTCGGCAAGCTGCTAATGGCGCCCGCCTTGGCGGGCTTCAAGAAGATCGTCGACTGGGCCGAGTACGGCGGAGCGCCCCTCGTCGGCGTCGACGGCGTGTGCATCGTCGCGCACGGCCGCTCGACCCCGCGCGCGTTCAAGAACGCGCTCGCCACCGCCTCGCAGGTCTGCTCCACCTCGCTTCGCGACGACTTCGCCCGGGCCGCTCTGGCGGCTCGGGAGCTGATCGGTTCGACGGCCGCGCGACACGCGGCCGAAAGGTAGCGTCCCATGCGCGCGCGCGTCATCGGCACCGGAGGCTATGTCCCCGAGCGGATCCTGACCAACGAGGAGCTCGGGCGCCGAATCGACGCGAGCCCGGAGTGGATCGTCGCGCGCACCGGGATCCGCGAGCGGCACATCGCCGCCGAGGGCGAGGCGAGCTCGGACATGGCGGCCGCCGCGGCGCGGCGGGCGCTCGAGTCGGCGGGCCTGCAGCCGCGCGACCTCGACATGATCGTCGTCGCCACGGTCACCGGCGACGTTCCCACCCCGGCGACCGCGGCGCTCGTGCAGGCCAAGCTCGGTGCCGAGCGGGCCTTCGCCTTCGACCTGTCGGCCGCCTGCGTCGGCGCCGTCTACGCGCTCGCGGTTGCCGACGCGTTCATCCGGGCCGGGGCCGTCAAGCGCGCGCTCGTCATCGGGGTCGAGCTGCTCAGCCGCTCGCTCGACTGGGACGATCGCAACACCTGCATCCTCTTCGGCGACGGCGCGGGGGCGCTGGTGCTCGAGGCGACGGCCGAGGAGGGGCGAGGCCTGCTCTCGTCGCACCTGCACACCGACGGCTCGCTCGCCGAGATCCTCTGGATCCCCGGGCCCGGCACGGCCGCGCCCATCTCCGATCGGCTCATCGCCGAAAAGCGCGACAAGGTGAAGATGAACGGGCGCGAGGTCTTCAAGGTCGCGGTGCGCACCCTCGCCGTCGCCGCCCAGGAGGCGCTCGAGGCCAACGGCGTCACCGTCGATCAGGTCGCGCACGTGATGGGCCACCAGGCGAACCTGCGGATCATCGAGGCGGTCATGGAGCGCGTCGGGGTGCCGATGGAGCGCTGCTGGCTCAACCTGCACAAGTACGGCAACACCTCGGCCGCCTCGCTGCCGCTGCTGCTCGACGAGGCGTCGCGCGCGGGCCGGCTGCGGCCGGGCGACTATGTCCTGTTGCTCGCCGCGGGCGCCGGGATGGCGTGGGGCAGCGCGCTGCTGCGCTGGTAGGCCGCCAGCGCCCAGGGCCGCTGAACAAGGGAGGAGTCGCATGAGCAAGGTCGCATTCGTCTTTCCGGGCCAGGGTTCGCAGCAGGTGGGCATGGGCCGCGCGCTGATCGCCCGCTATCCGGAGGCCCGCGCCGTCTTCGAGCGCGCCGACGAGGCGCTCGGCGAGCCGCTCTCCAAGCTCATCCTCGAGGGGCCCGAGAGCGAGCTGCGGCTCACGGCGAACACCCAGCCGGCCATCCTCACCGTCTCCGTCGCCTTCCACGAGGTGCTCGCGGCCGCCGGGCTGAAGGCCGACTTCGTCGCCGGCCACTCGCTCGGCGAGTACTCGGCGCTCGTCGCCGCCGGGGCGCTCGGTTTCGAGGACGCGGTGAGGGCGGTGCGCGCCCGCGGCACCTTCATGCAGGAGGCGGTGCCTCCGGGCGTCGGGGCGATGGCCGCGGTCACCCGGCTCGCGCCCGAGAAGGTGCGCGAGGGCTGCGAGCAGGCGGCGCAGGGCGAGGTCTGCGCGCCGGCGAACTTCAACACCCCCGAGCAGACGGTCATCGCCGGCCACGCGGCCGCGGTCGAGCGCGCGGGTGAGCTCCTCAAGGCCGCCGGCGCCCGCCGTGTGCTGCCACTGCCGGTCAGCGCGCCGTTCCACTGCAGCCTGATGGCGCCGGTCCAGCCCCGGCTGCGCGAGGTGCTCGAGGGCTTCACCTTCCAGGCGCCGCGGGTGCCGGTGATAACCAACGTCGAGGCCGCGCCAAACAGCGACCCGGGGCGCATCGTCGAGCTGCTCGTCGCCCAGGTGACCGCGCCGGTGCGCTGGGTCGAGACCGTCCAGCGGATGAATGAGCTCGGGGTCTCGCGGGCGATCGAGGTCGGCCCGGGCAAGGTCCTCAGCGGGCTGGTGCGCCAGACCGACAAGTCCATCGAGACCCTGGCCTGCGACGACCTGGAGGGATTCGAGAAGCTGCTGGGCGGCGCCTAGCGGCGGCCGCAATGGGATTCGCGAGGCGACGCGGCGAAGGCGCGCTTCGCCGCTCGCACGAGCCCGCCGGTTGCGGGCGGGCGGCCGCCCAGGTGCGGCCGATGCACACTGGCCGATAGTTCACAGAAGCTCGCGACTTGGTTTATAAAGGCCGGCCTTTCGGGGGCGATCGTCTCGCCCTGGGGTTGGCGGCGACAGAAGCCCGGGGACGGGCCGACTTGGAGGCGTTGCACATGAGCACGACGAGTGTCGAGGTGAAGGTCAAGTCCATCATTGCCGAGCAGCTCGGCGTCGGAGAGGAGGAGGTCAAGAACGAGAGCTCGTTCACCGACGACCTCGGCGCCGACAGCCTCGACATCGTCGAGCTGGTGATGGCGATGGAGGACGAGTTTGACGTCGAGATCCCCGACGACCAGGCCGAGAGCATCAAGACCGTCAAGGACGCGGTCGACTTCATCAACGCCCACAAGAAGTAGGCAGACATGACCCGTCGCGTCGTCATCACCGGGCTGGGTCTGGTGACCCCGCTTGGGACAGGTGTGGAGAAAGCCTGGCAGGCTCTCATCGAGGGCCGCAGCGGAGTTCGTCCGATCACCCGCTTCGACGCGACCGGCTTCGACACGCGCGTCGCCGGCGAGGTCCCCGACTTCCAGCCCGAGCTCTGGATGGAGAAGAAGGAGGCGCGCCGGCTCGATCTTTTCGAGCAGTACGCGCTCGCCGCCGGGGTGATGGCCTTGGAGGACTCGGGGCTGAAGGTCACCCCCGAGAACGAGGACCGCATCGGCTGCCTCGTCGGCTCCGGGGTCGGCGGCATCGGCTCGCTCGAGGAGGCGCACGGCAAGCTGCTCGACAAGGGCCCGGGACGGGTCAGCGCCTTCCTCATCACGCAAATCATCGCCAACCTCGGCGCCGGGGCGCTCGGCATCCGGCTCGGCATCAAGGGCCCGAACTGGGTCCCGGTGTCGGCCTGCGCGACCGGCGCGCACTCGATAGGCGAGGCGGCCAAGCTCATCCGCTACAACGAGTGCGACGCGGTGCTCGCCGGCGGGGCCGAGGCGCCGATTACGCCGACCTGCGTCGCGGGCTTCAACGCGATGAAGGCGATGTGCAGCGACCGCAATGACTCGCCGCAGCGGGCCTCGCGCCCCTTTGACGCGAGCCGCAGCGGCTTCGTGCCCGCCGAGGGCGCGGGCGTGGTCGTCGTCGAGGAACTCGAGCACGCCCGGCGGCGCGGAGCGAAGATCGTCGCCGAGGTCGTCGGCTACGGCGCCAACTCCGACGGCTACCACATCACCGCGCCGGCGCCGGGCGGCGAGGGGGCGGTGCGCTGCATGAAGCGGGCGCTGCAGGACGCGGGGATGCGGCCGGAGGAGATCGGCTACATCAACGCCCACGGCACCTCGACCCCGCTCAATGACGCCAACGAGACGCAGGCGATAAAGAGGGTCTTCGGCGAGCACGCCTACAAGCTCGCGGTCAGCTCGACCAAGTCGATGACCGGGCACCTGCTCGGGGCCGCCGGCGGTATCGAGACGGTCTTCTCGGCGCTCGCGGTTCAGCGCGGCGTGCTGCCGCCGACCATCAACTACGAGGTCCCGGACCCCGAGTGCGATCTCGACTACGTGCCGAACCGGGCGCGCGAGGTCCAGGTCGAGGCCGCGATGTCGAGCTCCTTTGGCTTCGGCGGGACGAACGCGGTGCTCATAGTGAAGCGGTACCGCGGATAGCGCGCTCGGGCGGGCCGCCGAGTCGGCCGGTCGGCCGGTCGGCCGATTGAGGCCCGGGCTTCGCGGGCTCGGCGCGCCGGCCAGGTGAGTCGATGGCCCGGGCCCGCCGGTTCGAACGCAACGGGGGAGAGCGAGGGTTTCGATGCGCATCGCGATAGCCAACGACCACGCGGGCCTCGAGCTGAAGAAGGAAGCCGCCGAGGGGCTGGTGAAGCTCGGCCACAGCGTCGAGGACTTCGGAACGCACGACAACAGCTCGGTCGACTATCCGGACTTCGCGACGCGCGTGGCGAAGGCGGTGCGTGACGGGCAGGTCGATGCCGGGGTGCTCGTCTGCGGCACCGGCATTGGCATGTCCATCGTCGCCAACAAGTACCGCGGCGTCCGCGCGGCGCTGTGCACGACCGAGTTCGAGGCGCGCATGGCGCGCCAGCACAACGACGCCAACGTGCTCTGCCTGGGCGAGCGCGTCGTCGGTCCGGGCCTCGGGCGCGCAATCGCCGAAACCTTCGTCAGCACGCAGTTCGAGGGAGGCCGCCACCTGAAGCGCGTGCAGAAGATAGCGGACGCCGAGCGGGACGCCGACGGCGTGAAGTGAAAACCACAGGCTCGGCGGTACCGCGCGCGCAAGGCCGCCGGCGCCCCATCGACCACTCGGCCAGGCCCGGACGGCCTCGGAGGAACGCGATGCGCCAGCACGTCCTCACCTTCGCAGCGCTTGCCCTGCTCTCGGGGTGCGTGGCCCTGGCCGACAGTCGCCAGTTCGAGCACCGCGCCACCGTCTTCGGCGAGGAGGAGAAGATGCGCCCGTCGAAGCCGGAGGCTTGCAAGGTCTACGTCGTCCCGGAGGTGCCCCGCTCCAAGCGGCTCGGGACCATCCTCGTCCCCGCCGAGCTCGCCTCCGACCAGCGCCTCGACGACGAGTCGCGCGAGTACGCGTGCGGCCTGCGCGCCCGCTACGCGGTCAAGGAAGAGGAGACGACGAGCAAGGACGGCAAGCCTATCTGGCGCATGGGGCTCTACGCAGAGTAGGCGAAGCTCTCTCGCAGACCAGCGCGAGGCGAGGCCCGCCGGCTCGGACGAGCGGCGGGCCCGTTGCGTCTTTGCCGGTTGCCGCGAGGGCAGGGGCAGCGCGAAAGCGGCCTCGCGAAGCTGCCGGAGAAGACCCCCGCGCGGCCGCTCGCGCGGCTCCCAGCGCCGCCCGCTTGCCTGCGCTGCGCTCGGCGCTCGCAGCGCTTGCCTCTTCGAGTGGGAAGCGGCTACCTTCGCGCCTTCGCCCAACGGCCGCGTGGCCAGGAGATCAACGTCCATGAACCGCATGAGCCTGCGTGAGTTCGATCCTGAGATTTACGACATCATCAACAAAGAGGTCCGTCGCCAGGAGGAGGGCCTGGAGCTCATCGCCAGCGAGAACTTCGTCTCCCCGGCGGTCCTCGCAGCGCTTGGCTCTCCGCTCACCAACAAGTACGCCGAAGGCTATCCGGGCAAGCGCTACTACGGCGGCTGCGAATTCGTCGACATGTCCGAGCAGCTCGCCATCGACCGCGCGGTGAGGCTCTTCGGCGCCGAGCACGCCAACGTCCAGGCCCACTCGGGCTCGCAGGCGAACATGGCGGCCTACATGGCGCTGATGCAGCCGGGCGACACGCTGCTTGCGCTCGACCTCAACTCGGGCGGCCACCTGACGCACGGCTCGCCGGTGAACTTCTCGGGCAAGCTCTACAAGGTCGTGCCCTACGGCCTGCGCCAGGACACCGAGACCATCGACTACGACCGGGTGGCCGAGCTCGCCCGCGAGCACAAGCCCAAGGTCATCATGGTCGGCGCCAGCGCCTACCCGCGCATCATCGACTTCGCCAAGTTCCGCGAGATCGCCGACGAGGTCGGCGCGGCGATGGTGGTGGACATGGCACACATCGCGGGCCTGGTGGCCGTGGGCCTGCACCCGTCGCCCGTTCCGCTCGCCGAGATCGTGACCACCACGACCCACAAGACCCTGCGCGGCCCGCGCGGCGGCATGGTTTTGTGCAAGGAGCCGTTCGCCAAGAAGATCAACAGCCAGATCTTCCCGGGCATCCAGGGCGGCCCGCTCGAGCACGTCATCGCCGCCAAGGCGGTCGCGTTCAAGGAGGCGCTCGAGCCGGGGTTCAAGCAGTACCAGCAGCAGGTGATCGACAACGCGCAGGCGCTCGCCGAGGGGCTCAAGGAGCGCGGGCTGAGACTGTGCTCGGGCGGCACCGACAACCACCTGATGCTCGTTGACCTGCGGCCCAAGAAGATCACCGGCAAGGCGGCCGAGAACGCGCTCGGCAACGCCCACATCACGGTGAACAAGAACATGATCCCGTTCGACCCCGAGAAGCCGACGGTCGCCTCGGGCGTGCGCCTGGGAACCCCGGCGCTCACCACGCGCGGCATGCGCGCCGGCGAGATGAAGCTCATTGCCGGCCTCATCGTGGACGTGCTCGAGCACCCCGAGGACGAGGAGGTCGCCAAGCGCGTTCGCGGACAGATCAAGGAGCTGACCGCCCAGTTCCCGCTCTATCCGGATTTCACGCTCTAACCGGCTGTCCGGTCTCGTCTGCGGCGGCCCGCCCTCCGAGCTCGCGCTCGATGGCGGGCTGCTCTCTTTGCGGCGCACCTCGGGCTCAACGGCCGAGCAGCCTGGCCAGCGCTTTGGCTTGGTCCTGGACGCGGCGCGAGGCCTCGCGGCCTTCGAGCGTGCCCGGCGGCGCAGAGCGCTCCGTCGCGAGCGCGAGGCGCCTCGTGCCGTCGCGACCGCTTGTAGCGCGCCGCCGGAGGCTCCTTGGGCCGACCGCCTCTTCCTGCGATCTCGACAACCGCTCGCGCCTCTCGCGCGCGATCCGCCGCTCGCTCGGGCAAGGCCTGCGGATCGCGAGGAGGGACGTCTGCGCGAAAGTAGGCGCATCTGTCCGATGTTGGTAACATCCGCACCCCCATGCGTTGTCCGTTCTGCAAGAAGACCGAGAACAAGGTCATCGACTCCCGCCTCTCGCACGAGGGACATGCGATCCGGCGGCGTCGCGAGTGCCTGGACTGCGAGCGGCGCTTCACCACCTACGAGCGGGTGGAGGACACCCTGCCGCTGGTGGTGAAGAAGGACGGCCGGCGCGAGAGCTTCGACCGCGAGAAGATCGCCGCCGGGCTGAAGAAGGCAGTAGAGAAGCGGCCGGTTCCCGCCGAGCAGATCGAGCAGATGCTCGACGCCATCGAGCAGAAGATCCAGGAGACCGGCGAGAAGGAAGTCCAGTCGAGGCTCATCGGCGAGCTCGTGATGAAGGCCCTGCAGCAGATCGACGACGTCGCCTACGTGCGCTTCGCCTCGGTCTACCGCGATTTTCGCGACGTGCAGGAGTTTATGAACGAGCTCAAGGAGCTGCTCGCAGAACGCTCGAAGCTGGACCGCGCCGCGAGGAAGAGAGTGAGCCGCGCTTCATGAGGACGGTGGGCAAGGCCGACGGCGCGAAGGCGCATGCCGGGCGGCGTGAGCAGGAAGAGCGCGAGCGCTTCATGAGCGAGGCGCTCGAGCAGGCGAAGAAGGGCCAAGGGCGCACCAGCCCCAACCCCGTGGTCGGCGCGGTTCTGGTCAAGAACGGCCGGATCATCGCGCGGGGCTACCACGCCAAGGCCGGCGGGCCGCACGCCGAGGTCGTCGCGCTGCGCCAGGCGGGCGAGAAAGCCAAGGGCGCCTACCTCTATTCCACGCTCGAGCCGTGCGATCACCACGGCCGCACCCCGCCGTGCACCGAGGCGATCATCCGCGCGGGCATCCGCCGGGTCATCGTCGGCTGCCGCGACCGCAACCCGCTCGTCAGCGGGCGCGGCGTGCGCCGGCTGCGCGCGGCGGGGATCGAGGTGGTGATCGGGGTGCTCGAGGACGCGTGCGCCGCGCTCAACGATCCCTTCTTCACCTTCGTGACCAAGAAGCGGCCCTTCGTCACCATCAAGATCGCCGCGACCGCCGACGGCAAGATTGCCGCCTCGAACGGCGACTCGCGCTGGGTGACCGGGCCGAAGGCGCGCGAACGGGTCCACGAGCTGCGCGATCGCGTCGACGCCATCCTCGTCGGCGCCGGGACCGTGCGCCTGGACGATCCGCAGCTCACCACGCGCCTGCGCGGGCGCACCGCCGCGCGCCAGCCGCTCAGGGTCGTGCTCACCGGCACGCTCGACATCCCTGCCAAGGCGCGCATCTTCGACGAGGAGCGCGGCGGCGTGCTCGTGCTCACCTCCAGCCCCGACGAGGAGCGCGCGCGGGCGCTCGAGGCGCGCGGGGCCGAGGTCGTGCGCATCGGGGGCGACGGCGGCCGGGTCGATCTGCAGGCGGCGCTCGCCCACCTCGCCTCGCGCGACATCGTCCACCTGCTCGTCGAGGGCGGGGCCGGCGTCTTCGGCGGCTTCCTCGAGGCGGGCCTCGTGGACGCGGTGCAGCTCTACGTCGCGCCCAAGGTGCTCGGCGAAGGGATTAGCTGGGCCCGGCTCGCGCGGCGCGAGCGAATGGCCGAGGCCATCGAGCTGCAGCAGACCGGGGTCGAGCCGGTGGGCCAGGATGTGCTCATCGCCCTGAGGCCCAGGCCCGCGGTGCGCCGCATGCGGTAGGCCGGGCGCGGCTCCCCTGCCGAGCGGGTCGAGGACTGGCGGGCCGTCGTCGGCGCGAGGCTCGCCCAGGCGCGGAGCGTCTCAGGCCCGGAGCGGCGAAGCGCTGCTGAAGTAGTCGGCGGGGCGCGCTGCTGAAGTAGGACCGGCGGGGCGCGCTGGAATGCGACCGACGGACCGCGCTGGCGACTGGACCGGCGGATGCTGGTGTTGGACCGGCGGAGCTCCAGCTCCGCCCGCCGTCGGCGAAGCGAGGCCCGGTGCGCAGAGCGTCCCAAGGACCGAGCTGGCTGAGCGCGCTGGAGTAGGGCCAACGGAGCGCGCTGGCGACCGGACCAGCGAACTGTGTTGGTGTTGGACCGGCGGAGCTCCCGCTCCGCCCCGACCGTCGGCGCGAGGCGCCTTGGACCGTGGAGCGTGTCGAGGCCCGGACCGGCATAGCGCGTCGAAGCCCGGAGCGGCGAAGCTCCACGCGGCGCCTCGCGGGGCGCAATATCCGGCTACCCGCTCGGCTTCTCGAGCAGCTTCAAGACCTCTCGCGAGAGCGTCTCGAGCGACGCGAGCGCCCGAGGCAGGCAGGCCGCCGCGCCCATGCGGATGGCGGCGATCGTCTGTTCGAGCGAAGGGGTGTCGGCCACGGCGATGAGCCCGTTCGCGCTCTTGCGCAGCGTCCGGATGGCCTCGGGCGACAGCGAGCGGTCGCGCAGATCGAGCGAGAGCACGACGCAGTCGGCGCCCGGCGACACGATCTGGGCGAGCGCCTCGTCGACGCTGCGCGCGACGACGGGCATGCCCCCGGCGGCGGTGACCGCTTCGCCGAGCCGGACCGCTTCGTCGGGTCGGTCCTCCAGGATTAGGACCCTGCGGGTGCGCGGCCGGGGCTCGGCCGCAGGCGCGGGCGGCGGGTTGAGCGCTTCGCGGATGCGGGCGCGCACCTGCGCGATGTCGTCGAACGGCTTCTCGAGGTAGTCGAGCAGTCCGATCTCCAGGCCCTCCTGCGCGGTCTCGACCGAGGGGTAGCCGGTCATCAAGATGACCGGACATTCGGGCGTGCGCCGGCGCACCGCCCGCGCGATGTCGAGCCCGCTGACGTCCGGCAGGTTCTTGTCGCTCAACACCAGGTCGAAGTCGCGCTGATCGAGCAGGCGCAGCGCCTCCTCTCCCGAGAGCGCGAGGTGGACGTCGAGCCCTTCGGGCTCGAGCAGGCTCGCGAGCATCGAGCAGACGACCTCCTCGTCGTCTACGACTAGCACCGAGCGGGCTCGCTTAGGCTTGTCGGCATCCGGGCCGAAGGCGAGCCGGAAGGCGGTGCGCGCCGACAGCCCGAGCTCGGCGGGCCGGACCAGCTCGAGCCGCGCGCCGTTGGCCTCGGCGAGGGCGCGGCTGATGTAGAGGCCGAGCCCGGTGCCCGAGTCCGGGCCCTTGGTGGTGAAGAAGGGGTCGAACACCCGCGGGGCGATGCCGGCCGAGATGCCCGCGCCGCTGTCGGCGACGATAATTTCGGCCACCGCGTCCTCGCCCGCGACGATCAGCTCGACGGCACGCCTAGGGCAGCCCGCGACGGCGTCGAGGGCGTTGGCGACGAGGTTGACGAGGATCTGCAGGACCTGCGCCTCTCGCGCCTGCACGAATACGGGCCTGTCGGGCAGCCGCTGCTCTATTCGCGTGCCGACCTGCCGCGCCCGCGGCCCGAGCAACCGCGCCGCGGCCGCCGCGACCGCGCAGAGATCGAACTTCGAGGGCGGCCCGCCGGCCTGCAGCAAGCGCCGGTGGTTCGCGAGGAGCCGCTCCATGCGCTCGATCTGCGCGAGCATCGACTCGATGGGCTGCGCGGGGCTCTCGCCCGTCTCGCGCAGCATCTGCGCGAAGCCCTTGATGGCGGCGAGCGGCTGCTTGATCTCGTGCAGCAGGGCCGAGGTCATCAGGCCTATCTCGGCGAGCTCTTGAAGGTGGGCAAGTGTGGAAGGGTCGGCTTGCGGGAAGGCTCGCTTGTCGTCCATCGGGTTCTCCGGCGCTCGAGCGTACCAGAGCTTTGCGATCCGGCCGCGGCTCGAGACGCTCACTCTTGACGAGCGACGGGGGCCGAGGTGTCCGGCCGACCGAGCGGGCGAGTCCCGCGCGCGCAGGCGCCGGGGCGGCCTCAGAGACGACAGCTTTCCCATCCTCGGCGAGCGTCCTGCGCGCGGGCGTCACGGGCGGCCGCCGAGACGGCGGCTCTCCCATCCTCGGCGAGGTTTCGCGCGCCCGCGGCCGCCGGGCCCTCGGAGCCATCCAGCAATGTCCGAATTCGGGCACGACTCCCCGTGTTTTCGAGCGGGGGTCTGCCTTATACTCCCGCGCTCTCATGTTCACCGGGCTCGTCCAAGACGTCGGCACCGTCGAGTCGCTCGCGCGCGGCGCGATGGCGCGCATCTCCCTCCGCACCGCCCTGCCGGCAGAGGAGCTGGAGCTCGGGGAGTCGATAGCCTGCAACGGCGCCTGCCTGACGGTGGTCGCCCGCCGGGCTGGCGGCTTCGAGGTCGAGGCCTCGGACGAGACGCTGCGTCGCACGACGATTGGCTCCTGGGCCGCGGGCACGCGGGTCAACCTGGAGCGGGCCATGCGGCTCTCCGATCGGCTGGGCGGGCACCTCGTGCTCGGCCACGTGGACGCCGTTTCCCGCGTCGTCTCGCGCCGGCAGGAGGGCGGGGCGCTCGTCCTCGGCTTCTGGCTGCCGCCCGAGCTCGCCCCGCTGTTCATCGAGAAGGGCTCGGTCGCCGTTGATGGGACGAGCCTGACCGTCAACGCGGTCTCGAGCGACCGCTTCGAGGTCGCGCTCATCCCCGAGACCCAGCGGCGCACCGCGCTCGGCGACAAGCGCGTCGGCGAGGCGGTCAACCTCGAGACCGATGTCATCGGCAAGTACGTCGCGCGCCTGCTCGGCAGACAGGCCTTCGCTGGGCGCGTCGACGAGGAACTGTTGCGGCGCTGCGGCTTCATCTGAGCCTGTCAAGTGCTGAACACCGTGGTAGAGAAGGCGGCAATGGAACGGCTGGAGCTACGCGAAGACGCCAAGGAGAGCATCGCCCGGGTCGAGAAGGCGCTCGAGGCCATCCGCGCAGGTCGGATGGTCATCCTCACCGACGACGAGGACCGCGAGAACGAGGGCGACCTCGTGATGGCGGCCGAGAAGGTGACGCCCGAGGCGATCAACTTCATGGCGACCCACGGGCGGGGGCTCATCTGTCTAACGCTGACCGCGGAGAGGGCGCGCCGGCTCGAGCTGCCGTTGATGGTCGAGCACAACCGCTCGCCCTTCAAGACGGCCTTCACCGTCTCCATCGAAGCGGCAAAGGGCGTCTCGACGGGCATCAGCGCCAAGGACCGTGCGACCACCATCCGCGTCGCCTCGGCGCCGAAGGCAAAGGCGAGCGACCTGGTGCGCCCCGGGCACGTCTTCCCGCTGGTGGCCTGCGAGGGCGGGGTGCTCGTGCGCACCGGACAGACCGAAGGCTCGGTCGACCTCTCGCGGCTGGCCGGGCTGACGCCGGCCGGCGTGCTCTGCGAGATCATGAACCCCGACGGCACGATGGCCCGGCGGCCCGAGCTGCAGCGGTTCGCGCGCAAGCACAAGCTCGTCTTGCTGTCGGTCGCCGACATCATCCGCTACCGGCTCGAGCGCGAGGTGCTCGTCGAGCGCCTGGAGACCGCGCGCCTGCCGTTCGCCGGGCTCGGCGAGCTCGAGGCGATGCGCTACCGCTCGAAGGTCGATCGCCGCGAGCACCTGGCGCTCGTGTTCGGCGAGCTGCGCGGGGCGCAGCCGGTGCTGGTGCGCGTGCACGCGGCCTGCCCCTTCGGCGACACGCTCGGGTTCGCTGCCTGCGACTGCGGGGCGCAGCTTCGCCACAGCCTCGCGCAGATCGCGCGCGAGGGGCGCGGCGTGCTCGTCTATCTGCGCAAGGACGCGCCGCTCACGCTCGGCTGCCAGCACGCGGCGAAGGAAGCGGGCGAAGGCGTGATGGGCGAGGGCCGGCTGCGCGAGTTCGGGGTCGGGGCCCAGATCCTGCGCGACCTCGGGATCGAGCGCATCCGGCTGCTGACCAACAACCCGAAGAAGATCATCGGCGCCGAGGGCTACGGGCTGACCGTGGTCGAGCGCGTGCCGATAGAGGTGGAACCTACGCCCGAGACCCGGGCGCACCTGCGCCGCAAGCGGGCCGCCGGGCAGAGGGTGCCCGCGCGCGCCGCCCGCCGCGGCAGGATGACGAGGTGACGAGGATGCCGAGTTACGTCGAGGGGAAGCTGATCGCCGAAGGCCTCAAGGTCGCGATCGTCATCTCCCGCTTCAACAGCTTCATCACCGAGCAGCTTCTGACCGGCGCGCTCGACGCGCTGCACCGCCACGGCGCCCAGGACTCGGACATTGAGGTCGTCCGCGTCCCCGGCACCTTCGAGCTGCCGCAGGTGGCGCGCCGGGTCGCGCTGAGCGGCAAGTACGACGCCCTCGTCGTGCTCGGCGCGGTCATCCGCGGAGGCACGCCGCACTTCGACTACATCGCGGCCGAGGTCTCCAAGGGCATCGCCCAGATCGCCCTCGAGGCGCCCTGCGCGGTCTCCTTCGGCGTGCTGACCACCGACAACGTCGAGCAGGCCATCGAGCGCGCCGGCACCAAGGCTGGCAACAAGGGAGCCGAGGCGGCCGTCGCCGCCATCGAGACCGCCAACGTCATTCGCGAGCTGGGCGCGCAGCGCCGGTAGCCCAATCTCGCGCGGAAGGACCAGATGAGCAAAGGTCGCCGCCCAGGAGCACGAAGTCGCGCCCGCGAGCGCGCGCTGCAGGCTCTCTACCAGGTCGACATCGCCTCGGCCGATCCCATCGACGCCCTGAGCCACGCGTGGAAGAGTGAGGAGGGCGAGCCCGACAAGGCGAGCCTGGAGTTTGCCGAGACGCTGGTGCGCGGGGTCGTCGGCCGCCGCGAGGAGATCGATCAGCTCATCGAGCGCCACAGCCTCCACTGGCGCGTCCAGCGCATGTCCAGGGTAGACCGCAACGTGCTGCGCCTGGCGGTCTTCGAGCTGCTCGAGCACCAGGATGCCCCGACCCGGGTCATCCTCAACGAGGCCATCGAGCTCGCCAAGCGCTTCGGGACCGAGGAGTCGGGCGCCTTCATCAACGGCATCCTCGACAAGCTCGCCGCGACGTTGAGGGAGGGGCGGCGCGGATGAGGCTGTCGTTCGCCGACACCGGGCTCGCCACGATAGACGCCCTCGAGGGGCTCGACGCGGCCAGCCTGTTCGTCTTCGAGGATCAGCGGCCGCTCAAGGGCGCTGCCGGTTACATCGACTGGCGGCTGTGCGGCGGGCTCTCGCAGATCCTCAAGGCCGGCCGCTTCGTCGGCGAGAGGGGCGACGCGCTGCTGTTCCCGACGGGCGGGAGGCTGCGCTTCGAGCGCGTCTTCTGCTTCGGGGCGGGCCAGCGCCGCGCCTTCACCGTGAGCGTGTACTCCGCGCTGGTCAAGCGCGCCTGCGAGGCGATGAGCCTGGCGGGGTCGCGCGCCTTCGTCACCGAGCTGCCGCCGGTCCCGGGCGCGGGCGACGAGGGGATCGCGCAGGCGTTCATCTCCGAGGGCGCGACGCGCTTCAAGGGCGAGCGCATCGTGCTGCTCGGCGACGGCAAGGCGCTGGCGAAGCTCTTCTCGCAGACA
Source organism: Myxococcales bacterium (assembly GCA_050942745.1). GTDB lineage: Bacteria > Myxococcota > Myxococcia > Myxococcales > UBA5297 > UBA10939. Next base: position 18,030 of record JBMNNX010000122.1, read on the forward strand.
GCCGGGCGGATGAAGGGGCTTAGCGTCGACAGCGAGCCGCTCGGGGCCGCCCCGCGGGTTGTCGTGCCGGCTCCGCTGCCGGCGGGCAAGAACGCGCGGCGCTGATCGGGCAACTGAATCGGTTCCGCGCTTGTCGAAGCAACTTGGCCGCGACCCGGTCATCCCGAGCGAGAGACCGGCCCTTGGGCCGGCTGTGGCCTTGAACTAACAGGGTTTCGGAACGGCGGCGGTTTCTTCTACAAAACGTCGTCGACGTGAGGGCAGCCGAGACCGTTGTTAGCTCTGCTGCCTTTGTGCCCGACCCCGAGCCTGGTTCTGGGGATGGCTGCTGTGTCAGTGGTGACGTTTCGGGGAGAGTCTGTGCCTTCCCTGGGGCGATCCCGTTTAGGAGAGTGCGCGTTTCTTGTCCTCCCCGGGCCCTC
>JBMNNX010000466.1:0-3304 GCA_050942745.1 Myxococcales bacterium
TGCGAAGGTCAAGCCTCTGCGGCCAGCGCTTCATCCTGCCCTCGCAGACGAGGCATCAGCTCATACCGACAGCGGATTTCGGCATCCCGGGATCTGCCGAAGAGCGGATAAGAGGCGGGTCGGCGCGTCCTCTTGGAGCGCGCGCGACCCGCCTCGGGTTTGCCCGCGGCGGTCGGGCTTACTTTCTCTCGGCCTCCTTGCCCTCGTTGATCAGCTCCCGGACGCGCTGGCCGCCCTTGTGGCCGATCTCCTCGTAGAACTCCCGGCCCCTCTCTTCGGCGACCTTGCGGCCGCCCAGCTGCCCGGCCTCTCTCACGGTCATGTCGCCCTTGGTCTTGCGTGCCACTTTTCTTCCTCCCTCGGCCCACACCATGGGCCCTACCCATCACGGTAGGGCTTCTTTTCCACAATGCAGGGTTCCGCACAGTTCGCGGCCGCCGAACACCCGGCGCGCCGAGGGCTCCTCCCATGGTTCTTCGGGCAGGCAGCCGCCAGGCGGCCAAGAGGCTCGGCTTGCGCCCGCGCTCGCGCCGCGGGCTCGAGAGAATCGAGATCGCCCGGCCACTCTCCTGCCTGCCGACCGCAAGCGGGCGCTTCGGAGGCTGCGAGCGAGCCAGCTCTGCCTGGTCGCCTCCGCTTCGAGCGCGAGCAGTTCTGGGCACCAATCGGACGTCTCGTCCGAGCGCCAACCGTAGCTGGGCCTGCGCTGCTGGACGCACCATGAAGAAAGCCCCGCGATTGCTCGCGGGGCTTCCTTCTCTCCGAGCGGTCGTGCCGCGACTCGAACGCGGGGCCTTTGGCTTCGGAGGCCAACGCTCTATCCAACTGAGCTACACGACCAAGAGCGCGGGCTACCGATAGCGAATCGTCCCCTTGTTTGCAAGGTGGAATTCGCGACGGCAGGCCGACTGCCCTTCACCTCGGCAACCCGCCATCTCCATGGTCCGATACCGGAGGCGGGATTCGAACCCGCGCTGGGCTTGGAGCCCAAGGGGATTTTAAGTCCCCTGCGTCTACCAGCTTCGCCACTCCGGCCTGAGCGTCGTACGGGCGATCCGCCAGATGGCGACCGACCGCACGGGCGGCGAATCCTAGCCCTCGCCCAGCGGTCGGGCAATCGCCAAGACGACAGCACAGCATTCGGAGGAGCGCGTTGCTGCGCCGCTCCCGCCGGTGCTATAAACCGCCGCCTTGCGCTGTTTTCTTCGCTGGCGAGCCTGCTTCCCCAGCTCCGCCGACGAAGCCGCTTGGCATGCCGCTGTGCGAGCCGGCGGGAGCAAGCTCCATCACAAGGAAGGACCGACCTAGATGCTCGACACTCTCACCAAGGGCTTTCGCGCTGCCCGCAACCGCCTGGCTGGCAAGACCGAGATCACCCCCGAGGTGGTCGACGAGGCCCTGCGTGACATCCGCGTGGCGCTGCTCGAAGCCGACGTCTCTCTCGATGTAGTCCGGCGCTTTGTCGCCCGCGTCCGGGAGAAGGCGGTCGGCGAGATCGTCGAGACGAAGGCGACCGACGCCAAAGGCAGGAAGCTTCGGGCCACCGCCCAGGACCACTTCATCAAGATCTGCCACGACGAGCTCGAAGGCCTGATGGGCCCGGTGGACACCTCGCTCGCCTTCTCGGACACCAAGACCAGGCCGACCGGCGTCATGATGGTCGGCCTTCAAGGCTCCGGAAAGACGACGACGACGGCCAAGCTCGCCCAGATGCTCATCAAGCAGGGGCACAAGCCGATGCTCGTCGCCGCCGACGTCTACCGCCCTGCGGCCGTCGAGCAGCTCAAGGTGCTCGGCGACCAGCTCGGGGTACCGGTCTATCACGAGGAGGGCGTCCCGCCGCCGGCGATGTGCCACGCGGCCATCGAGCTCGCCCACAAGCAGAAGCGCGACGTCGTCCTCTTCGACACTGCCGGCCGCTTGGCGATCGACGAGCAAATGATGGCCGAGCTCGAGGCGATCAAGAGCTCCTGCAAGCCTGAAAATATCCTTCTTGTCGTCGACGCCATGATCGGCCAGGACGCGGTCAAGACCGCGGCCGAGTTCGACCGGCGCCTGGCGATCTCGGGCTTCATCCTGACCAAGCTCGACGGCGACGCGCGCGGCGGCGCGGCGCTCTCCATCAAGGAGGTCACCGGCAAGCCCATCAAGTTCCTCGGCATGGGCGAGGGGCTCGACAAGCTCGAAGAGTTCCGGCCCGAGGGGCTGGCCGGCCGCATCCTCGGCTTCGGCGACATCGTCGGCTTGATGAAGGACTTCGAGCAGGTCGTCGACGAGAAGCAGGCCGAGCAGGACGCCCAGAAGATCCTGTCCGGCAAGTTCAGCTTCGGCGACTTCGTCGCGCAGATCCGCACCGTGCGCAAGATGGGCCCCATCAAGGATCTGCTCGAGAGGTTCCCCATCTTCGGGGACATGACCGAGAGCCTGAACGTCGACGACAAAGAGTTCGTCAAGATCGAAGCGATCCACGATTCGATGACCAAGTTCGAGCGCGCCCGTGCCGACGCGCTCAACGAGGCGCGCATCCAGCGCATCGCCCGCGGCGCGGGCCAGAAGCCCGAACACGTGCGCGACGTCGTCGCCCGCTACATGATGATGCGCAACGTCATGGCCCAGATCGGGAGCGCGCCGGGCCTGCTCGGCGCTCTGCCTGGCTTCAGGCAGTTCGCGGCGTTGCGCCAGCTCAAGGGCCAGGGCATGCAGGACATCTTCGGCAAAGATGCCGCGAACATGCAGCGGGCCATGATACAGCAGCAGATGCAGGCGATGGGCTTGCCAAAGGGCTACACTCCGCCCATGGGCGCAGCCCAGCTCGCCAAGGCCCGAAAGGCCGGCTTTGCTCCTCCGGTGGGTGCCAGCAACCCGACGGCCGCCGATCGCGAGCGCGACGCGAGGCGCGAGAAGCGCAAGCGCGAGCGCCAGGCGCGCAAGAAGGCCCGCAGGAACCGCCGCTAGTCGTCCGCGTAAGCCATTCATCCCCTCGCTCGCCCGCCCTCCCAAAGGACGGGCGGCGCCACGTCTGCCGTCCAATGGAGACCTGGCGGAAGAAAACGCTTCGCCGCGGGTTTCAGTCTCGTCGAGCAGGTTTTCGGGGAGGAAGAGGCAGCTATCGATGAAGCGCGTCGCCCTGTTGGCCCTAACCTTGGCAGCCGTGTTGACAGGTTGTGTCGTGCCTGGTCGTGCAGCGGTCGTCGCGACTGTTCCCGTTCCGGTTGTCCGCCACGTCCACGGGCCTCACTGCGGCCACTTCTGGGGCTACTACGACGGCAGGCCCGTTTATTACTATCAGGGACTCTACAGCTAC
>JBMNNX010000467.1:0-3300 GCA_050942745.1 Myxococcales bacterium
GATGGTCTTTCATTCGCGCTCCTGCGAGTTGAAGGTCTCGCGCGCGAATACCCGCTCGGGAAGCTCACTTCACGACGGGGATCGGCGAGGACTTACCGATGGCCAACCAAAGCGCGCGGTCGACTGGAAGCTTCCTGCGTCGCATGGTCGCCTGGCCCTTCAAACAGGCGAGCGCTTCCAGAACCCATTCCTCCTTCACGTGCCTCACGAGCGCAGCGAGTGAGGTGGGGACGAATTCAACGAGTTGCTTGAACTGCTCGGAGAAGGCCACGGGCACCTGCCGGTGCGAGAAGGCGCGCATCCCGAACAAGCCGATTGAAATAACCCAATAAGTACGATCACTTGCATGGCTATCTGACTGGCATTGCGCGCCAGGCCGGGTGGTCTTGCCCGCCGAGCGCGGCTCGATTTGTCGATGGGCGCATTGCCATGCGTCCCTACCAACCTGCGACCGATCGCTAGGGTTTCGGGCGAAGCGCGGGCTGTGCTTTGGCGGATTGAGCCTCAGGAGGTGGGAGGTCAAGCGGGCGACGCGCTAGAACCGGTCAATGACCAGGTCGAGATAGTCCTGCAGCCGCTGCGCGTCGGCGTCCTCGAGCTCGTCGAAGACGAGGCCCACGCCTTCGGCAGCGACGACGAGGTTGTCGACCTCACGATGGTTCACGTGTTTGGTGCAGGTGCCGTAGCGTGAGACCGTTGCCCGAACGATCAGCGGTTCGCCGCCCGGGAGCGGCAGGTGCAGGTCCATCCTCGTCCCCGGCGGGAGCTGCGAGTCGAGCTCCAGGAATCCGCCGGTGAGCGACAGATTGATGAGGTCGGCGCGGTAAGGCTGGCCGCCGAGCACCGCCTTGACCACGAGTTGCACCGGAACGCGCTCGGCGCGGCGATAGTCATGCAACTCCATCGCACTTCCGCGGAGCGCGCGCTCGGAGTGCGGCGCTGCTCCGTGAAAAAGAAGAGGCGAGCCGGCGGCTCGCCTCCTGGTGTTCCTTGAGCACGTAGGCGGGTGCAGCCGACCCCGGCTTTACGGGAGGGGCTGCCTGCTCTCGACTCTCGACTGCCGCCCTAGAACTTCTCGGCAATCGACGAAACTATGGGGATGCGCCAGCGACTCGGCTCGAAGGCTTTGACGATGCCCATGATGGTGAGCACGAGGAAACCAAGGTGGCCGAGGCACCCGATGAGCCAGCCGATGAACGGGACGAATCCGAGCACGATGGCGATGAGCATCCAGCCGAACCAGGCGATGGCGAGCGCGAGCCCCTGCTTGGCGTGCCACTGCACGTACGCGCTGTCTTTGACCGTGAGCAGCGGGATGAGCGCGAGGATTCCGAGGTAGGCAAGGATCAACATGATCTTGTCCTGATCGCGGATCACGTCGCCCCCGGGGGCGGCGGCTTCGGCGGGCGGGACCGTCTGCATAGGCGTATCGCTCATGAGTGCTCCCTTGTGGCCGCAACGTGCCAGAGATGGGAGCCATCGTGTACCGAAGCTGGCTACACAGTGTCAAGCTTGGGGACGGCCGCTCAAGGGCTCGTGTGGCGGCTTGCGGCGCATGCCGCCGGCAGCGTCCTCCGCGCGCAGTGCGACGAGGCGCGGCGGTGGTCAGGCGGGGAGAGCCTTGGCACTCCTTCCCTTCCCTTTATAAAGGGACGCGCCCGCCGCCCGGCTCGCTCGGCATGGGGTGCGGCTCGGCAGGCTCTTCGTCGGGTGTCATCTCCTCGAACTCTTTGCGGGTGATGCCCAGGCGTTCGAGCATCTTGCGGTCCACCTGCAGCGGAACGTCTTCCGCAATCGCCATCTCGATGCAGATGGCACCCGCCGCGGGCACCTCCATCCGCTTGTCACCCTGGACGAGGAAGATGCGCCCCTGCGAAGAGAGGGGCTCGACGCCCTCGATGGAAACGCGCTCGACCTTGCCGCCGAGCGAGCGGATGGCCGAGCGCACCGCGTCTGTCGGGTGCGGGGTCGAGTCCTCCTCCTCGCGCAGGCGGGCCACGATGGCCAGTGCCTCGGCCTGCTCGACGAACACGGCGAGGATAGGCTCGCCCTCCTCGGGAACGAGCAGGATGGCGTTGAGGGACCCGTCCTCCGATGCCACCACGGCCATCACGTGGACCTCGACGTTTTCCTCGGATGGCGCGCTCGCGTCCGAGGTCGTCGCCAAGGTCGCCGTGAGGACGATGGCGAGTGCGGCTAGGAGTGATGCGGCGACAACCTGCCCGGTCCTGAGCACCTGCCCCCCTCGCGCTGCTCGCAACTCGCGCACACCACAAGGCTATGTTGGGCAGTGCCCATTTGGGAGACACGCCCAGCCTGCCGGCAGGAGACCGGAGGCGGGGGCAGGGGCGTGAGCGCCGAGAGAGGGCGCCCGTGCAGGCGCAAGAAACGGTGAGCTGTGGCCTGCCGGGGCCGCAGCAGCTCAGGCGCGGCAAGAAACGGATTTGGCGCTCGGGCGTCCGCTGCTCCGCTCGGGCAAGGGACCTCGGCAGCGCCGGCTCAGTCGGCCAACCGGTTCCTGAGGACCTTCAGCGGCGGGGCGGATCCCGCCCCGGGGGCGGGCAGGTTACAGAGGGCGAAGAGGCATCAATAATCGTCTTCGTCCTCGTAATCCTCTTCGTCCTCGTCGAAGAGATCGTCGTCCTCTTCGTCCTCGTCCTCTTCGGGCTCGACGTCGTAGGGAGGCGGCAGATCGTCGCTCTCGACCGCGAGGCTGACCGCGAACCGCTTGCTCAGCGCGGCGGTCTGCTTCACCAGCTCCCCGAGCGCGGTGCCGAAATCCTCGGCGAGCGCCTGGGGCGCCCTCGCGTCGCAGTTCGGGCACTTGATGGGCTCGCCGCCCTCTATCAGCTCTGTTGCGTCGATCTCGAAGCTCGCGTCACACTTCTGGCACGTCAAATCGATGGTCATGCTGCGTCCCCGGACACCTCGATGAGAGAGGAAGAAAAAGAAGGCGCGATTATGGTGATGGCCTTTCACCTGTCAACGAAACGCGCCACTGGGCCAATCCTCGGTGCAGCAGGCCTGTGGTAGAAGGCGGCCCATGCATTCGACCCTTCTTCACGCGGTGTTCGAGAAGGCCGAGGCGCTCGCGAGCCGCCCGGTGCTCTGGCGCGACTCCGGCAGTGCCTACCGCCCCTTGCTCTGGCGCGACTTCGCAGCGCGGGTGCGCCGTTGCGCACGCGGGCTGCTGTCGCTGGGGCTCGAGCCGGGCGCGGCCGTGTGCGTGCTTGGTACGAGCGAGTGGCCGGTCGCGCTTTTCGGAGTGATGGCGGCGGGCGGCGCCCCGGCGCTGCGAGA
>JBMNNX010000469.1:0-3266 GCA_050942745.1 Myxococcales bacterium
GAACTCGTCGATCATCTGGACGAGCCGGTCCTCGCCGACCGCGAGGGCCTCGGCGCGCAGGTCGATGAGCTTCTCCTCGGTGCGAACGGCGACGCGGGTCGCGGTCTGCTCGCGGCGCTTCAGGCAGTTGCGGCTCTTGGCATAGCTGGCGATGACGCTCGGGGCGACGCCGAAGCGCTCGGCGAGCGCGCGGTACGTCGGGTAGACCGTCGTGTGCGTGCCGTCCTCGAGCACTTGGACCTCGCCGAACACGAGCAGCCGATCCAGCTCCTCATAGGAGATGAGCGGGGCCTCGGCCTTGCGCGGCCGACCGGGCTTCCGTCGCGGCGCCTTCGCCGGCGTCTCGGGTGCGGCCGCCGACATCGCCTCGGGCGGCGCGTCGGTGTTCTCGGCGGGGGCCTGCTCGCCGGCCTTCTTCGCCTCGAATGCCTTCCGCCGCTCGGTGCAGCGGTGCTGCTTCGAGAACGCGGCGACGAGGCTCGGCGACACGTCGAACCGCTTGGCCACGTCCCGCTGCGAGAGCCATGCGCGTCGCTCGACGCCGTCGTCGCCGACGACGAGCTCGCCCTCGACGAGGAGGCGGTCCACCTCGTGGTACGGCATCTTCGGGCCGTCCTCGCGACGGGGCCGACCACCCTTGCGCTGCGCTGGTCCCGAGTCAGTCATCTCTGCCCCTCAGAAGCCGCTCGCGAGCCGCACCGGGGACTCTCGGAGCAGCGCGCGCAGTCGCCGAAGGACACGGGTGCGCTGCCGCTTGAGCCGCTGGTACATCCGCTCCCGCTCGAGGTCGTCGTCGGGCGCGACCCGGTCGACGTAGCTGCGGAGCAGCTCGCGCCGCAGCACGGTCGCCGCCACGACCTCGATGCTCGCCCTCGGGATGCCCAGCTCGGCCGCGCGCTCGAGGAGGAGCGCGAGGTCGAACAGCTCCTCGTCGGTCGTGGGCAGCCTGCGCACCTCGATGGTCTCGGTGCCGAACATCGCGAGCTCCTCGGGGTCGGCGCTCGGGCGCTGCTGCTCGCGCTCCTTGCGCAGGAAGGCGAACACCTGACGCTCAGTGCGCTGCCGCAGTCGCAATGCGATCCGGTCAGCGTGGTCCAACAGCGACAGCACGCTGATCGCTCCGAGGAACGCCGTGACGACCACCTGGTCGAGCTCATCGCGTGGGACGGTGTCGCAGACCAGCCTGTGCCGCAGGCGGCTCAGCATCGGGTAGTAGGCGACGAGCAGCATCGACGCCCAGAGCGCGTCGCCGCTCTCCCGGTGCTCGGCCAGCAGCGTGCGCGTGAGCGCGTCGCGCTCCGGGTACGTGTGCTCGCGATCGTCGGCGAGCGCTGCGAGCACGGACGCGACGCCCTCGTGGGGCGCGAGCGCGGGGTGCCGCGCGCGGCCGACGTCGAAGCTGCGCCGAGGTGCTGCGAGCACTTCCCGACGCAGCCGCTCGATGACGGTGCGAAGGGCGCCGCTCATCGGTCCCGCCTTTCCCACCACTCGCCGACGAGCTCGAGAAAGTCTTCGAGCTGCATCGTGACCAGCGGCGTCGCGTGGTCGTCCTTGCAGACGGCGATGGGCCAGCGTCCGGGCGGGCATGCATCGATCGCCTGCCTCATCGCCGCGCGCACGTTGGTGCGGTGGTGGTGCTTCGCCTCGACCCAGAAGCACGGCACCTCGACGTCCGAGGCCTCCTGGCCCGCGCGGTACTGGAGCCCACGACGAACGCCGGCGTCGGGCATGATTTCGCGGAACCGCCGCACGAGCTCGCGCTCGAACGCCGCGCCCTTCCTCCGAGAGCGCGCGCCGCTCATGCCCGCACCTCCCGAACGAAGTGGGCATGCAGACCGAGACGCTTCGCCTCGCGGAGCTCGCGCTCCATGCCCTCGGTGACGCTGTCGCCATAGACGCGAACCTCGTCGCACGTGCCGAGCAGCTCGAGGCAGAGCTGGAGGGCCTGCTCGCGCTCGCTCGACTCATCGACGAGCTGCGGCAGATAGAGGTGCGGCGCGACCGGCATCAGCCCCTCGTCGAGGAGCTGGCGGCTGATGACGCGCACGCGCTCGATGTTGCCGGCAGGATCGTCGGCGAACGGGTGGCAGACGTAGACGCGGCGGCGACGCGCGCCCTCGGCGCGACGCCGGCGTACGAGCTCGGCAGCGACGTAGTGCAGCCCGTCGAGCACCTCCACGTATGCCTCGCTCGGGTAGTCGCGACCATCGTCGACGCGCCACGGGCCGTACTGCTTGCGGCCTTGCTCGAGGCGCGAGAGCAGCGCTTCGCAGATCTCTCGCTCGTCGACGGCGAGCGCGGTGACACGGCCGCCGATCCGCATGCGCTCCGCGAGGCGACGAGCCACTTCGAGCGCGCAGCGGGCGTCTGCGAGCGCTCGATGCGGGCGGGGACGCTCGAGCCCGAACAGCGTCGCGAGGCCGTCCAACGAGAGCGACGACAGCTCGCCGCTCGTGACCAGCGGCCAGGCGAGGCTCGCGGTGTCGAGGCGGTGGTAGTCGACGCGCGGCAGCGTGAGCCCCGCGCGCGCGAAGCCGGCCTGCAGGAAAGCCCAATCGAAGCCGACGTTGTGGCCGGCGACGAGCGCTCCCTCGAGGAGCGGGGCGATGGCGAGCAGCGCCTCCCGGAGCGGGACGGCGTTCGTCCACGCCGCCTTCGAGAAGCCGCAGACGGAGAGCGCCTCCGGCTGCACGTCTTCGAGGCGCTCCGGAGCGACGAGCGTGTCGTGCTGGGCGAGCACCTCGAGCGACCGCGCGTCGACGCGGAGGACGGCGATCTCGAGGATGTCGTGTCGCGACGGATCCAACCCCGTCGTCTCGAGGTCGACGAAGGCGAGCGCCTGCTGCGGCGGCGGGACGTCGGAGCGCGAGACATCGCGACGGACGAGCGCGGGGACCTCGCGCTGCGGGAGGTTGAGCGCCGGCAACATCAGGCCACCTCCTTCGCCCAGAAGCGAGGAGACACCTTCTTGTGGGCGTGCGCGTCGAGCTCTGCCTTGAGCAGCGACACCCGAGGCTTGTCGAGCTGCTTGCTCAGCGACTTGAGCAGGACGTCGAGCGCCTTCTTGTCGATCGCGCCGAGCTTCTCGAGCAGCTCGTCGCGCGTGAGACCCGAGACCTCGGACAGCAGCGAGATGGTCGGCTCGAGCGGGTAGTCGAAGCTCGTGGCGGCGAACATCCGGTAGCGGACGCCGCCGAGGACGAGCTCGTCCTGGTGCTCGAGGTGCGCCTTGAGGATGCCCTCGAGCTCCTCCTTGCGCGCGTAGA
>JBMNNX010000468.1:0-3266 GCA_050942745.1 Myxococcales bacterium
TCAGCGAGGGGCACTAGTCGGCAGCGGCGCGGGCAGGCAACGAGCGACATCCTCTTGGAGCAGCGCCCAGCTTGCGCCCGGAGCGAGCCGCAGCCAATCGAGCTCGGGCAACGAGATGGTCGTCCATCCCGGGAGCCTCTCTCCGGCGAGCACCGCGGCCTCCTTGCGGATCTCACCGACCACGGCGAGCGCGCCGTCGCGCGCCAGATAGAGCGTCACCTGCTCCGCGCAGCGAGGGTAGTCGGGCGTGCCTCGTCCCTCGCCGATGCGATACCCGAGGCCGCCGAGGGCGCCGAGGATGTCGGCCACCCCCTCATTTTTCGCGGCGGTGTGCGCGCGCGGAATCCAGCCTGAGACAATGCCCGGCCAGAGCGTCTTGCGGATGCGCACGTGCTCCGGCGCCTCTTCGAGCACCTGCACCTCGCGGCCGTAGTCGTCCTTCCCGTAGCGCAAGTGGCCCTCGGCCGGCCCACCCGCGGTGGCGCTCACCGGGATGTCGACGTCCGGCGCGAGCAGCAGCCAACGCGTATCGCCCGTCTCCGATTGCGAGGCCTTGTCGCGGGCCACGCGTCCGATCGTGGTGTCCTCGCAGGCGATCGATGTGCGCAGGCTGCCCGCCACCGGGCGGTAGTGGTGGGGCGGCTCGCGCTCGATAAGCATGCGGCCCGCCTCGTCGGTGCCTAGCCACGAGACCGCAGCGCCCGGGTCGAAGCTGAGAACCGAGCCGAACTGCAGCGGAGCTCGGGTGAACACGTTGAAGGGTTTGGCTGGCAGGTAGTGCGCGCGGAAGGTGACCCAGCCGGAAGTGAAGACCACGTGCATCCCCTGGCTCGCGGGGCCGAAGGGCATGGTGAACTCGACGCCGGCGCGCCCGCTCTGCTCGAAGCTGGCGAAAGGAGCTTCACCGGGCGCGAGGCGCAGCTCGCCGCCAGGCAGGTACCAAGGGTTGAGCTTGTAGCGGCAGAAGAAGTTGGCGGCCGGGCGTGTCGCGGGCACAGGGCTCGGTCGCACGGGGACGGTCGAGGCGCAGCCGGCCGTGAGCAGGAGAATCGGTCCAAGAAGAAGTAAGCGCATGGGCCGGAGGATCGCAGCCGAGCGGCAATCGGCCAAGCCTAGGCGCGGGCGCCGATTCACCGCGTCCCTGCTCGCCCGGGCTCGGCCCGACCGTCGCCGCTGGCCTGGCGCCGGTGGGTGCGCGTCGCAGCGCGCTCGGCCGCGCAGGCCCCGCTGCGCGATGCGTCCTGCGGATCGATATCCCGCGGACCGGGCCGCGAGACGCGGTGCGAACGCTCGCCGCCGCGACTACGCGCCCACAGCTAGAAGTCCGGGCCCGAGCAGCAGGGTCGCGACGAGCTCGGCCTGGCGCGAGGTTCCGGTCTTGTCGAAAACCCTGGAGAGGTGCGTCTTGGTCGTGTTCACGCTGACGCCCAGCCGCGCGCTCGCCTGCTCGATGGACGCGCCTTCGACGAGCAGCGCGGCGACCCTCGCCTCGGCGTGCGTCAGGCCATACAGCTCCTCGAGCAGGCGTTCGAGCCGCTTCGACGCGCTGAGCCCGGCCGGCAGCGCGATGGCGGCGACCCGATCCGGGCCGTCGTCGCCGAGGCCGAGCACCGCACCGGTACACGCGCCGAGGTCCAGCGCCTCGAGGTGCGAGCCGCTCGCGTGCGCGGCCCGAACCAGGCAAGCGAGCCGCGAAGTGGCCGCGGTATCGACGCAGGCGACCGTGTTGCCGTCTCCCAGCAACAGCGTCTGACCAAGGGTCAGCATCTCCTGCCCGAGTCGATTCGCGGCCAGCAACTTGCGGTCGGAGTCGACGAGCACCACGGCCAGCGGCAGGTGTTCGACCAGACCGGCGAGCCAGAGGCGCGGGTTCGAGCGCAGCGCCAACGCTCTGCGCCGGCGCTCGAGCGCGAGGTTGAGACTGCGATCGACGCAGGTCGGATCGCTCAGCGGCTTGATCAAGTAGTCGCAAGCGCCGAGCTGCATCGCGCGGACGGCCGTCTCGATCGAGCTGTGCCCGGTGACGAGCACCACCTCGGTGAGTGGAAAGCGCTCCTTCGTCCAGCGGGTCAGTTCCAGGCCGTCGATGCCCGGCATGCAGATGTCGCTAAGGACGACCGAGAACGGGTCGAGAGCATCCGCTGCATCGCATCGTCGGCGTTCGCTGCGAGCTGGCTCGAGTATCCGAAGCCGGCGAGCAGGCGACACAGCAGCTCTCCGACCCCCGGCTCATCTTCGACGACCAACACCCTGTCTTGCGCGTGCGGACTTGCAGAGTCCATCGGCGTTCCCTCGTGTCGGGATACCACAGCGTGAGGCATATCATCTGATCTTGCTGTGTAACACGGAGAGCGCAATCGAGGCTGCTTGCTTCGATCCTTCGGCCGTCCGCGGCTCAGAGGAACAAGTAGCCGATGACCAGGGAAAAGCGCATCGTGAGCGGGAAGGTAATGTCATTGCCGGGGTCGTAGGTGTGGTAGACGCCGCCGTGGAACCCCAACTCGAGCTGTCGGCGTGAACCTACGCGGACGGTGGTTATCGAGGCATATGGACCGCCGGTGATGCCGTAGGCGTCGCCGAGGACTTGGCGGTACCAGCCTCCGCTGCGTCCTAGGACGTAGAGCTCTCCGACGGGCACTTCGCGAAGGATCGCTAGTCCGCCTTCAATCCCGATAGCCATCGTGTAGACCGAGCCGAGATTGAAGTGGAATCCGAGGGGAACGATTGCTGAATAAAACGATCCGTTGGCATGAATCCGCCACCGCAAATCGAGCCCGGTGCGAAGGTCTACGAACGGATTGAGTTGGTGGTTGACGATGAGTCCCAGCGACACGCCGGGCGGGTCCACTTCTTCTTCCGATTCATAGAGGTCCAGCGAGCCGCCAACCTGCAGGCCAAGCTTTGTGCCCCGGCGAAAGGCACTGGTCTGTCGGAACCGAGAGGGCTCGGCAGAGAAGGTGCCGCTTTCGCCAGGCCGGACGACGATGCGCCCGCGCTTCTCGCCTCCCTCGTCGAAGACGATGCGCACGGTGTGCTGGCCGGCCGGCAATTGGAGCGTCAGCGGGGTAGGGCCTCGGTCGAGCCCGCCCATCCAGACTCGTGCCGGAGCCGAGGAGACGAAGTGGACGGTTCCGAATTGCGGCTCTTCGGCAGATCCCGGGAACCGGTTGTGGACTTGTGGAGAGAGGCGGCCAGGCTCGCTGTGGACAGCCGTATGGACGGCTTGAAGAAGCCCAAGCCGCCCACACGCCTGCCCACAGGGCCTA
>JBMNNX010000124.1:0-18153 GCA_050942745.1 Myxococcales bacterium
ACTCGCGGATTCGCCTCCCAAGCCTGATTTGGACAAGAACCTCCCACAACTCGCTCGTGAATCCGGCCACTTGCGGATTCGGGTATTTCGCGCGGAACGAACTCTGGTGCTCCTGGCTCCACGCTCGCGCGGATGAGAGCGGCGGAATCGCTCCTCGGCGTGGGCCGTAGGGCACCACGACGCCCACGCCGCGAGCGAGCCCACCGTTGTTTCGCTGGCTGGGCGCGCCGATGCCTTCGACACGCTCCCATTTCCGGCCTGCGTCCGCGCGGTGCCACCCGGCCCTTCGGCCACCGGGCTGGGGCGCTCCAAGCTGCCAACGCAGAATCCGCCGATCGTCAGCTCCGGCGCTTCTGTCGGCTCTTGGCCGTCCGGAACGAGCCCTTCCCGGCCGCGCGACTCGACGCCGAGCCTCGGGCTCCCGGCGAGCCGCGGCGCTTGCCGCGCAGCCCGGCACGAGCCCCGGGCTTCGCAGGCGCGCCGCGCGGGCGGCCGTGCGCGGCGCGGGGCGCGGCGGTCGCGTCTCCGTCCTCGTCCCCACTCGAGCGCGGGGGGATCCGGCGGAACTCCTGATCGCGCTGCTCGCGCGTCTTGAGCGACCGGGTCACCACGCGCCCGTTGCGAACCTCGACGGCTTGGAATGGAAGCTCCTGCTGCAGCTTCGCGAAGCGGCCGTGCTGCTGCTCGATGAGCAGGCTGAGCACGGTGCCCGGCCGTCCGGCGCGACCGGTGCGCCCGGCGCGGTGGAGATACGCGGGCATCCCGTCGGGCAGCGAGAAGTTAACGACCAGGTCCACGCCCGGCAGGTCGAGGCCGCGGGCGGCCAGATCGCTGGCGACGAGGATGGGCAGCTCGCCGCTGCGAAAGCGCTCCATGAGCTGGCGCCGTTTGAGGGCCGACAGCTCGCCGTGCAGGTACTCGGCCTCGAGCTCGAGATCGACGAGCGCCTGCTGCAGCTCCTCGACCTCGTGGCGCGTGCCGCAGAAGACGAGCGTTTGATAGGGGCGCTCGGCTTCGAGGTAGGCCTGAAGGTCGGCGACCCGTGAATCGACGTGCGTGCGCAAGACCCGGTGGGCCAGCTCGGCCGGCAGCTCGCGGGCCGCGCTCAGCCGCAGCCGCCTGGGCTTGCGCATGAACTTCTGGGCGACCTGCTCGACCTCGTGAGGCACGGTCGCCGAGAAGAGCATCGTCTGGCGATCGGCAGGTATGCGCTCGAGCAGCTTCGCGAGGTTGAGCGAGAAGCCGCCGCGAAGCAGCTCATCAACCTCGTCGAGCACCAGGGTGCGCACCTGGCTCAGCCGCAGGATGTTGCGCTCGACCAGCTCCTCGATGCGCCCCATCGTCCCCACGACGATCGCCGCGCCCGCCTCGAGCTCGGCCTTCTGGCGGTCCATCCCTCCGCGGCCGGTGAGCAGGACGATGCGCCGCTCGAGCGTGCCGCGGGTGCGCTCGAGCGCCGCGTGAATCTGCTCGGCGAGCTCGCGGGTCGGCGCAATCACCAGGGCCTCGGGCAGCTCGCGCTGGCGCGGCTCGGCGTTGAGCAGCGGAAGCCCGTAGGCGAGCGTCTTGCCCGAGCCGGTCTTGGCCTCGACGACGACGTCGTGGCCGAGCATGGCCACCGGCACGACGAGCGCCTGGATAGGCATCGCCTCCCGAAAACCCTGCTTGCGACAAGCCGCGACGAGCTCCGGCCGCAGCTTCAACGATTCGATACGAGTCGGCACGCGGTGTACTCCCGAGGACAAAGGCTTCGTCAATACAACGAAACAGTCGAGAGTCGAGAGCTCGCGCTTGCTGGAGATCGGTGTGCCGGGGCTCGACCGCTGGCAGGGGCGCATCGCGACGACGCCGTGGTGCGCCCGGCAGGAGGTAAGGCGCCAGCTCGGCTAACGGCCTGGGAGATGAGCGCCGCCGCCCCCGTTCACCCCGAGCGAGAGACCGGCCCGTTGGCCGGCTGTGGCCTTGAACTAACAGGGGGAACTGTTAGTTAGGAGCTTTTTGGCGGTCCCTTGGCCGGCTGCGATCTTGAACCAACACCGGTCAGCCCGAGCCTCGCCGACCGGTGCCAAGCTCCTACGCGCGGACTAGTCGTCGTCGTTGTCATCGTCGTCGTCTCCGACGCAGACGCCGCCTCGGCAGCTCGTGCCACTCGGGCAATGGTTGTTACAAGCGCCGCAGTTGCCTCCACTCGAGCTGAGGTCTTCGCAGCTCGGCGTGTCGTCAACGCAGAGGGTCAAGCCGGGCGGGCAGGTCAGCCCACCGCCGCCACCACCACCGCCTCCGTTGCCGCCGTTACCGCCATTGCCGCCGTTCCCGCCGTCGGCGACGCAGACGCCGCCTCGGCAGCTCGTGCCGCTCGGACACTGGTTGTTGCAGGCGCCGCAATTGCCGCCGCTCGAACTGAGGTCCTCGCAGCTCGGCGTGTCATCGGCGCAGAGCGTGAGCCCGGGAGGACAGGTGTCGTCACAGCTGCCCCCGAGGCACGCGAAGCCAGCCGGGCAGGAATTGCCGCAGGAGCCACAGTTGCGCGGATCGGTGTTCAGGTTGACGCAGGCCCCTGCGCAGTTGGTGAGGTTCCCGCAGCCGTCCCCGTCGCCGCCGTCACCTCCTTCGTTCCCATTTCCGTTTCCGCAGCCGAGTGCCCAAACCAGCGTGAGACAGAGCGACAGCCTTACTCCTCGAACCATCCGCCCTCCCCGGCGCCGCTCGGCGCCCCATCCATCGAGTTATGGCCCGCTCGATTGGACTGCGGACTCCCACACGCGGCCGGGCCCCAACCGGCGGCTTGCGGAAAGCCGCTCGAAGACCAGCCAGAAGCTGAACCGCTCGGTCAATCGTCGGTGCCGCAGCAGGCCAGAGCAGAGGTCGGTCCTCGCCCGGCTTCATCAGGCAACCGCGGAGACGGTCGTCTCGGCGGACGAGCCGCCAGCCAAGGACTAGCCTCGACGCAAACTCCCGACCCTCGACCCTCGACTCTCGACCGTCGCGCTCACAGCCCCTGCAACTGGCGCCGCTCGGCCTCCTTGCGCAGCAGCGGGGCGAGCTCGACGCTGGCGTAGGTGATCTGGACGCTGCCCTTCATCGCCCCGCCCGAGCACGCGAGCGTGATTCCGGTCGAGCTCGACTGCCAGGTCGAGGAGAGCCGCAGGCCGCCCATCATCAGCGCCATTCCCCTGTCCATCAGCTTGTAGTGCTCGCCCGCCCAGTCTTCCTTCTCCGACGCCGGGGCGCCGTACTTGCTGGCGAGCGCGTCGCGCACGCTGCCGAAGAGCGACAGGTACTTCCCGGGCGTCGAGGGGACGTCGGTGAAGGCGACGGTGACTGCGACGAGCTTGTCGTCGACGAAGAAGAACCCTGTGGAAGCCCGCTCGCCCGAGACCTCGCTCTCGGCGACCATCACGAAGGCGTCCTGCGGCTTGGCTCCAGGGAAGAGCTGGCCGACCTCGGCCTGCGACATTCCCCAGCGGGCTGACAGATAGCCGCCGTCGCTCGACGCCGTCGGGATCGGCTCGGGAAGAGCAACGGCTGGCGCGGCCGGCGCCTGCGAAGCGGCGGGCGCGGCGGGAGAGAAGAGCGCGACCTCCTCCGAGACCGCAGGCGCGGTTGCAGCGGGCGCAGGCGCTTCCTCGGGCGATGAGGCCAACGGCTGGGACCAGTCCTCCTCCTGCGGCAACGGCTGTGGCGCCTTGATGGCCGCAGCGTCGAAGCCTGGTAGAGGCCGATGCTCGAGCCACGGCGCCTCGCTGGGTGCGGCAGGCTCCTTCGGGGCTGCGAAGGTGTTGGCGGGAGCTGCGTCGTCGACTCGCGCGGCGACGCCTGAGGGGCGGCCGCCCCAGCCGATCCACTGCTCAGCGCCAAAATCGGGATGCTTGTTGGCGACGGGCGCTGGCGGCGCGGCGGCAACCGGGGGCTGGTGCGCGATCTGCGCAGGCGGCGCGCCGCTGGCGGTCATCGGATGGCTCGACCAGACGCCGGCCTGAGTGAGAACGAGAGCAAGGAGCAGCGTGGACATGAGGAAGAACTCCAGACGCATCGGCTGGCTCGCGCTGCGAGCTCAGCTTTCCGGCCACTGGCAATTTGGTTGCCGCTGGCCGCTGGAGCGATCACCGGACGTGCTCCCCTCGTGCGTTCCCCCCGGAACGGCGCGGAAATGAAATGCCCCCTGCCCTGGGGCTTGGGGCGATTCGATGCACTCGCCTTCGGAGAGGTCGGCGCGCGGCGAGCCAGCCGATCTCGCGCCGGTCGCGGCCGATGAGGACGCCACCGGATGGCGTCCGGCTTGAGCTGCAGGCCCGGCAACAGCCCCAGTCGAACCAGCGGCACGAGCTCCGGCTCGAGCCGCGTCGCGCAAACGCCATCGCTCGCCACGCCGATCAGGCCGTCCTCCGACATGATTTGGATGTCACAGCGATGCAGCAGCACGTCCTTCCAGAGCGCGAGGTCGTTGATGCCGAACTGGTCGTCGTGCCTCCACTCCGCCACCGCGCCGAGCCAGTCGAAGAGCTTTACGCGAGCCTCGGGAGACTCCACGTCTCGACAGAAGCTGCGGTCGCTGCGGCGATGCACTTCGGCCGGCAGCAGCGCCTCGAGCCCGCGGGCAGCCTTGCTCCCATTCACGAGCAACCCGCGCCAGGCGGCCAGGACGCGCTTCGCGTCGGGCAGGGGCACTTCGGCTCCAACGATTTCGACGACATGGAGCGACTGGTGGCGTCCAGAGCGCTGGCCGAGCTGCGCGAGCTCCTGCCGGGAGGCCTCTTCGATGCAGCGCTTCAGCCCTGCGCTGGCGTTTCCGGCGACATGGACCTCGAGCGTTTGGGAAAGCTCCGGGCCATCGACTCCGAACAGGACGAAAGGCGCGCGCTCCTGCGGGTACTTCTTCTCGCACCGCGCCCTCACCTTCGACGCGATGGCCGGCAACACGCCGCGGAAGGGAAGCGCTGCCATCTCATCGGTCGCGGGCGCTCTCGCAGCGCTCTTGGCGAGCTGCGGCTCGTCTCGCGGCGGGGCAGCCGCGACTCCGGACGGCACTCCCGAGACAACGACAAGCAGCGCGAGGCCAAGCCAGGACTTCGAACGGCGAATCGTGCTCAAGGCCCCTCCTTCGCTGCTTCACGCGACCGAGGCGCGAGCTTGGCTCGGACGGCTCGAATCACTGTCTTCGCAGCACCTCGGTCGCGATCCCCGCGGGCGTGCGGCCGCCCTTGCCGGTCGGCTCGAACCCGAAGCGTTCGTAGAGCCGGCGGGCGGCTTCGCCCTCGGGGAATCCGGAGGCGAAGGTCTCGACGCTCACCGGCCCCGGCCCCAGGGCCTCGAGCGCCGCCGACACGAGGCGCGAGCCCGCGCCGCGGCCCCTCGACGACGCGCCGATGACAAGCCAGCCAATCTCGCGCTGCTCGCGGCCGATGAGGATGCCGCCGGATGGCGTATCGGCGCCGGCTTCGACACAGGCGAGCGCGTCGCCGCGCGCGATGGCGGAGTCGAGCGCCGCTTCGAACTCGGGCACGCCGACCATCGGGCCGAAAAGCGGCTCCACTTCACGGGCCCAGGAGAGGAAAGCCTCCCGATCGGCACCGGTCGCGCGGCGCACGGCGGCCGTAGCCGCGCCCTTGTCGCTCGCCGCGCTCGCCTTCGTCCCGCCTGAACCGCCTGTCCGGCGCTTGTGCTCGGCGCTCAGCCGGTCGTCGCGGTCGAACACGGCGCCGGCCGCCTCCAAGCTCAGCGCCGCGCCGTCGCTGTCGCGCACGAAGTAGGGCTCGCCACTCGCGGTGTCCCTTTGAGCCGAAAGGTCACTCGCGAGGGTCTCGGCGACGAGCTCCTCCCCGAAGAGCGGCTCGACGCAGCCCTCCCGCTCGCCTCGGCGCGCACTTGGCTTCATGTGTCGTCGCTTGCCCACGGGGCGGCATCCTTTGGCCGTCTTCGCGCGCGTGAATGCCGCCCTTCGACCGCGCTGGCCGGCAGGTTCGCTATTGGCGCTTCGCCAGTTGATCGGCCTTGCGCTGCGCGAGCCCGGCGAGGTTCGCGTTGCGCTCGACGGCTGCGTGCGTCCGCAGGATCGGCTCGGCCTGCGCCGCGGGAGCGTAGGCGAGCGCGCGGATCGCCCGGTCTCGGTCGTCCTCGTTCGCCGAGGCAAGCGCCGCCTTCAGCACCGGCAGGACCTCCGCCGGACGCTCACTCGCGAACCGGCGCCCGAGCGCGTACATCGCAAAGCGCCTAAGCGTCGCCTCGTGCTTCGCGTCGGTCGCGAGCGAAACGAGGCAGGAGAAGGCCAGGTCGCCGCCGACCTCGGTGAGCGCCGCGGCGGCGCGCTTGCGCGCGTACCAGTGCTCCCTCGAGTCGCGGGCGAGGTCGCAGAGCACCGCGTCGAGCTTCGGCACCCGCTCTTGGAGGAGCGGCACGTTGACCGGCTCGCCGGTGTCCTTGAGGTGCGAGAGCAGCGCTTTGCGATCGACGGGCTGCGCGAACGCAGGCGAAGCGAGCGCGGCGGCCAGGACGAGTGCGCAGGCAGTCGTGTTCTTCATCGTGTCGTCTCCCTCTCCACCTAGTAGACCAGCGGGTTCGAACGCATCACCGCTCCCTGCATCGGGGAGAGGTAGTGGTTCTGCCCCTCGAGTGGGTTGTTGAACATGATGTTGTTCGGGTCATCCTCGGGCGTGTCCGAGATCGGGTCGTGCTGGAACCCAATGAGCCCTCCGAGCGCGTTCTCGGTGCTGTGGTAGAGGCCGAGGTAATGGCCCGCCTCGTGGGCGATGAGCATGCCGAGGATCTGTTCGGTCACCCCGTCCGGCGCGGTGGTGTTGATCGCGAGGCAGGCGCGCTCCAGGCCCGCAAAGTGGGCCGGGCCGGGGATGCCTCCAGAGATGCCGAGGATGGTCCCGAAGCCGCCGAGGATGCCTCCCACGCTGATCTCTTCGACGAGGATGGCGTTGAGCGCGTTGCCGGGGGCGCCCGCCGCAGCCTTGCAGGCCTGGCCGAAGTCGTTGTTCGCGCCCTGCACCGACTCGAGGACCTTGAGGTCGGGCGTCATGTCGAAGAAGCGGACCTGCCCGATGTCGATGCCGACCTGCCCGTAGATGGCGCGCCAGTCGGCGAGCATCGTGACGATCCGAGGATCGGTCGGCGCGGTCGCGGCGGTGATGCCGCCGGCGGTGGTGCAGTGGATGTTGACGTCGATGGTGCCCCTGGTCGCCGGCGGGCCCATCTTGAAGACCGCCTTCACCGAAACCGGGCGCGTGTCGGGCTGAGACCCGAACAAGCCGACTGGCTTCGCTCCAGAGAAGCGCAGGCTGTAGTTGCCGGGCACGAAGTGCTGCGCGATGTCCGGCGTGATGGGGACCATGAAGCCCGGCGTCGCCTCCCCAGGCACCAGGCGGTTGAGGCTGCTGCTGCTGAGGCTCGTGTTGGCGAGCACCGTGCCGGCGGGATTCTTCAGCTCTTCGACGCTGTACATGACGCCGGAGTGGCCCTCGATCACGAGGATCATCGACACCGCTCCGGCCGGAGCCGAGATCGTCAGGGTCTGCGACCGCCCCTGCGTATTCAGCGGCACGGTGCCAAGGTCGGTCACCTCCACCTCGCCCGAAGGCGTCCCGGCGTCCGGCTCTTCGACCGAAGCGTCCGGCGCCCCCGCGTCCGGCTCGCCGGCGTCGGGCTCGATTGTCGAACCGTCCGGCTCCCCGGCGTCGGGCTCGAGAGCCGAACCGTCCGGCTCACCGGCGTCCGGCTCCGAGGTCGAGGCATCGGGCTGCTCGCCCGTTCCGGAGTCGAGGTCGGTCTGCGACCCCGCGTCCTCGGCCTGGCCAGAGTCGGGCACAACCTGCGAGCCGGCATCCGCGTCGCCTTCGACCGCCGGCGTGTCGGAGCCGCAGCCCATCAGCAGGGCGGCCGAGAGCAACGCCGCCGTCACGAGGAGACGATTCATCTTTCAACCTCCTGCGCCCGTCCTTCGCGGCAGGCTGTTTCCTTTCCCCCGGTGTCCGAAAAGGATCAGAGAATGGACCAAGTGAGCGCCTGGCCGCAAGCCTGCGCCAGAGCCAGTGGAGGCTCGTCCGAGCGCGGCTCCGGCGGGCGAACGCGGCGGCGGATTACCGCGCTGCCGCTAGGCCGTCGGCGCGCCGCGCGGGGATCAGGAAGAGCGCCCGAACACGATGGCCTCGCGCGTGAAGAGCCGCGCG
This sequence comes from Myxococcales bacterium, assembly GCA_050942745.1. Taxonomy (GTDB): domain Bacteria; phylum Myxococcota; class Myxococcia; order Myxococcales; family UBA5297; genus UBA10939. The sequence continues at coordinate 8,172 of JBMNNX010000124.1, forward strand.
GTGACGGCGAGGCAGACCGCGGAGAGCAGCGCCGAGCTGGCGAAGGCGAGCAGGTACCAGACCGCTGGCGGCGACTCTCCGGCGATCAGATCGGTGACCATGAGCTGCTGGGCGACGCCGGGCACGACCATCATCCACGCCTGCGGCTGCACCGGGATGAGCCCGAGGGCGATGCTGGGCAGCATCGGCGCGAAGAGCAGCAGCGACAAATAGGTCTGCGCCTCCTTGAACGAGCGGGCGAAGGTGGCGACGAGCATCTGCAGCGCGCCGGCGAGCAGGCCGAGCGGCAGCGAAGCCGCGAGGATCCCGCCCACCTCGCCGGGCCCGAAGTTCAGGTCGATGCCGAGGTCGCCGAGCGAGACGAAGCGGCTCATCGCCACGAAGCCAAGCAGCGTCAGCCCCACGACCGCGCTGGAGACCACGAGGGTCGCCGCCCACTTGCCGGCCACCAGATCCCAGCGCGAGACCGGGTTGATGAGCAGCGGCTCGAACGACCCGCGCTCGCGCTCGCCCGCGGTCGCGTCGATGGCGACGTGCATGCCGCCGACGAAGGTCGCCATCAGCAAGAACAGCGGCAGCATCGTCAGCAGGCTCGCGGCGAGCTTGCCCGGGGTCGAAAGGTCCACGCGCTCGACAACCAGCGCGGTCGCCAGCTCCGGGTTGACGCCGCGCACGAGCAGCCGCTGCGCGCCGACCTGCGACCCGTAGCCGGCGAGCAGGCGCTGCGCCTTCTGGTTCGCCGCCCGCGCGCTGTTCCTCGACTCGTCAACCAAGAGCTGCAGCCGCGCGGGGCGCCCGGCGCGGAAGTCCTCCGGGTAGCTCTCGGGCACGATGAGGACCGCCTTGGCCTTGCCCTCGCGCACCGCGGCCTCGGGGTCGGCGGGCGCCGCGAGGATCTTCACGCCGTTCTGGGCGAGGAAGGCCATCAGCGACGGAGCGCGCTCGGCGCCGACGACGGGCAGCTCGACCGGCCTGTCGGTGCGCTTCCACTCGGCGACCAGCGCCAGGGTCAGCCCCAGCACGAGCGGACCGATGACCGGGTAGATCATCGCCGAGAGCACCGAGCGCCGGTCGCGCAGGTTGTCGCGCAGCTCCTTGGCGAGCACCACGCGCATCATGGCTCACCCTCCGCGCGGCCGACCGCGGCGACGAACGCGTCCTCGAGACTTTCGCGCCCGGTCGCGGCCTTGAGCTCGTCGGTCGTGCCCTCGAGCGTCACCCGGCCGCGGTCGACGATCACCACCCGGTCGCACAGCGCGGCCACCTCCTGCATCACGTGGCTGGAGAAGAGCACGCAGCGCCCTTGGTCCCGCAGCCGGCGGCTCACCTCGCGCAGGCCGCGGGTGCTCATCACGTCGAGGCCGTTGGTCGGCTCGTCGAGCAGCACGTTGCGCGGGTCGTGGACGAGCGCCCGCGCCAGCGCGACCTTGACGCGCTCGCCGTTCGAGAAGCCCTCGACGCGCCGGTCGGCGAGCTCGGCGATGTCGAGCAGCTCGACGAGCTCGTCCACCCGGGCCTCGAGCGCGCGGCCCGACAGGCCGTGGAGGCGGCCAAAGTAGCGCACGTGCTCGCGTGGAGTCAGCCGGGGATAGAGGCCGCGCGCGTCGGGCAGCACGCCGATGCGCCGGCGCACTTCGGCCGGCTCGCGCGCCGCGTCGCGGCCGTCAACGAGCGCCTGCCCGGCGTCGGGGGCGAGCAGCGTGTAGAGCATCCGCAGCGTCGTCGTCTTGCCCGCGCCGTTGGGCCCGAGCAGGCCCGTCACCTTGCCGTCGGCGGCCTCGAAGCTCACGTCGGCCACCGCGACTTTCGCGCCGAAGCGCTTCTGGAGCCCGATGGTCTGGATCACGGCTGCGGCCCCGCAAAGTCGAGGAAGAACGGCGGGCGCTCGTGCCGCTCGGCGCAGCTTGCGTCGAGGCCGGCGGGCCCGCGGGAGAGGAACTCGGCGATGAGGCGCGGGACGCAGCCGACCAGGCTCGCCCCGTGGCCCGCGCCAGGGACGACGATGTGGCGCGCGTTGGGCAGCGTGCGCGCGACCTCTTCGCCCCAGGACGGCGGGGTCACCGGGTCGAGCGCGCCCGAGAGGATGAGCACCGGGGCCTCGGAGGCGACCGGGGTGTGGAAGTCGCCGGGCAGCTCGCCGCGAGGCCAGCTCTTGCAGGCGCGCAGGAAGGCTTTCGCGTAGCCGTCGCCGAGGAAGGCCCCGGCGGCCTCGCGCGCGGCCTCCTGCTCGTCGAAGAAGGCGACGTCCTCGGTGCAGGTGATCGACACCAGCAGGCCGGCGGCGAGCCGCCCGCCGCGATTGTTCGAGAGCGCGCTGAGCTGGGCGATGAACGGCGCAAGGTCGCCCTCGGCCGCGCGGGCGATGGTCTCCGGGAGCAGCGAGGAGAGCGTCGGGGCGTACAGCAGCTTCTGGAGGCCGAGGACGAAGTCCTGGCGCCGCACCCTGACCTCAATCGGCCGGCCGCTGCGCGGATGAGCCAGGCGCACTTGAGCAGGCTCGGCCTCAAGCCGCTCGAGCAAGCCGTCGAGCCTCGCGCCGAGATCCGGGTACGAGGCGCGGCAGGCCTCGTTGGCCTCGCAGGCCTCGAAGAGCAAGTCGAGCGCGCGCTGCCCGTCGCGGCCGAAGGAGAGCGGCAGGCGCATGGTCGCCGGCGCGACGCCGTCGAGGACCACCGAGCGCACCCGGTCCGGCTTGCGCCTCAGGAATTCGAGCGCGAGGCGTGTCCCATAGGAGCCGCCCCAGAGGCTGATCTTCTCGTAGCCGAGCGCGGCCCGGACCTCGTCGAGGTCCTCGACGGCGATCGGCGTGGTGTAGAGGCGCAAGTCCGCCTCCAGGCGCTCGCGGCAGGCCGCCATCTCGCCCTCGGGCAGCAGATCGTCGAAGCGGATCTCGTCCGGGTCGTAGTCGGCGGGCGTGCAGTCGAGCGCGTGCGAGCCGCCGGTGCCGCGCTGATCGACGAGGGCGATGTCGCGGCTCCGGCTGACCTCGGCGAGCCCCGCGGCGAGCGCCGGGCCGGCGCGGGTGGCGGCCTGCCCCGGCCCGCCGACCAGCACGAAGAGCGGCTCGGCCCTCGCCTTTCTGGCGTGGGCGGGGATGACCGCGACATCGAGCGCCAGGCGCCGGCCGTGCATCGCTTTGCGGTCTTCGTAGACCTCGTGGACGCCGCAGCGGGCCGAGCCCGGGTAGCCTTCGAGGCGACAGGGCTCGAGCTTGATTGAAGGCTTGGGAGCGCGCTCGCGGCAGGCGCCAGCCGCCAGGGCGATGGACAGGGCGAGCAGGAGCTGTCTCGAGAAGTGCGGCATTGGGTAGGCTCGCGGGCTTCGGGCTCCGAGCGAGGGGGCGCGACGAGTCGGAGCGGCAGCAGGTTAGCCCATCGTTCGCGATGTGGCATTCGCTAACTCCGGACGCGGGCGGGCGGGCGAGAGGGGCTGTCGCGGCGAGGGCCCGCCGCGACCCTCGGCCGACGGTCCGCCTTCCATCTCACGCACTACGCGAGATTCCCTGCTCGCCACGGTGCGCCCGGACCCAAACTGCCGCTCCCGCTTGGTAGGGAGCAGGCTTCCTCAAAATCTCGCCGATTGGGTCCGATGGAGGAATCGCATGGGAACCAACCCGCGTTGGCCGTCGTGTCCTTGCTGCGGAAGGGTGCCATCGGTCGCTTCGTCTGTAGCCGTTTGGTATTCGGAGTCCTTCACCAGAGGGAGATCATGGCAACGAGAATGTGGCGAGTGGACGGTCCAACGTTGCGTCCCCTGGACCCCAGCAAGCTCGACCGCGAGCAGCGGCTCGAGGAATGGCTCGAGCGCGATCCGGAGCTTCTCGGACTCGATCTCCTCCTGATCGGCCGCCAGGTACGCACGGACTTTGGAGGCATCATCGACCTACTCGGCATCAACCGGAGCGGCGATGTCGTCATCCTCGAGCTCAAGCGCGACCGCACGCCCCGTGACGTGGTGGCCCAGGTTCTCGACTACGGCAGCTGGGCCTGCAAGCTCACGCCGCGCGAGATCCACGACATCGCCGACCGCTATCTCGCTGTCCGCAACCTGCGACTCGCCGACGCATTTCGTGAACGGTTCGGTTCGCAGATTCCCGAAAACCTCAACTCCATCCAGAGCCTCGTGATCGTCGCCAGCGAGCTCGACGATTCGTCCGAGCGGATCGTCCAGTACCTCGCCGAACAGCACGGCCTGCAGATCAACACGGCCTTCTTCCAGGTCTTCTGCGACGGCTCGACCGAGTACCTCGTCGCGAACTGGCTGATGGATCAGGAGGAGGTCCGAGAGCGCTCGGAGGCTCGCACAAAGGCGCCGTGGACGGGAGCCTGGTACGTCAACGTCGACGAGAGAACTCAATTCCGCAGCTGGGAGGACTGCCGTCGATTCGGCTTCGTGGCTGCCGGGCATGGCCGCAAGTACTCCGATCAGCTCCGCAAGCTCAACGTAGGCGATCGTATCTACGCCTACCTGCCTGAAAGGGGCTACGTCGGCTCGGGCACCGTGACCCACGCTGTGGTGAAGGCGAAGGACTTCCGCGTCGATGGTAAGCCGCTGCTCGAGCTTGAACTGCGGCAGCCGAACCTTGCCCGCGACGCCGATGACGACAAGCTCGCCGAGTACGTGGTCGGCGTGAAGTGGGATCGGACCTTCCCCGAAAGCGAGAGCAAGCGATTCGCCGGCGCCTTCTCCAACCAGCACATCGTCTGCAAGCTCCGCGACGAGACGACGCTGCAGTTCCTCCGGCAGCACTTCGGGTAGGCGTCGCGAGCGACGGGTGAGGGCGCGTGGGGGACTCGAGCCGTGCAGACCAATGAGACTGGGACTTGGTTCCGTGGCCGCATCAGGGCCCGACCTCGCCGCAGTCTGTCCGCCGCCAACGAGCTCGAGACGCGAAAGGCCCCCGTTTGGGTGGCAAGGACCGAGAGTCAGGACGCGATTTGCCGGCTTGGCCGGCTCGAGCCCCGAAATCGAGCCGCGATTTCGCCACATCTCCGGCCCAGCGAAAGAATCGCGGCGCGATTTGCCGATTCGGCCGGCATGAGCGCCGAAATCGAGTCGCGATTTGGCCGCCACTTCGACCGGGCGACGAAATCGCGGCGCGATTTTCCGTCCCCACCCGCCTCAGCCGGCAAATCGCGCCGCGATATCGCCGCTGCGTCGTCCGATTCGGCAAATCGCGTCTGAAGCAAGTCGCCGGATTCGCGTGAGCGCTCGGGCTGACCGCACCGTTCGCCCTGAGCGTAGCTGCCGTCGCGCAAGCGGGGGGAGCGCAGTCGAAGGGCCTCTTCGAACCCCGAGCGGCCCCTCGACTCCGCTTCCGGCGTTCCGCGGGAAGCTACGCTCGGCGCGACCGGGGACGCCATGCACCGTTCGGCCTGAGCGTAGCTGCCGACGCTTGCGTCGGCAGCGGAGTCGAAGGCCTGGTCGATTCCGTGGCGGGCCCTCGACTTCGGCCTCGCAAGCTCGGCCTACGCTCGGGCTGACCGGGCGTCGGTCCGCCCTTCTTCCGCTATGCCGACTGCGCGTTCTTCTCGACGACCACCAGCGGCTTTTCGCCCTTGAGGATGACGTCCTCGCTGATGACGACCTCGCGCGCGGTCTTGCGACTAGGGATGTCGTACATCACGTCGAGCATCGCCGCCTCGAGGATGCCGCGCAGGCCGCGGGCGCCGGTCTTGCGACGCACCGCCTCGGAGGCGATGGCCTTGAGCGCGCCGTCGGTGAACTTGAGGTTCACCCCGTCGAGCTCGAGCAGCCTCTTGTACTGCTTGACGAGCGCGTTCTTCGGCTCGGTGAGGATGCTCACCAGCGCCTTCTCGTCGAGCTCGTCGAGGGTGGCGACCACCGGCAGGCGGCCGATGAACTCGGGGATCATGCCGAACTTGAGCAGGTCCTCGGGCTGAGTCTCGCGCAGCAGCTCGGAGAGGCTGCGGTCCTTGCGGCTGTTCGTGTCGGCGCCGAAACCGAGCTGCCGGGCCCCCAGGCGCCGCTCGATGATTTGATCGAGGCCGTGGAAGGCGCCGCCGACGATGAAGAGGATGTTCGTCGTGTCGATCTGCAGAAACTCCTGCTGCGGGTGCTTGCGCCCGCCCTTGGGCGGCACGTTGGCGACGGTGCCCTCGATGATCTTCAACAGCGCCTGCTGCACGCCCTCGCCGGAGACGTCGCGGGTGATGGAGGGGTTCTCGCTCTTGCGCGCGATCTTGTCGATCTCGTCGATGTAGACGATGCCCCGCTGCGCCCGCTCGATGTCGTGGTCGGCGGCCTGCAGCAGGTTGACGATGATGTTCTCGACGTCCTCGCCGACGTAGCCGGCCTCGGTCAGGCAGGTCGCGTCGGAGATGGTGAAGGGGACGTTGAGCAGGCGCGCAAGGGTCTGGGCGAGCAGCGTCTTGCCGCTGCCGGTCGGCCCGAGCAGCAGGATGTTCGACTTCTGCAGCTCGACGTCGTCGAGCGAGACCCTGGACTCGATGCGCTTGTAGTGGTTGTGGACCGCGACCGCGAGGATCTTCTTCGCGTAGTCCTGGCCGATGACGTACTCATCGAGCGCCGCCTTGATCTCCGAGGGCCTGGGCACCCGGAGCTTGGTGTCCTTCTGCTCCTCGCGGTCGATCTCCTCGGCAATGATGTCGTTGCACAGCCCGATGCACTCGTCGCAGATGTACACCGTGGGGCCGGCTATGAGCTTCTTCACCTCCTTCTGCGACTTGCCGCAGAAGGAGCAGCAGAGGGTATGAGCGTCACGCTTGTCCAAAGTAGCTCCTAGAAACGTCACCGGAGTCCGGCCGATGCAGGCGACTCATAGCTCAAGATAAACAACCGCCCCAATCGAGTCAGTCCAAACTTTGCCCGCCCCGCGCGCGCGCCGCGGGCTCGTTCCCGGAGTCTCTCTGAGCCCCTGGGCCCGCCCTGGCGACGGCCCGCCCTCCCTGCGCCGATCTGTGCGACACCACGATTCCCGAGCCCCCGACCAACATCGTCGAGCGCCCGCTGCTTCCGGCCTCCGCAGGCATGCCGGCCTGCCCGCGGGGCGCGGCAGCATGCCATTGGAAATCTAGCTAGGGAAGCGCGCGGCCGCTTGCAGCCTCCAGCCGCTCGAAAGGCGGGTCCTATCCACCGCCGCGGCGCTCGGGCAAAATCGCGGCGTGTCAAGTACCGTGCAGACGCTGCCCTCCCGCCCCCGGCTCGCCTTCGTCGACGCGGCCCGATCGCTCGCGATGCTGCTGATGGTGCAGGCGCACGTGGTGGACAACCTGCTGGTCGAAGCGGCCAAGCACACAGGCTTCTTCCAGCGCTACTGGCTGCTGCGCGGGCTGACCGCGCCGTTGTTCTTCATGCTCTCGGGCTTCGCGGTGATGGTCGCCAGCGACTCGAGGTGGGAAGACTACGGCCGGCCAAGCAAGCTGCTCCTCAAGCGCTTGCGGCGGGTCGGCTCCCTGCTGCTGATCGGGACGTTCATCCAGATGCCGCGCTGGTCGAGGCGCACCGGCGTCTTCCCCTTCGACTTCACGACCGAGGAGTGGCGCTACGTGCTGCGCGCCGGCGTGCTGCAGTGCGTCGCGGTTTCGCTGTTGGTCGCCTATCTACTCATCGCGCTGACGCGCACCCGTCGGAGGTTCACCCTCGCCGCGGCGGCGGTCGCCCTGGGCACCGTGCTGCTCACCCCGGCGGTCGCCGCCTCGACCGCGGCGCTGCCGCTGCCGCTCGAGATGCTGGTGAGGACGCGCTACGGGTCGCTGTTTCCGATCTTCCCCTACCTCGCCCACTTCTTCATCGGCGCGACGCTCGGCCGGCTGTGGCTCGACACCGCCTTCTTCTCGCGCTCTGCCCGCCGGCTAGGCCTGGTGCTCGGCGGCGGGGGCCTGGCGATGCTCGGAGCGAGCGCGTTGATGCGCCTGCTCGATCCCGCGCGCCTCCAGAGCTCGACCTACTGGGTCGCCGACCCCGCGCTCTTCATGTCGCGGGCGGGGAGCGCCTGGCTCATCTTCGCGGCGATGGCGCTGTTGCTCGGCGCGGCCCGCTCGCCCGCGTGGCTCAAGAGCGTCTCGTCGAACGCGCTCTCGGTCTACGTCGCGCACCTCGTCTTCCTCTACGGCGCGCCCGGGATACCGGGGCTCGTCCACAAGCTGAGCAAGAGCCTCTCGCTCGCCGACACCTTCACCCTCGGCCCCCTGCTGCTCGCCGGCTGCGCGGTGATCATGGCCGCCTGGGATAGAGCGTGGGACGCGGCCAAGGTCGGGCTCTCGAGACTGAAGCAGACGTGGGCGCGCCTGCGGTGGGGCGCGAGAGGTGCGTAGCGAGATTGTCCGCGACCTCGTTCTCCGCGCCCTCGCCGGCATCTTCGACGAGCAGAAGCCTGCCGAGCGCGTCCTCGAGCGCACCTTGCGAGCGCACCGCGAGCTGGGCTCGGCCGAGCGCGCCGCGGTCGCCCGGCGCGTGCTCGGCATCGCCTGCTTTCGCGCGCGCCTCGAGCACCTGATCCCGCAGGCCGGAGCCGGCGAGGCCGCGCGCCACCGTTGGCTGCTCGCCGCCTATCTGATCGATCAGGAGCGAGCCGAGGTGCCCGAAGCCGCCAGCGCCTCGGGGCTGAGCGAGGGTGAGGTCTCCCACCTGGCCGCGGCGGGGAGCTGGCCGTCGGAGCCGGTCGATCGGCTCGCCGCCGAGCGCTCGCTTCCGCGGTGGCTGGCCGACTTGTGGATCGAGCAGCTTGGGGCGCCCGAGGCCGATCGCCTGGCGGAGGCGATGAACCGGCCGGGGCCGATTACCGCGCGCGCCAACACCCTGCGCTGCAGCCGCGACGAGCTCGTCGAGCGGCTGGCGCAGGAGGGCATCGCCGCCTCGCCAGCCCGCTGGTCACCCGACGGCCTGCACCTCTCCGGCCGGCCCAACGTCTTCGGCAGCCAGGCCTGGCGCGAGGGGCTGTTCGAAATCCAGGACGAGGGCAGCCAGCTCATCGCGCAGCTTGCGGCGCCACGGCCGGGCGAGCGCTGCATCGACTTCTGCGCGGGCGCCGGGGGCAAGACGCTCGCGCTCGCGGCGCTGATGCGCGATCAAGGCGAGCTTTGGGCGCTCGACGTCAACGAGCAGAGGCTCGCCGACATGCGTCCTCGGCTCGCGCGCGCCGGTGCGAGCATCGTCCGCCCGCTGGCAATGGAGCCGCAGGGGGCGCTCCCGGAGCAGCTCGAGCCGGCCGAGGTCGTGCTCGTAGACGCGCCCTGCTCGTCGCTCGGCACGCTGCGCCGGGGGCCGGACTCGCGCTGGAGGACCCGCCCGGACGACGTCGCGGCCTTTCCCGAGCTGCAGCACGCCATCCTCGAGCGCGCGGCCCGATACGTCAGGCCCGGCGGCCGGCTCGTCTACGCCACCTGCACGATCAACCGCGGGGAGAACGAGGAGGTGGCCGCGCGGTTTCAGCAGTCTCACCCGGGCTTCGAACCGGCCCAGCCACCGCCGGGCTTTGCCGGCCCGCTCTGCCCCGACGGCGCGATGCGTCTGTTTCCCCACATCCATGGCACCGACGGCTTCTTCGCCTGCGCGTGGCGAAGGCGCCGGGATCATGAGGGAGCCAAGTTGCGGTAGTGCCTCCGGTTTTCCGATTGCCTCGAACTCGGCCGCGCGGGTCCGGGGCTCGCGCCCCAGAGTTCGTTCCGCGCGAAATACCCGAATCCGCAAGTGGCCGGATCCACGGGCGAGTGGTGGGAGGTTCTCGTCCAAATCAGGTTTGGGAGGCGAATCCGCGAGTCCCTCGACTCCGAGGCTCCCGCTGGTCGCCTCTACGCTCCTAACTAACAGCTCCCCCGCGCCTCCCCGATTGAGCGCGCGCGAGCCCCGACGAAGCCCCCTCCCCGCCCCGCGGCTTGCCATTCATCGCATTTTCCCGGACGCGCGCAGCGCTTCAATGATTTGCGCGGCATCTAGGACTCGTTCGAGTCCTCGGGCAATTACGGTGGTGCCGGGCATTTTGGTGGACGCACCTGTGGCT